>CAMGDG010000034.1 GCA_946041635.1 uncultured Clostridia bacterium
GTCCTTGCACTCCTGTTTACTATGTTATTACACTATACATCACGAATCGCCCGCGTAAAACCCCTCGGTCACTTTGTTGCAATATGGTAGGGCGGGTGGCTTGCCCCCGCCGCCAAATTACAGTAACCTATCGGGCGGGCGCAGAGACCCGCCCCTACAAGTTCGATTAAAATGATGGTTGCCTCGTAGGGGACGATGCCTTTCATCGTCCCGCAAAATTTCCGCAAAACCAATTCCAACCTCGTAGGGCGGGGGCTTGCCCCCGCCGCCAATTTGCAGAAAACTCTCAGGCGATTAAGAGATGCATCAGGATTATCACAAGAAAAACTCTGTGCAGAATTACAGCGACAAGGTTGTGATATTGGCAGAACGACTTATGCAAAGTATGAAGCCGGCGAGTTGAATATCAGAGCCGGTGTTATTATCGCTTTAAAGAAAATATATGATTGCAGTTATGATGATTTCTTTTCGGGCTTAGATTGACAGTCAAAAAACAGGCGTTCTCCATTGCGGAGAACGCCTGTTTTTTATGCTTAAATCCTTGAATATCAGCAGTATTTCTTTGTGATTTCAACCATTTTGTCCATTTTCTTTTCCATATCCGCAACAAGAGCAAATTGGGTACGGCAACGGACAAGATTGTGTTCGGGATATTCCGTCTTGAAATATGTATCGCCGTTAAGGTAGTCGGTCAAAAATCTTATGCCGCATTCATATGTCATCAGTTTTGCTGAGAAAGGCAGATATTCCTTTTCGCAGTCGGTAAGCGCGTCCTTTGCGCTGCTCAAATACCCTTTAACATAAGCCTCGTAAAGTTCAAGGCTCAATGAAACCTTTGAAACATCCTGCTCGTCCTCGGCGGCGGTGTTTGCACCGAAACGGATACTGTCGCCGAAATCGTAGAGGGAAAGCCCGGGCATTACCGTGTCAAGGTCAATTATGCAGATACCTTTGTTTGACGTGTTGTCAAAAAGAATGTTGTTAAGCTTTGTATCGTTGTGTGTAACACGCAGAGGAAGCTCACCCTTTTCGATAAGGTCAACAAGCACATGAGTGTCCGGCTCGCGTTCAAGGGCAAAATCCACTTCTTCACGAACATTGTTAAGTCTGCCCGAGCGGTTTTCTAAAATTGCTTTGTTAAGGTCGGCAAAGCGGGAAACGGTATTATGAAAATTCTCGATTGTTTCGTGAAGCTGTGTGCTGTCGTAATCCGCAAGATTATTCTGAAAATCTCCGAAAGCTATTCCTGCATTGCAGAAAACCTCGGCAGAATCAATTATATTGCAGGTGTAAACATCGTCAATATAATCGTAAACACGCCAGCAGTTGCCGCTTTCGTCCTTAAAATAGTATCCGCCTTCTTTGCAGGGGCGGAAACGCAAAGTCGTGCGCTTTGTATCCTTGCCGCTTTCTCTCATTTTTCCGCGGATATGCTCCGTTACGCCCACAATGTTGCTCATAAGCTTTTCGGGGTCGGTAAAAATGCCCGTGTTTATCCTTTGCAAAACATATTTTCTTGATTTGCCGTTGTCATCGAAAAACAGAGTGAATGTGCTGTTAATATGACCGTTGTTGATTTTTTCATACCCTGTGAAATCGCCTTTTAATCCGAACTGATCGGATATTCCTACAATGTCAAAAGGTTTATTTGCCAAAATACACACCTCAAATATTAAGACGCAGTTATGATGAAAAACCGCGCCTGTTATTGTATGAGGTAAATTATATCCTTTTGCGACAAAATAGTCAATGCTCAATTTGTAGAATATGGCAGGACTAAATTGTGTAATTTCCCCCTTTACATAAACAGCGTTTTAATGTAAAATATACTAAATATGGTAATTGTAAATGTGCAGTTATCACGGAGGTGTTTTATATGGAACCGAAATATAAAAGAGTGCTTCTTAAAATCAGCGGCGAGGTTCTCGCAGGCGAGGGGAAGCACGGATTTGATTTTAATACCGTAAACAGCGTTTGCAGCGCCATTAAAGAAATGGCAGATATGGGCGTGCAGATAGGCATTGTCGTAGGCGGCGGAAATTTCTGGAGAGGCCGTTCCAGCGGCGATATGGACAGAACAAGAGCCGACCATATCGGAATGCTTGCAACCGTTATGAATTCACTTGCTCTTGCGGACGCACTTGAACAGTTAGGCGTTACCGTCCGGGTTCAGACTGCGATTGAAATGAATAAAATTGCTGAGCCGTATATCCGAAACAGAGCAATCCGCCACCTTGAAAAGGGCAGAGTTGTAATCTTTGGCTGCGGCACGGGCAACCCCTTCTTCTCAACCGATACTGCGGCGGCATTGAGAGCGGCTGAAATCGACGCCGATATTATTTTCAAGGCGACGAATGTTGACGGCGTTTACGATAAGGACCCCAACAGATTCAGCGACGCAATCAAATATGATGTAATTACCCATAATGACATTTTAAGCAAGGGCCTTGCCGTTATGGACAGTACTGCGGCTTCCCTTTGCAGAGATAATAATATACCGATACTCGTATTCAACCTTCAACAGCCTGAAAATATGGTCAAGGCAGTGTCGGGCGAGCAAATCGGAACACTTGTTTTGGAGGAAAAGCAATAATGGAGTCTGTATTTAATTTTACAAAGGAAAAAATGACAAAAACCGTTGCGGCTCTCGAAAAGGAATACGGTTCAATGAGAGCGGGCAGAGCGTCTGCCGCCGTTCTCGATAAGGTAGTGGTTGATTATTACGGCGTGCCTACACCCGTTCAGCAGATGGCGGCGATTTCGGTAAACGAGGGCAGAATTCTTGTTATTCAGCCTTGGGACGCTTCCACAATCAACGCAATTTCAAAGGCTATTCAGGCGTCGGACATCGGCATAAATCCCCAGAACGACGGTAAGGTTATCCGTCTTACCTTCCCGCCTCTTACCGAGGAACGCAGAAAAATGCTTTCCAAGGATGTAAGCAAAATTGCCGAGGATTCAAAGGTTGCGGTTCGTTCTATCCGCCGTGACGCTATGGACAAAATCAAGGCGATGAAGAAGAACAGCGAGATTACCGAGGACGACCAGAAAAACGCTGAAACGAAGATTCAGAAGATAACAGACGATTTCATTAAAGAGATTGACGCTGTTGCGGATAAAAAAGCAAAGGAAATAATGGAAATATAATTTTTCGGGCTTATAGGGCAGCCGACTTTTGCGGTCGGTTGTCCGAAGGTCCGCATTGTTGTTTTTAAAGCTTATGAAAAGAAATGATATTCCCGAATTTTCCGTTTTGCCAAAGCATATAGGCATAATTATGGACGGAAACGGAAGATGGGCGAAAAAAAGAGGACTTCCCCGTTACGAAGGGCATATTGAGGGTGCGAAAACCTTTCGCAGAATAGGCGAATTTGCCGCTGATATAGGTATAAAATATTTGACCTTTTATGCTTTTTCAACGGAAAATTGGAAAAGGCCCAAAGAAGAGGTCGACGCCATTATGCAGATTTTCCGTGAATATCTTTTGGAGGCGGACGACCGAAAAAAGGAAAACGAGGAAAAAGGTATCAGTCTGCGTTTTATAGGTGAGCGCAAGGGTATGCCTGCGGATTTGCTGGAACTTATGGAAAACACAGAAAAGCAAAGCCGCGATAAAAGCAATGTAATTTTAAATATTGCGGTAAACTACGGCGGCCGTCACGAAATAACGCAAAGCGTTAAGGAGATTGCCCGCAAAGCGGTAAAGGGCGAAATTTCCGTTGACGAAATAGATGAGGATATGATTTCCAAAAGCCTTTATACAGGCGGTATTCCCGACCCGGATTTGATTATCAGGCCAAGCGGAGAATACAGAATATCAAATTTCCTCACATGGCAGTCGGCGTATTCGGAGTTTTGGTTTACAGATGTTCTGTGGCCCGATTTTTCCGAAGAGGATTTAATTGCGGCGCTGCGTGAATTTGAAAAGCGCAACCGTCGCTTCGGCGGTGTTTGACGGATAAAGAGGAGCTTTTAATTATGGTAAAAAGAATAGTTTTTGGTTTGCTGTGCGCCTCAGGCGGCGTTCTTATGCTTTTCCTGCGCAACACATTTTTGTTTGCAATAGCGGCGATGGTTGTGTGCTTTCTCGTGGTTTATGAGCTTAATCACGCAGTCAAGCTTCAAAATAAACCGATTATGGTTTTAAGCCTTGTTGTGGGAACGGCTTTTCCCTTGTATTACGAATACGGGGATAAGCTGCAAAGCATCGGTCTTAATCTTAAAGCCGAGTATCTGCTGGAACTTTACGTGCTGCTGCTTTTCATATTTATGCTTTTTGAATATGAAAAAACAAAGTTTGAAGATGTTGCGGCGGTAATAATATCATCGTTAGGTCTTCCCTATGCGGTTACAAGACTTTTATATTTCAGAGATATTGCAGATTATTTCCCTGACAGAGGATATACTACATATCACGGGCTGTTTTTAATTCTTTTTGCAATGTTTTCCGCATGGCTTACCGATACCTTTGCATATTTTACCGGAAGCTTTTTGGGAAAACACAAAATGTGCCCCAATATAAGCCCGAAAAAAACATATGAGGGTGCCATAGGCGGAGTTATAGGCTGTGTAATCAGCAATGTGGTTCTTTACGCCGTTTTTGAAAATTTCGTTTTTGAAAACCCCGTAAACAATTATCTTGCGGTTGTGCTTATGTCGGTTGCTCTTTCCGTTATCAGTATGTGCGGCGACCTTACCGCATCCGTTGTAAAGCGCAACTTCGGCATAAAGGATTTCGGAAATCTTGTTCCCGGTCACGGCGGCGTTATGGACCGTTTTGACAGCGAGGTTTTCGTGCTTGTGGCATTTTATGCCATATTCAATATATTTGAGGTTTCAATATAATGAAAACAAAAAATTTAAGCATACTTGGCTCAACGGGTTCCATAGGAACCCAGAGCCTTGAAACAGCAAGAAAGTGCGGATACTCTGTTTCTGCACTTTCCGCATATTCAAATGTAGATTTAATAGAAAAGCAGATACGGGAGTTTAAGCCCTCGGTTGCCGCTTTGGTCGATGAAAATGCGGCAAAGGAACTCAAAAACCGTGTTTCCGATACAAACACACGAGTGCTTTCGGGGCTTTCGGGTGTGTGCGAATGTGCGTCTCAGGACGGTGCGGATACTGTTATTAACGCTGTTGTGGGAATGGCGGGACTTCGCCCCACTCTTACTGCAATAGAGTGCGGTAAAAAGATTGCCCTCGCCAATAAGGAAACACTTGTGGCGGGCGGTCAGCTCGTAACACGAAAAGCGCGGGAGAACAAAGTGGATATTCTGCCCGTGGATTCGGAGCATTCCGCAATTTTTCAGTGCTTGCAGGGTCAGCCCTCAAACAGAGCGCTGAAAAAAATAATCCTCACTGCGTCGGGCGGTCCGTTTTTCGGTAAAACAAAAGATGAACTTTCAAAAGTGACGGTTGCCGACGCATTAAAGCACCCCAATTGGAGTATGGGACAAAAAATAACCGTTGACTCTGCTACAATGATGAATAAGGGGCTTGAACTGATAGAGGCTGTATGGCTTTTTTCGGTTTCACCCGAAAAGGTGGAAATTGTTGTTCACAGGGAGAGTATAATTCACTCTATGGTGGAGTATGATGATAATGCGGTTATTGCGCAGTTGGGACTTCCCGATATGAAAATTCCCATTCAGTATGCGCTCACATATCCCGAACGCATCGAATCGCTTACAGGTGAGCTTGATTTGACAAAGCTTGGCACTCTAACCTTTTATAAACCCGATTATGACACTTTCAGGTGTATGACGGTTTGCCGTGAGGCGATAACAAGGGGCGGGCTTTATCCTGCATATGCAAACAGTGCCAATGAGCAGGCGAACCTGATGTTCAGAAAGGGCGAAATAGGCTTTTTGGATATAGGCGAGCTTGTTGAAAGAGTAATGAACGAAGCGCCGAATGTTACAGAATATTCGGCTGACGATATTGACGAGGCGGATAGTGAAGCACGACGCCTTGTTCTGAAATACGCAAAGAAGCGGTGATTTTTTGGAAATATGGACAAAGGTTTGGCCTTTTTTGGTTGCCATTCTATTCTTCGGACTTTTAATTTCAATACACGAGCTGGGGCATTTTGCTTTCGCTAAACTTTTTAAAGTTAAGGTAAACGAATTTGCTCTCGGTATGGGTCCCGCACTTTTCAAAAAGAAAAAGGGAGATACCACTTATGCCTTGCGCCTTTTACCCATCGGAGGATATGTGAGCATGGAGGGGGAGGACGAGGAAAGTCAGGATGAAAACGCTTTTAACCGCAAAAAGGTGTGGCAAAAGTTTATTATTGTGGCGGCAGGAGCTTTAATGAACCTGATTTTGGGCGTTGTGATAGTGGCAACGGTGCTTTCCATGGAGGAGCTTATCGGTACAAATCAGATTTTGCGTTTCCACGAAAACGCCGTCAGCGAGCAAACGGGACTTCGTGCAGGCGACGAGATTTTAAAAATCGACGGTCACAGAGTTTTTTCCGATATGGATATTTCTTTCCTTATGGGCAGAAGTGACGACGGCATTTTTGATATGACTGTTCGCCGTGACGGTAAAAAGGTTGATTTAAAAGATGTAACCTTTGAAACGGAAAAAGACGGCAAATATACGCTCATAACTTACGATTTTATTATTTCGGGCGAGGAGCCTGATGTTCTGAATGTGTTTACAAACTCGTTCAAGAGAACGGCGTCAATAGGTCGTCTTGTGTGGCTGAGCCTTTTTGATCTGGTAACGGGGCAGTACGGTCTTACCGACCTTTCGGGGCCCGTGGGCACGGTGAATGTTATTGCGGACGCCGCGGCAGAAGCGGCGGTGAGCCGTGACGGCCTTATAACGGCGCTGACACTAATGGCGTTTATATCAATCAACATAGGCATATTCAATTTACTGCCTCTTCCCGCTCTTGACGGCGGAAGGCTGTTTTTCCTCGTTGTTGAGGGAATACGCAGAAAACCCGTTAACCCAAAATATGAGGGCTATGTCCATGCGGCAGGGCTTGTACTTTTATTGCTTCTAATGCTGGTTGTAACCTTTAACGATATTCTGACAATAGCAAAAAAATAAGAAAGGAACGGCATAGGGCGTATTTGTGTAATAAAGCCCTAAGCCCATGGCGGATAAGATGATAGAACGGAGAAAAAGCCGTGTTGTTAAAGCAGGCAATGTGAAAATCGGCGGTAAAAATCCCATAACGGTGCAGTCTATGCTTAATGTTCCCGCCCATGATAAAGAGGGAAATGTGCGGCAGGCTGTCGCTTTGGAAAAGGCAGGCTGTGAGATAATCCGTCTTACCGTGCCGGACAGAGAAGCGGTAAACACTCTTTACGAGGTTAAAAATGCCGTTAATATCCCTGTTGTGGCAGATATTCATTTTGATTATCGCTGTGCCCTTGAAAGCGTTTTGGCAGGTGCCGATAAAATCAGAATAAACCCCGGAAATATCGGCGATGAGGATAAGGTAAGAGCGGTTGCCGAGGCTTGCAGGCTTCACGGAGTACCTATAAGAATAGGCGTAAATTCCGGCTCTCTTGAAAAGGAATTGCTGGAAAAATACGGCTCTCCGACGCCTGAGGCTATGGCGGAAAGCGCAATGCGCCATATCGCTCTCCTCGAAAAAAACGATTTTAACGATATTGTGGTATCCATAAAATCCTCCGATGTGCAGAAAATGGTAAAGGCATACCGCCTTGTGGCAGAGCGGTGCGACTATCCTTTGCATTTGGGCGTTACAGAGGCAGGAACGCTGAATTCGGCACTTGTAAAATCAAGCATCGGCATAGGTTCTCTGCTCCTTGACGGTATCGGCGACACAATCCGTGTTTCAATGACGGCTGACCCTATAAACGAGGTCAAGGCAGGATTTGATATTTTAAAGGCGGCAGGCATAAAAACCGACTGTGTTCAGATTGTTTCCTGCCCCACCTGCGGCAGAACAAAAATAAATCTTATTGAGCTTGCAGATAAAATAGAGAGGGCACTGTCCGATGTTAAAAAGCCCTTAAAGGTTGCCGTTATGGGCTGTGTTGTAAACGGCCCCGGAGAGGCCAGAGAAGCCGATATAGGCGTAGCGGGAGGAGACGGCTGCGGCGTAATATTCAAAAACGGCGAGGTGCTGAAAAAAGTGCCGGAAGCCGAAATAATCGACAGTCTCCTGGAAGAAATAAATAAAATGTAACGGTGAACATATATGGCGAATTTCAAATCACTTTTTGACGGTATTTTTGACTGTGAAAACAATCTTGATATTGCCGCTTCGGAAATCAGTGGCCTTTCAATCAGCAGAGAAAACGGAACTGCAAGGCTTAAAATAAAGCCTTACAGAAAAATAGAAGAACAGAGAATTAAGGCTATCCAAGAGGAGCTTTCAAAGGCGCTTAATGTCAGAATGACCGTTATTTGTGATGAAACACGAACAGGCTTCCGCACGGAGTTTATGGAGCTTGTTATTGATATTCTGAAAAAGAATAATGTGGTTGCAAACGGATATTTTAACTCCGCCGAGTATTCTCTCTCAAACGGTGAACTGACCGTGGATTTGAAAAAGGGCGGAAAAGATATTCTTTTAAACGCAGGGTGCGATAAGGAAATCGAAAGAATAATCCGTTCCGTTTTCGGATATGAATGTAAGGTGTGCTTCCGTCAGGAAAATTTCGATACTCAAACGGCTCTTGCGGGTATGCAGGAAAAAGCGGACGAGGAAATGCGCCGTGCCCACAATATTCCCGCACCGAAAGAAGCGGCATCACCGGGTGAGCCTAAGCCTCATGTGATAAAAGAGGGAATACCCCTTTATCTTGAAACTCAAAAGCCGATTTACGGTAATCTTATCAGAACAAACAATATAATGAAGCTTGCCGATGTTAATATCGAAAGCGGCGCAGTAACTGTTTGGGGTGAGGTTTTCGGTCTTGATGTGCGTACAACCCGTGACGGAAAAAATAATATAATTCTTTTTAATATTACGGATAAAACATATTCCTATTCCGTAAAGATTTTTGAAACATGTGAAAGGGCAAAATCCTTTCTCGGCTGTATCAAGGACGGCATAACGGTAATTGTTTACGGCAGAGTTACATATGATAAGTTTTCGGGAGAAAATATTATTTCCGCAACATCTGTTAATACGGTAACTCCCGTCAAAAAGCAGGATAACGCTCCCAAAAAGCGTGTTGAACTGCATTTACATACGAATATGTCGGCAATGGACGGTATGACCTCGGCGGATAAGCTTGTTAAAAGAGCCTTGGAGTGGGGACACCCCGCAATCGCCATAACCGACCACGGCGTAGCCCAAGGCTATCCCGACGCTATGATGGCGGGCGAGGATAAGGATATTAAACTGATTTACGGCGTAGAGGGTTATCTTGTTGACGATGTGGCAAATCCCGATGTAAGCTATAAGGATTTGCCAAGCTATCATATTATAATACTTGTAAAGAACTCCGTAGGACTTAAAAATCTTTACAAGCTTATTTCCATGTCAAATATTGACTATTTTTATAAGCGTCCCCGTATGCCCCGTTCAAAAATAATTGAGCTTCGCGAGGGGCTTATAATCGGCTCTGCCTGTGAGGCGGGCGAGCTTTACCGTGCAATCGTTTTCGGCGAAAGTCAAGAGAGAATCAGAGAAATCGCAGAGTTTTACGATTATCTTGAAATTCAGCCCAACGGCAACAATGAATTTATGATTCGCTCCGACCGTCCCGAGTACGCTCATATTAAAACCCGTGAGGATATTGAAAATATCAACAGACAAATAATCGCTCTCGGCGACAGCCTCGGCAAACTCACCGTTGCTACGGGAGATGTTCACTTTATGGACCCCGAGGACGCGGCTTACCGTGCGATTTTAATGGCGGGGCAGGGCTTTAAGGACGCCGATATGCAGGCCCCCCTTTACTTTAAGACAACCGAGGAGATGCTTTGTGAATTTGCATATCTGGGCGAGGAAACCGCATACGAGGTTGTTGTTGAAAACACAAATAAGATTGCAGATATGATTGAGCAGGTTCGCCCTGTTCCAAAGGGTACTTTCCAGCCTTCAATCGACGGAGCGGAGGACGAGCTTCGTAAAATCTGTTGGGATAAGGCGAAGGATTGGTACGGCGACCCTGTGCCCGATTATGTTGCCGAGCGTCTTTCAATGGAACTCGATTCCATTATTGAACACGGATTTGCGGTGCTTTATATCATCGCTCAAAAACTTGTTTGGGATTCGGAAGCACACGGCTATCATGTAGGCTCCCGTGGTTCGGTAGGCTCTTCTTTCGTTGCAACAATGGCGGGAATTTCCGAGGTTAATCCCTTAGCACCCCATTACCGCTGTCCCAAATGTAAATACAGCGAGTTTTTCCTTAAAGGCGAATACGGTTCGGGCTTTGATATGGAGCCCAAGGATTGTCCTCATTGCGGAACACCCTTAATCCGTGACGGCCATGAAATACCGTTCCAGACCTTCTTAGGCTTCCACGGTGACAAGGCTCCCGATATCGACCTGAACTTTTCAGGCGATTATCAGGGCTGTGCCCACCGTTATACAGAGGAACTTTTCGGCAGTACCCATGTTTTTAAGGCGGGTACTATCGCAACGGTTGCCGATAAAACCGCATACGGATTTGTGAAAAAATATCTTGAAGAAAAGGGCAAAACAGTTACCCGTGCCGAGGAGGACAGGCTGACAAGAGGCTGTACGGGCATTAAGCGTACAACAGGTCAGCACCCCGGCGGAATGGTTGTTGTTCCCCGTGAATTTGATGTTTACGATTTCACTCCCGTTCAGTACCCTGCCGACGATACCTCATCGGATATGGAAACAACCCACTTCGATTTCCATTTCCTCCACGATACGATTTTGAAGCTTGATATTCTCGGTCACGATGTTCCCACACTTTATAAGCATTTGGAAGATATGACGGGGATAAATGTTATGGATGTTGATGTGTGCGACCCCGAGATTATTAAGCTTTGCACAAGCCCTGCTCCCTTGGGACTTACACCCGAGGATATAGGCGTTGAAACTGGTACTCTTTCAATCCCCGAAATGGGTACGGATTTTGTCCGGGGAATGTTAATTGAAGCACAGCCCAAGTGCTTCTCCGACCTTTTGCAGATTTCAGGACTTTCCCACGGTACCGATGTTTGGCTCGGCAATGCACAGGAGCTTATCAAGGCGGGCACATGCACAATTTCCGATGTTATCGGTACCCGTGACAGTATTATGATTTACCTTATGCACAAAGGGCTTGAACCCGGTCTTGCGTTTAAGATTATGGAGCTTACCCGTAAAGGAAAAGTTGCCAAAAACGGCTTCCCCGAGGGGGCGGAGGAGGCAATGCGTGCCTGCAACGTGCCTCAATGGTATATGGACTCCTGCCGAAAGATAAAATATATGTTCCCCAAGGCTCATGCGGCGGCGTATGTTATTGCGGCCTTGCGCCTCGGTTGGTACAAAATTTATAAACCCACGGAATACTACACCGCATTCCTTACCGTTCGAGGCGGCGACCTGGACGCCGTTACCGTTTTGCAGGGCAGAGATGCCGTAAGGCGGAAGATGTTTGAATTGCGTGGTGACCCCAACGATAAAAACAGAAAGCCTATGTCCGCAAAAGAAAAGGACCAGTTTACCGCCTTGCAGGTTGTCAATGAAATGATGGCGAGAGGCGTGGAGCTTTTACCTGTTGATATTTATAAATCCCGTGCAACGGAATATTATATTGAGGACGGAAAGATAAGAATGCCCTTTTCCGCTTTGTCGGGCGTTGGCGAAAACGCCGCAAAGGGCTTGGCAGATGGCAGAGAAGACGGCGAAGGCGAGTTTGTATCAATCGACGATTATCAGGCAAGAACAGGTGCTTCAAGCGCAGTTGTAACGGCTCTTAAAGAGGTTGGAGCACTTGACGGACTGCCCGAAACAGCGCAGATGTCATTGTTCGGATAATTCGGTGTTGACATATTCACTTTACTATGCTACCATAGTAGCACGCTAAATTGAAACGGGTTAAAACAAGAAAACGGTAAAAAGGGGACAGTCCCCTTTTTACCGTTATACCCATAAAGGATAAACGATATGAAAAACTATTCAAAAATCACACCCGAGGGAACAAAGGATTATCTGTCAATGGAAAGCCGTGCCATAAGATGTGCGGAAAAGCGCCTTTCATCTCTTTTTAAATCAAAGGGCTATGAAAAGGTGATGACTCCCACCGTTGAATTCTTCGATGTATTCAACCGGGAAAGCTCGGGTTACAGTCCCGAAAATCTTTACAGCCTGACGGATTCTTACGGCAGACTTTTAGTTCTGCGCCCCGATTCCACCTTGCCTATTGCCAGAATGGCGGCTACAAGACTTCAAAACGGAGTTTTGCCGCTGAGATTATATTACAGTCAGAATGTCTTTTTAAGGCAGAAAAATCTTACAGGCAGAAGCGACGAAGCGCCCCAAAGCGGAATTGAGCTTATGGGTATCGGCGGGCTGAGAGCCGATTTAGAGGTTATTACCACGGCGGTTGAAGCTATCGAGTGCTGTACCGCCGCCGATTTTAAACTTGAAATCGGTCACGCAGGGTTCTTTAAGGATTTGTGCGGAAAACTGAATGCGGACGATGATACCGTCGGCGCAATTTACGATTGCGTTGAGAGCCGTAATTTTGTTTCGCTTAACAATATTTTAGACAGTATCGGTAAAAGCGACATAACAGAGTGTATCCGCAATTTGCCGAGGTATTTCGGCGGAATTGAGGTTATTGAAAAGGCGGAAAAAATCGGCCTTGATAACGAGGGCAAGGAAAGCTTGAAGTATCTCGCAAAGCTTTATACACAGCTTGAAAAAATAGGACTCGCAAACAAAGTTATTATTGATTTGAGCCTTGTAAACCGTACAAATTATTATACGGGGATAATTTTCAAGGGCTATTTGCAGGGCAGCGGCGTACCTGTTGTTTCAGGCGGCAGATACGACCTGTTAAGCCGTGAATTCGGCAAGGATATGCCCTCTACGGGCTTCGGAGTTGAAACGGGAGTATTGGCGTCGGTTATGCTTTCCCGAAACGAAGTGGAAAAAGAAGACTACCCGCAGGTTATTGTTTGGGGCGATGACGGTTATATTACCAATGCCCTTGAATATTCAAATACCTTGCGTAACCGAGGCATTTTTTGTGAAATATCCGATTTCGCAACTGCACAGGAAACACGGGAATACGCAAAATCAAAGGGATTTGCAAGTGTTTGCATAATTGATGAAAACGGTATGAGCGAGGAAAAGTTATGAGTTCGTTAAGAATTGCGCTCACTAAGGGCAGACTTGAAAAACAAACAGTTGAGCTTTTTGAAAAAATGGGGCTCGACTGTGATGAACTTAAAAACAAGGGAAGGCGGCTTATTTTAAAGGCGAATGACTATGAGGTTGTTCTGGCAAAGGCGGCAGATGTTATTACATATGTTGAGCACGGCGTGTGCGACATCGGCATAGTCGGAAAAGACACAATCGTTGAAAACGGTAAAAGCTTTTATGAGATGACCGATTTGAATTTAGGTAAATGTGATTTTGCCCTCGCCGTAAAAAAGGGTACAAACTTTTTTGACGGCTTTAATACAAAGCGTGTGGCGTCAAAATATCCCAACATTACAAAAGCGTATTTTGAGAGCAAGGGAATGGATGTAAAAATCATTAAAATTGAGGGCTCCGTTGAATTAGCCCCGCTTTTAAACCTTGCCGACGGTATTGTGGATATTGTTGAAACCGGTACAACCTTAAAGGAAAACGGCTTGGAGGTTGCGGAAAAAATAATGCCTGTTTCAGCCCGTGTTATAGTTAATATGGCGAGCATGAAGCTTCGCCGTGAAGAAATCGATGAGTTTCTTAAAAAAATTGACAGCGTAAAACCCCAATGAGGTTGAAGGTGATATTATGATAAATACAGTATTTGCAGACGGCAAA
>CAMGDG010000035.1 GCA_946041635.1 uncultured Clostridia bacterium
GCGGAAAATGCGTTTATAATGAACCCTCCGTGGAGGAAATAAGAGAATATTGCGCAGAGCAGATTGACAATCTTTGGGAAGAAGTGAAACGCTTTGAAAATCCCCATACTTACTATGTGGATTTATCCGAAAAGCTTTGGCGTGTAAGAAAAGATTTGATTGAAAAGCATAAAGGAGTCAAGAAATAATGAATATCTGGCATGATATAAGCAGTGAAAGAATCACAAGAAAAGCCTTTGACGCCGTAATTGAAATCAGTAAGGGCAGTAAAATGAAATATGAGCTTGATAAGGAAACGGGAATGTTAAAGCTTGACAGAGTTCTGCACACCTCTACTCACTATCCCGCAAATTACGGCTTTATTCCCAAAACCTATGCGGAGGATAACGACCCACTTGATGTGCTTGTGCTTTGCTCCGAAAAGATTGAGCCCATGGCACTTGTTCATTGCTATCCCATAGGCGTAATTTCAATGGTGGATAACGGTGCGCCCGATGATAAAATCATAGCAATTCCCTTCGGCGACCCCACCTATAACGGATATAAGGATATAAGCCAGCTCCCGCCTCATATTTTCGATGAAATGATACATTTTTTCAAGGTTTATAAAATGCTGGAAAATAAATCAACCGCCATTGACGAGGCAAAGGGAGTGCTTGCGGCGGTGGATATTATAGATGCCGCTATTGAAAACTATAAAAAGAAATTTGAATAAAACCTGATGCTTTTTTTAATATACCGTTATCCCTGCTTTTCCTCGGGTAACGGTATTTTTTTGCCCTGATTTAACATAAAACGAGGTTATTTGACATTGTATATTTTGCATAATTTTACCAATAAAATTTTGTAAAAAGAATTTAAAAAACTATTGCAATTATGTGGAAAAGGTTATATAATAATCGTGTAAGTGGGGGAAAAATGCACCCTAATAACACTTAAATGGGTAAATAGATAATTTTTAACTTTACGAAAGGAGTGAACGGCAATGATGTTTTCAAGCTTATATTTTCACAGTCTTGATGCCAAAAACCGCCTGTTCATTCCCGCAAAGTTCCGTGAAATGCTTGGCGAGGAGTTTGTCCTTTTCAGCGGTCCGGATAAGTGCCTTTATATATATGATAAAGAGCGCTTTGAGGAGGTTAGTCAGCAGTTCATAAATCACCCCAACCGTGCCGCACAACGCTCCTTTTTCAGCAATGCGGCGGAAGTCTCCACCGATAAGCAGGGCAGAGTAACCCTTTCCGCAGAACAGCTTGCCCATGCAGGGCTTAATAAGGACGCTGTTATTGTGGGCGCAGGTAAAAGGATTGAAATCTGGGCGCCCGAAAACTTCAAGCAGGCATCTGTTCCCCTCGCTGAAATTGATAAGATGGATACTTTCGTATTCTGACGGTGGCGGATATGGAATTTAAACATATTTCAGTGCTGTTTGAAGAAACGCTTGACTCTTTGAATATTAAGCCGGACGGGCTGTATGTTGATTGCACCTGCGGCGGCGCAGGCCATTCAAAGGCGATACTTGAAAGGCTGGAAAACGGAAAGCTTATTGCTATTGACCGTGACCCCGACGCCATTGAGGTTATAAAAGAACGCATCGGCTCCGATGATAGAGTTGAAATAGTAAACGATAACTTTTCGAATATTAAGAGTATTCTGAACGGCAGAAAAGCCGATGGTATTCTTGCGGATTTGGGCGTAAGCTCTTTTCAGCTTGACAATGCCCAAAGAGGTTTTTCTTTTCATAAGGACGCCCCTCTCGATATGAGAATGAGTAAAACGGGCAAAAGCGCTTTCGATGTTGTAAACGGCTATTCCGAGCAGGAGCTTGCAAATATAATAAACCGCTACGGCGAAGAAAAGTTTGCAAGGAATATTGCCAAAAATATTGTAAAGTCGAGAAATGTTAAGCCGATTGAAACAACCCTACAACTTGCCGAAATTGTGAAAAACTCCGTTCCCGCAAAGGCAAGGCGTGAAGGACACCCCGCAAGAAAAACCTTTCAGGCAATAAGAATTGAAGTTAACGATGAACTTTCAATTTTGTCGGACGCAGTGCAGGATATGTTCAGTTGCCTCACAACGGGAGGCAGGCTGTCAATAATAACCTTTCATTCCTTAGAGGACAGAACGGTTAAGGAAAAATTCAGAGAATTTACAGTCGGTTGCACCTGCCCCAAGGATTTTCCCGTTTGCGTTTGCGGCAAAACACCGGAGGGAAAACTCATAAATCGGGGGATAACGGCAGGCGAAACGGAACTTGAAACTAATAACAGAAGCCGCAGTGCGAGATTGCGGACGATTGAAAAAATAAAGTAAAGGATAGGAAAGAGACGGATGGCACAGTATAATAAATATGCTTCATACGATTTTGAACGCTTTGAGCCAAAAACAGTGTCACGGGGAACTGCGGCTCCCAAAATCAACGCTCCGGCGCAGAAAAAGCCTCAGCTTGAGCTTGTAAAAAAGAATAAACCGTCACAAAAGCAGCTTCGTGCTCAGTCAATAGTCGCAGGCAAAAAAACGGCGAAAATATTTGTTATAGCAGTAGCGGCGCTGCTGTTTTTTGCCGCCGTTATATACAGCCGAGTTCAGCTTGATGAAATAAACAGAGATATAAGCAGAGTTGAAAATTCGATTAAAACGGCTAAGAGTGATACAGTAAAACTTAATAATGAATTGAATTCCATCGTATCAATAAATAAAGTTGAGGATTACGCCGTTAATAATCTGGGCATGGTTAAGGTGCAGGATTATCAGGTGGTTTATGTTGACCTTTCCGACCCCGACGAGGTAATTGTGGTAAACGGAAAGAATACGCAGCAATCAGAGGTAATAAAAGACTCAAACTCATAATATATTGATAAAGGTGAGAAGAGCAAAACTAAGGGAGTTAAGTAGACATTTCTTGACTCTCGTTGTTTTATTGTAAAGGTAATCGGAAAGGAGATAAGGTATGAAGAAAAAACCTACACGGAATATGTCTTTACGCTCGCATATTGTGTTTGCGGGCTTTTGCCTGTTTTTGCTTGTCCTTATCGGAAACCTTTTCTGGATACAGATAGTAAAAGGCGAGGAATACCGCCTTAAAGCCGAGAAAAATCAGTTGAGCGATACGGTTGTAAACGCTCACAGAGGCACTATTTACGATTCCAATATGAAAATCATTGCGCAGAGCGCTTCTGCGTGGCTCGTGTATATAAATCCGTCAAAAATATCAAGCGAGGAGCAGAAAACTCTGCTTGTGGACGGTTTTGCAGAGCTTTTTGAGCTTGACAGAGAAACTCTTGAAAAAAAGGTTAACCGCAGTGAAAGCGGTTACGAAAAAATAATCGGTAAAATTGATAACAGTCAGAAAGCACAGCTTGAAGAATACATAAAAGCACATAAAGACCAAAAACTCAGTATGATTGTGGGTATCGACCCCGACACAAAGCGGTATTATCCTCTCGGCTCGTTTGCGTCAACGGTTGTAGGATTTACGGGCTCGGAGGATACGGGCAGATCGGGGCTTGAGCTTCAATACAACACTCAGCTTACGGGTAAATCGGGCAGAATTATAACTGCGAAAAATGCTTTGGCAGGCGATATGCCAAATGATTACGCAACTACATATGACGCAACTCAAGGTTACAGCCTCCAACTTACCTTAGATGAGGTTATTCAGTATTATCTTGAACAGCAGCTCGCCCAAGCAGTTGAGGAAACGCAGGCGAAATACGCTTACGGAATCGTAATGGATATAAAGACAGGCGCAATTCTCGGTATGAGCACAATGCCGGATTACGATTTGAATTATCCCTACACTATTTCCTCCTCCCGTGTTTTGGAGGAGCTTGAAAAAATCGAAGACGAACAGAAAAAGAAAGAAGAAAAGCTTAACGCACAGTTTTCTCAGTGGAGAAACCGTGTAATAAGCGATACATATGAGCCGGGCTCGGTATTTAAACTTTTTGTTGCCGCCGCCGCTTTGGAGGAAGGCATTATGACGCCCGAAACAACATATGACTGCTCGGGTTCAATAAAGGTTGCAAATTACTATCAGCATTGCTTTAATCACAAGAGCCACGGCACTCAAACCGTGGCACAGGCTTTGCCCAATTCCTGTAATACCTTCTTTATAACAATGGGACAGCGTATGGGCAAGGAAAAGTTTATGAAATACTTTAAGGCTTTCGGTTTTACCGAAAAAACAGGTATTGATTTGCCCTCGGAGTCCGTCCCTGTTGCAGGAAAAACATATTACGATGTTGACCGTATGGGTATTGCGGAGCTTTCCTCCGCTTCTTTCGGTCAGACCTTCCAGATTACTCCCATTCAAATGATAAACGCAGTTGCCTGTATCGGCAACGGCGGCAAGCTTATGACGCCGTATTTGGTATCAAAAATACTGGACGAAAACGGCAATATAGTGTCTGAGACAACGCCCACAATGAAAAGACAGGTTATTTCAGAGGGCACGGCAAAGCTCATGGCAGAATATATGGAGCAGGTTGTCGTTTGGGGTACGGCTAAAAACGCTTATGTTGCAGGCTATCATATAGCAGGTAAAACAGGTACAAGTGAAAAGCTTAATGTACCGGGTGAAAATATAGCCTCGTTTGCAGGCTTTGCGCCGGCGAACGACCCTAAAATAGCAATTTTGATTGCAGTTGACGAGCCGCAGGGACTCACAACGGGCGGTGCTGTTGCCGCTCCCGTAGCAGGCAGAATTTTTGAAAATGTGCTTGCTTATCTCAATATCGACCCGCAGTATAACGATGAAGAACTTGCAAAGGCTACCGTAACGGCTCCCAACCTTGTGGGCAAAGAGGTTTCCAAGGCGAAGCTTGAAGCTGCCGGCTTCACAGTTAAGGTTGTGGGCGGCGGAAGTACCGTAGTTTCACAAACTCCCGCGGCAAATCAGCCAATGCCGAAAAACGGCGTTGTGGTGGTATATACAGAGGAAACCGCTCAAAAAGAAACGGCAACGGTGCCCGACCTTACAAATCTTACGGTATCCGAGGCTAACCGCATTGCGGTAAACGCAGGCTTTAATATAAAAATATCGGGAACAACGCAAAGCGGCGGCGAGGTGTTGTCGTATAAGCAAAGCGTCGCAAAAGACACCGTCGCAGATCAGGGAAGCGTCATAACCGTATATTTCAGGTCGAGCGTAAACGTACAAGATTAAATTATGAGGTAATTCTTAATGAAACTTTCTGCACTTCTCAAGGGGATTGTAACGCAAAGTGCGTTTGAGGATGTGGAAATTGAAAGAGTAACGGATAAATCAGAGGAAATAACAAAAAATTCACTGTTTATTTGTATCGACGGCAACCGATGCGACGGTCACAGCCTCGCGTCGGAGGCAATCAAAAAGGGCGCCGCAGCGGTAATAACACAGCGTGACCTGAAAATTGAAAAACAGATTATTGTAAACGATACAAGAAAAGCGTTTTCACGGATTGCCGCCGCATTTTACGGCAATCCTGCGAATAACCTTAAACTTATCGGCGTAACGGGAACAAACGGCAAAACCTCAACCTCGTTTTTCATAAAAGAAATACTGAATTCACTTTCCGTAAAATGCGGAATAATCGGTACGGTTAAAAATGACTGCGGCGAGGGCGAGGAGGAGTCCGTTCTCACAACCCCCGAGCCTATGGAACTGCAAAGGCTTTTGAAAGAAAGTGTTGAAAGCAGCTGTGAGTACTGCGTAATGGAGGTTTCTTCGCAGGCTTTGAGCCAAAGCAGGGTAGATGGGCTTCATTTTACAGCGGGAATACTGACAAACATAACTCCCGAACACCTTGATTATCACGGGGATATGGAAAGCTACATAAACGCAAAACTTTCCCTTTTCAAAATGACGGATAAGGCGATAATAAATATTGATGACGATACAGTAAGAACAGTCGCCGAAAGAATTGAATGTCCCGTTTTTACCGTTTCGGCAGTTTCGGACAGAGCAGATTACACCGCAAAAAACATTGTTTGTGACGAAAACGGCACCGAATATCTTTTCGTTGGTATGGATTGTATTGAAAGAGTAAAAATCCCCATACCCGGCAGTTTCACCGTATATAATTCTCTCTGCGCAATTTCGGCGCTTATAAATCTCGGCTTTTCCGTAAGGGATGCAGCGTCGGCGGCAAAACAGATTTCACCTGTCAAGGGCAGAGCGGAAAAAGTGGATATTCCGAGAGATTTTACCGTAATGATTGACTATGCCCATACTCCCGACGGCTTGGAAAATATACTGAATTGTATAAAATCCTTTGCAAAGGGCAGGGTTATAACGGTTTTCGGCTGCGGCGGCGACCGTGACCGTACAAAAAGACCCGTTATGGGCAAGGTGGCAGGCAGACTTTCCGATATTGCGATTGTCACAAGCGATAATCCCCGAACGGAAAATCCTCTGCTTATCATAAATGATATTTTGGGCGGTATGGAGAAAACGCAGGCAAGGCTTGCGGTAATTGAAAATCGGCGTCAGGCTATTGAATTTGCGCTGAAAAAAGCAAGAACCGGCGATGTGGTTCTTCTTGCAGGTAAAGGCCATGAGGATTATCAGATAATAGGAACCGAAAAAATACATTTTGACGAACGAGAAATCGTAAAGGACTTTTTTAAGGCTTAGGTAACGCTTATGAACATTCAGCTTTCAGAAATTGCAAAGGCTTTGGGTACAACGGTAAAGTGCGAAAAAACCATCAGCCGTATATCCATCGACAGCCGTGATACAGATGAAAATACCCTCTTTTTTGCGATAAAGGGCGAACGCTTTGACGGTCACGATTTTGTAAAGGATGTGGCTGAAAAAGGAGTGGGAGCAGTAGTCTGCCACAAAAAAACAGAGTGCTCCGCTCCCGTAATATATGTTGAAGATACAAAAAAAGCGTTTCTTAATTTAGCCTCATATTACAGATGCAGTATGAAAAAACTCACCGTTGTGGGGCTCACGGGCAGCGTGGGTAAAACAACTACCAAAGAAATGATTGCCTGCGTTCTTGGTGCAAAGAGTAAAACTTTAAAAACCGAGGGCAATCTCAATAATGAAATAGGTGTTCCCAAAACACTTTACCGCCTTGACAGCTCCTATGATTTTGCCGTTATCGAAATGGGAATGGATAACAAAGGGCAGATTACAGAGCTTTCAAAATGCGCAAAGCCCGACTGTGCCGTAATTACAAATGTGGGCGTGTCCCATATTGAAAATTTAGGCTCCCGTGAAGGAATTTTACAGGCAAAACTTGAAATTCTCGACGGTATGAAAAAAGGCTCCGCATTGTTCTTAAACGGCGACAACGATATGCTTTCAACCGTTAAAAATGACGATTTCAGAATTATAACCTTCGGTATCGAGAATAAAAAATGCGATGTAAGAGCAGAGAATATCTGCGAAAACGGTCTTTCCACCGAGTTTACGGCAGTAAAAGGCGATTTAAGACAGACAATCACTATCCCAACGGTGGGAATACACAATGTTTACGATGCACTTGCCGCTTTTGCGGTAGGCGTTGAATATAAAATCGAGCCTGAAATCATATCAAAAGGGCTCTCGGAATATGCGCCCTCCGGTATGAGACAGAGGATAAACAGAGTAAACGGCATAACGGTGATTGAGGATTGCTATAACGCAAGCCCCGATTCCCAAAAAGCAGGGCTTAATTCTCTTTGCAAAATAGCGAAAGGCAGAAAAATTGCCGTTCTCGGCGATATGCTGGAGCTTGGCAGTTATTCCGAAACGGCTCACAGAACGGTGGGCGAGCATGCGGCACAATGCGGACTTGATGCGCTTTATACCTACGGCGAACAGTCTCGGCTTACGGCAGAAAGTGCCGAAAAAGCAGGTCTTAAAAGGGTTTATGCCTTTGACGATAAAACGGCTCTCATCAATGCTCTCAAAAAAGAGCTGAAAAGCGGCGACACCGTTTCTTTCAAGGCAAGCCGCGGAATGAAGCTTGAAGAAGTCTTTGAAGAATTATATAAATATTGGGAAGTCTGAAAAGGAGTTTTTCGTATGAATCTTTACATAGCGCTAGCGGTGGCGGCAGGTTTAAGCTTTTTAATTGCATTTTTATTGGGCTTTGTAATAATCCCTTGGCTGAGAAAGCTTAAATTCGGGCAGACTATTCTTGATATAGGTCCCGTTTGGCACAAATCAAAGCAGGGAACACCCAATATGGGCGGATTTATGTTCATAATCAGCACAATTATTTCCGTAATTTGCGTGCTCCTTACAGATTACCTCTTGGGCGGCAACCTCTTTGCAGGGGACGGCATAATGCCCAATCAGCATAAGGTTAAGCTTGTGGGCGGTATGCTTCTGGCAATAGGCTTCGGGCTTATCGGCTTTGCCGACGATTATATAAAGGTCGTAAAAAAGCGCAATTTAGGGCTTACCGTAATTCAAAAAACAGTTGCACAGATGGCAGTTATTTTTGCCTACCTTGCAGGTCTTTACTTTAACGGACTCACATTTATGAAAATTCCCTTTGTGGGCGCCGTTGACCTTAAATGGTTCTTCTGGTTCTTCGGCTTTTGCGTAATTTACGGCGCAGTAAATGCCGTAAACTTTACCGACGGTATTGACGGTCTTTGCGCAAGCGTTACATCAATAACGGCAATTGCGTTTTGTATTGCCGCACTTATGAGTAAATTCTTGGGTATCAGCGTAATGGCGGCGGCGCTGGCAGGCGGCTGTCTCGGATACCTCATTTGGAACTATTACCCCTCAAAGGTAATTATGGGCGACACAGGCTCAATGTTTTTGGGCGGTATGGTGGTAGCCTTGGCATACGCTATTGACTGCCCGCTTATATTGGTGCTTTTCGGCATTATTTATGTTATCGAAGCACTTTCCGATGTTATTCAAATCGGTTATTTTAAGGTAACTCACGGTAAAAGAATATTTAAAATGGCACCCATTCATCACCATTTTGAAATGAGCGGGTGGAAAGAAAGAAAAATCGTAACGGTGTTTTCACTTGTGAATATTGTAGGCTGCCTTGTGGGCTTGGCGCTTTATTGGTACGGCGTGGCAGCATAAAGCCCGAATTTTTTGAAAGGTCGGTGAGAAAATGGCGTCAGCAAAAAAGAAAAAAACATCAAATATTTTCTTTGCCAAAGGCGGAATGGATGTAACCTTTTTCCTGCTTTTGATGACAATCGTTACCATCGGTCTTGTTATGCTGTTTTCCGCCAGTTATACTTACAGTTATTACAACAGAAACGGCGACAGTACCTATATTTTCCGCCGTCAGCTTTTGTTTACGCTCTTGGGATTGGCGGGAATGTATGCCATATCAAGAATTCGTTATGAATATTTCAGATTAGCGGCGGTTGTGGGCGTTTTCGTATCCGTCGGGCTTTTATTGCTTGTTCTTGTACTTCCCGAATATAAACCCGGCTTTAAACGGTGGATAAATCTTGGATTTACAACATTTCAGCCCTCGGAAATCGCAAAAATAGGGCTAATACTGATTTTGGCGTATCTGCTTGAAAAGGATTATAAATCAGTAACGGGAAAAGTACCCAGCGATTTGGTTTTCAGAATAAGCAATGGCAAAATAACTGTTTATCAATCCTTTACAAAGGTTATTCTTTACGGCTTGCTGATAATAGTTTTCGCAGGGCTCGTTTATCTTGAAAATCACCTTTCGGGAACAGTGCTGATGTTGGGAATAGGCATCATTATGATGTTCTTGGGAGAGGTCAGGTATAAATGGTTTGTGGTAGCCGGCGGAGTAATACTTGTGGCGGTAATTTTTCTTGTGGCAAATCCCCATGTTCTTGAAAAATACGCAGGCGAGCGTATCACCGCATGGCTGGATAAGGATTATGACCCCACGGGTGCGCGCTGGCAGACAAATAACTCCCTTTACGCCATCGGCTCAGGGGGATTTTTAGGTGCGGGACTGGGGCAGTCGAAGCAAAAGCACCTTTATGTTTCCGAGCCGCAGAACGACTTTATCTTTTCAATCGTGTGCGAGGAATTGGGCTTTGTAGGCGCATCGCTTATAATTCTTCTCTTTGCACTTCTCGTTTACAGAGGAATACACATAGGACTGCGTGCAAACGACCGTTTCGGTGCGTTGCTTGCAATGGGTATATCGTTTCAGATAGGTATTCAGGTTGCCCTTAATATCGCCGTTGTCAGCGACCTTATTCCCAACACGGGAATTTCACTGCCTTTCTTCTCGGCAGGCGGCACCTCCATATTTATACTGCTCTGTGAAATGGGTATGCTGTTATCTGTTTCCCGCTCCAATAAGGCAAAGGAATGAGTTGCTATGAAAGTAATGTTTGTAGCCGGCGGTACAGGCGGTCATATCAATCCTGCCGTTGCCGTTGCGGCTGAGCTTAAAAGAATTGAGCCCGACTGTGAAATTCTGTTTGTGGGAACAGAGGGTAGAATGGAAACTCAAATAGTTCCAAAGGCGGGCTTCCCGATAAAAACCGTTAAAATGAACGGCTTTTCACGAAAAATGTCTTTAAAAGGCTTAAAGGAAAATATAAAAACGGCAACCCTTACATTGAAAGCCTCCTCCGAGGCAAAAAAAATTATTTCCGAGTTTAATCCCGATGTGGTTGTGGGATTCGGCGGTTATGTAACCGGTCCCGTACTGCGCACGGCAGTAAAAATGGGAATAAAAACCGCAATCCATGAGCAAAACGCTTTCCCGGGAGTGGCAAATAAAGCTTTGGCAAAATCCGTTGACAGGGTAATGCTTACTTCATCGGCGGCGCAAAAGCATATGAAATGCAAGAACCCCCCGATTGTGACGGGGCTGCCCGTCCGAAGGGAGATAATTAAAACAGACCGTGATTTTGCAAGAGCGTCTTTGGGGCTTTCTTCCAAAGATATGCTTGTGCTGTCAATGGGCGGCTCGCTGGGCGCAAACGCAATAAACAACGCTGTGCTTGAAATGCTCACAAGGCTTTATAATGAAAAAAACATCTGCTTTTTACATGCAACAGGGCAGTACGGCAAATGGGTGCCCGAAAAGCTTTCCGAAAACGGCGTACCGTACGGCAAAGGCACAAATATTGAGGTGCGTGAATATATAGACAATATGGAAATCTGCCTTCCTGCCTGCGATTTGGTAATAAGCCGAGCAGGTGCCAGTTCGATTTCCGAAATTCAGGCGCTCTCAAAGCCTTCAATACTTATTCCGTCACCTAATGTTGCGGAAAACCATCAGTATCACAACGCCATGAGCCTTGCCGAAAACGGCGGCGCAATTCTTATTGAGGAAAAGGATTTAACGGGAGAGCTTCTTTCAAAAACCGTTACCGAGCTTAAAAACAACAGGGAAAAGCTTTATGAAATCGGCAAAAAAGCGGGCGAAAACGCAAAGCTCAACGCACTTTCCGAAATTTGCCGAATAATCATATCACTTAAATAACACTTTTTGCACAAACAGCATAGTATGGGACAAAAGTATTTTTTCATACTGTAAAGGGCGTGTGAAAATTGGATAAAATCATAATCAACGGCTCAAAAAGGCTGAACGGTGAGATTACCGTGCAGGGAGCCAAAAACAGCGTACTGCCCATTCTTGTGGCAACCTTGCTTGTGGACGGCGTATCGGTTATACATAACTGTCCCGGACTTTCCGATGTTGACGCAACAATCAAAATACTTACTTATCTGGGCTGTGCGGTTCGTCGTGAAGGACACACGGTAACCGTCGATTCAAGTGGCGTTAATAAAAATGATGTCCCCGATAATCTTATGCACGAAATGCGTTCCTCCATTGTTTTTTTAGGCGGCATTTTGGGCAGAATGGGAAAAGCCGTACTTTCCACTCCCGGAGGGTGTGAAATAGGACTTCGCCCCATAGATTTGCACCTTTCCTCAATGGAGCAGTTCGGCGCAACCGTAACAACGGAAAACGGCTTGATCGTCTGTTCCGCCGAGGAAAACGGACTTACGGGTACAAGAATTACGCTTTCCTTCCCAAGCGTGGGAGCAACGGAAAATATTATCCTTGCCGCAGTTCTGGCAAAGGGAACAACGGTAATTACAAACGCCGCACGAGAACCCGAAATAAGTGATTTGGCTGATTTCTTAAACCGATGCGGAGCAAAAATCCACGGCGCAGGGGACAGCACGGTGACAATAGAGGGCGTGAACAAGCTTTATTCCACCGAGCACACCGTAATCCCCGACAGAATTGCCGCGTCCACATATATGATTGCGGCGGCGGTGACAAACGGAAAAATCTGCCTGCGTGATATAATTCCCTCCCATATAGGGCCTACAATTCAGCCCTTGCGTGAGGCGGGGTGTGATGTTACCGTAAGCGGCAGATGGGTGTGTTTAAGCGCACCGCCCAAATTAACAAGAATAAGAATGATACGCACAATGCCCTATCCCGGCTTTCCAACGGATGTTCAGGCGCAGATGATGGCACTTACAACGGTTTGCGACGGCACAAGCGTAATAGTGGAAAATATTTTTGAAAGCCGCTTTAAGCACATCGGCGAGCTTTTGCGTTTCGGCGCAAAAATAAATGTTGAGGGCAGAATGGCGGTAATCGAGGGAGTTCGGCATTTAAGCGGAGCAACCGTAAAGGCTACCGATTTAAGGGGCGGCTCGGCATTGATAATCGCAGGGCTTTGCGCCTCGGGAACAACGGAGATAACAGAGATTCACCATATTGACAGAGGATACGAAGCCCCTGAAAATGTGCTCAGCTTTTTGGGTGCGGACATCAAAAGGATGAAGGACGATGAAAAACAAGAAACCGAATAACAACAGAGCCGTGCAGAATAAACAGCTTTCAGGCAACGAGCGAATTGTTAACCGTACAAATCAGCGCCGAAAAAAGAACAAGCGCAAAAAGCTTGTAATTTCTTCCTTGCTTTGCTTTGTTTTTTTGTGCGTGGGAATTGCTCTTGTGCTCACAATGTTTTTCGATATAAATACAATAACCGTATCGGGTGAGAGCGCATATTCAGCCGAAAAAATAATTGAGGCAAGCGGAATAAAAACAGGGGATAACCTGATTTTTATTTCAAAGCAAAAGGCAAACGAGCTTATAACAACTGAGCTTCCCTATATCGGCTCGGCAGAGTTTAAACGGCGATTGCCATCTAAGCTTGAAATAATCGTAAAAAAGACCGACCCCGTTTATGCGGCGGCAAAGGACGGATATTATATTCTCCTCGATGAAAACGGCAAGGTGCTGGAAACGGGTTTGGAATATATAGGGGAAAACTTGATTTTGCTTAAAACGGAAGAAATCGTATCTGCCGAAACAGGCAAGATTGTAACGCTTACCAACGAAAAAGCCCTCGGTAAACTGAAAGAGGTCAGAGAAGCCTGCATTGAATGCGGTCTTTCCGATATAACTGCTGTGGATTTGTCCAATATTTATAACATAAAGCTTGAATATCAGGGCAGAATAACTCTTGTATTGGGCGAAACCGACAGCGGAAATCTCACAAAAAAACTTGATTTGGGCAAAGCGGCAATCGAAACCCAGAATAAAGAAAATGCCGCTTACAGAGGTACAATAAACTTGACCGTTGCGGGGCAGGGTGCTTGGCTTGAAGAAACCGTAACGGCAGAGAGCACAACTCAGGAGGAACCGTCCCCGGAAGGTAATACAGACGCCGCCGGTGACGCTTCCGCACAAAACAGCACATCGGGCGATGCGGACGCATCAAAAACCGCCGAAAGTCCGTCGCAAACCTCCGCATAGGCGGCATAAATGTTAAAAAAGTGTAAAAAAACCGAAAATTGCGAAAAAATCTATACAATATATATTGCAATATTTTTTTAATAAT
>CAMGDG010000036.1 GCA_946041635.1 uncultured Clostridia bacterium
TTATCCAAAAAAATTTAAAAAAACTATTGGAAAATCAAAGTATATGTTATATAATTATATAAAATATATGTATAAAGGGGAGGTCGGCGTTTTGGTATCAAAGTATTCGGTATCACTTGAAAAAGTAATCAGCGAGTATGGCTATGAAACGCTGTATTTGCCGTGCGATGCGTCAGAGCTTTCAATAACTTCTCAGGAGGTTAACCGTCCGGGGCTGCTTCTTGCCGGTAACGACAATTATTTTGACCCTGCGAGAGTTCAGTTTTTAGGGCTTGCGGAGATTGAGTTTGTAAAATCGTTGCCGAAGGAACAGCAGCAGGAAAGGCTTGAATGCCTGTTCAGTAAAAAGCCGCCCGTTGTAATAATCACACGAAATCTTGAACCTATCGACGGCCTTTTGGAGCTTGCGGAAAAATACCGTGTCCCTGTTTTAAGAACTTCGGAATCCACATCATCTTGTATGGCGTCTTTAATATACTTTCTCGGCACCGCCTTGGCAGAGCGCATTACCCGCCACGGAGTGCTTGTTGAGGTTTACGGCGAAGGCGTCTTAATTGTGGGCGACAGCGGAGTAGGTAAAAGCGAAACAGCGATTGAGCTTATTAAAAGAGGTCACCGTCTTATCGCAGACGATGCTGTTGAAATCCGAAAGGCGTCCGCTAAAACCCTTGTAGGCTCGGCTCCCGATAATATCCGTCATTTTATTGAGCTTCGCGGAATAGGAATAATAAATGCAAGGCGTATTTTCGGTATGGGTGCCGTTAAGCTTACGGAAAAAATAAATATGGTTATACAGCTTGAACCGTGGGACAGCACAAAAGTATATGACCGTATGGGGCTCGATAATGAGTACATAACAATTATGGGCATTCAAGTACCGCTTACGGTAGTTCCCGTAAAACCGGGACGAAATCTTGCGGTAATTATCGAGTGTGCGGCTATGAATAACCGTCAAAAGAAAATGGGCTATAATGCTGCCCGTGAGCTTCTCCATCATCTCGGTATGGATGACGGATACGAGCCGCAGGCGCAGGAAGTTGATATTTGGCAAAATTATTAAGGGGGAAATATTATGTATAAAATTGGCGTTGACTTAGGCGGAACAAACATTGTTGCAGGTGTTGTAAATGAAGAGAACCGTATAATCGGTAAAGGCTGGGTTCAGACACGGCGCAACCGTTCCGGTGATGAAGTTATTGAGGATATAAAAGAATCCATAAGATTGGCTGTTAAGCAGGCAAGAATTGATTGGTCTGAGGTTTCTTCAATCGGAATAGGAACCCCCGGTACGGTTAACCGTAAAACAGGTGTTATCGAATATGCCAATAACCTTGATTTTAACAATGTTCCGATTAAGCAGATTATGGAAGATGAGTTTAAGCTTCCCGTTTATATTGAAAACGACGCCAACTGTGCGGCTCTCGGAGAGGCGATAGCAGGAGCGGGCAACGGTGTTGATGATTTTATCGCTATTACTCTCGGAACAGGCGTGGGAAGCGGTATCGTTGTTAACGGAAAGATTGTTCACGGCTGCAATGACGCCGCCGGTGAATTTGGTCATATGGTTATAAAGTTCGGCGGTGAGCGTTGCACTTGCGGACGCAGAGGCTGCTGGGAAGCATATTGCTCCGCAACAGCTCTTATCCGTCAAACACAGGATAAAATGAGCCGTAACCTTGACACTGTTATGTGGGATATGGTTGGCGGAGATGTTAGAAAAGTTACGGGACAGACCGCTTTTGACGCAATGCGTGAAGGCGACGCCGCCGCAAGAGAAATCATAAATAACTATACATATTATCTTGCAGTCGGAATAGTTAATGTAATCAATATTTTCCAGCCGAAAATTCTGTGCATCGGCGGCGGAATAGGAAACGAGGGTGAAGCGCTTCTCTCTCCGGTAAGATACTATGTAAATAATGAGCATTACAGTTTGAGAGCTCAGAATCAGACTATCATTTGCGCGGCTGTTTTAGGAAACGATGCAGGAGTTATCGGCGCCGCTTTGCTTGAAAGTCAGAATTAAGTGAGGTATTGCAGGTGTATAAGGAACTTGAATTATTCGCAAAAAATCTCGGAGCAGAGGTTCAAACCGATGCGCCCATGAGCAAATACACAAGCTTTAAGGCAGGTGGTAATGCAAGCATCCTTATTACACCCGATTCTCTTGATACATTAAAACGAACAGTCAGCTTTTGCCGTGAAAACAATGTTAAAATGTTTGTTATTGGCAACGGTTCAAATCTGCTTGTAACCGATAAGGGATTTGACGGTGCGATTATAAAAATCGGCAGTTCTATTTCTTCGATCGAGCTTGTTGGCGATTGTACCGTAAAATGCGAAGCAGGGGCTTCCATGAAGTCTCTGTGTATGTTTGCGCTTGAAAATTCGTTATCGGGCTTGGAGTTTGCTTACGGCATTCCAGGCACTCTCGGCGGCGCCGTTTATATGAACGCAGGCGCATACGGCGGAGAGATGAAGGATGTGCTTGAAAGCTGTTCACATATTGATAATAAGGGTGCTTTCGGTACTTTACCAAAAGAAGAACTAAATCTAAGTTATCGCCGCAGTGCATATACCGATAACGGCTTTGTGATTACATCGGCGATTTTGAAGCTCAAAAAAGGCGTAAAAGAAGATATTAAAGCCGCAATGGACGATAAGCTTATGCGCCGCCGTGCTAAACAGCCGTTGGAGTATCCCAGCGCAGGCAGTACCTTTAAGCGGCCGGAGGGATATTTTGCAGGTGCGCTTATTGAGGAAAGCGGATTAAAGGGTTACTCGGTCGGCGGTGCCCAAGTGAGTGAAAAGCACGCAGGCTTTGTAATAAATAAGGGCGGAGCCACGGCTTCCGATATTATTTCCCTTATTAAACATATTCAGAATACCGTTTTTGAAAAGTATTCGGTAAGTCTTGAACCCGAAGTAAAAATTATAGGAGAGTAGGTGGCGTTGTGCAGCTTGTCATTGTAACCGGTATGTCCGGTGCAGGAAAATCAAGAGCGATTGACAATTTGGAGGATATAGGTTTTTTCTGCGTTGACAATATGACGCCGCAGTTAATACCTACTTTTGTTAAAATTTTAAAGGACTCCACAGAGGTTCGTGAAAAGGTTGCCATAGTTGCCGATGTGCGGCTCGGAAACTCATTTTCAGAGTTATTTAAGGCACTTGACGAGCTTCGCATAATGGAGTGCGAATATAAAATCCTGTTTATTGACGCTGATAACGATGTGATTTTGCGCCGTTATCAGGAAACACGCAGAAAGCATCCGCTTTCAAGTGACGATTCCTCACAGGAGTTACTTGATATAATCATAAAAGAGCGTGAGCTTTTGAAAAAAGCGCGCAATATTGCCGATTATGTAATTGATACATCTTTGATTACAACATCGCAGTTAAAAGAACGAATTGCCGAGCTGTTTTTGGACGATATTTCAAACACGTTAAAAATCAATGTTGTTTCTTTCGGCTTTAAATACGGTATTCCGAAGGATTCCGATTTGGTTTTCGATGTTCGCTGTCTTCCAAATCCGTTTTATGTTCCCGAATTAAAGCATCATACAGGTCTTGAAGAGCCTGTTCGGGATTATGTAATGAAATTTGACCAGTCAAGAGGTCTTGTTCCTAAATTACTCGATTTAATCAACTATCTTGTCCCTCTTTACAGAAGCGAGGGCAAAAGTCAGCTTACGATTTCCGTGGGCTGTACAGGCGGAAAGCACCGTTCCGTTGTGTTTGCAGAGCTGGTGTATAAGGATATAAAAGAAAAAGGCTACAACGCGGCTACATATCACAGAGATATTAACAGGTAAGGGGTATAAATGTCGTTTTCAACTCATGTCAAAAATGAAATATTGTCTTGTGAAATAACCGATGAATGTTGCCTTCACGCTTTTGCATACGGTATGTTGCTTTTTTCAAGGGCGTTTTCTTTTTTCGATGTGTCCTTGCTGACAGAGCAGGAGGCTATTGCCGAAAAATACGAGCAGATTTTAAAATCTGTTTGCAAAGTTTCCCCCGAAGTGAATAAATCCGATGCGGGAAAAATCAAGGTCGAGGTTGTAACTGCGGCTGATAGGGAAAAGGTAATGGATACCTTCGGTTACGATAAAAAATCAAAGATTTCTCGCTTGAATTGGAGCAATTTTGCTGGTGAGTGCTGTAAACAGGCTTTTTTAAAGGGCGCTTTTCTTACCTGCGGTACTGTAAACGACCCCAATAAGGGCTATCACCTTGAATTTGTTGTTCCGTATTTGAATTTAAGCAAAGATTTAAAGCTTTTCATAACAGATTACGATGAGCTTGATATAACTCCGAAAAGCGTTGTCAGAAACTCCAATTATGTTGTGTATTTCAAAGACAGTGAAGCGATAGAGGATTTGCTTACGGTGATGGGCGCATATAACTCTTCTCTTGAACTTATGGGCGTAAAGATGTATAAGGATATGCGAAATAATGTTAACCGTAAACTAAACTTTGAAAATGCAAATCTTGATAAAACTATTGACGCTTCTTCAAGGCAGATTAACGCAATAGAGCATATAAAAAATACTGTCGGTCTTTCTTATTTGTCAGGCGATTTGGAAGAATTGGCACGAATCAGGCTTGAAAATCCCGATATGTCTTTGCGTGAATTGGGCGATGCGCTTACTGCCCCCATTTCTCGGTCGGGAGTTAACCACAGGTTGAAAAAAATTTGCACAATAGCGGAAGAAATAAAATAACAAACCAACCATTTAAGCAGGTGGAAAATATGAGAAAAAAAGAAGAATTTTCAATTTCATTTAACGGTTCGGAAAATATCGGGACTTCGCCGAAAAAAGCGTGGGCTTTTATATATGAATGGCTTGATTCCCTTATATACGCCATAATACTGATTTTGCTTATTTTTACATTTTTGTTCAGAGTTGTGGGTGTACACGGCCTTTCAATGTATCCGACATTAAACAACGGAGATTGGCTTACCGTGAATTCGATACCGACAAAGATAAATCAGGGCGATATTGTTGTTGTAACACAGCCCAATTCCCTTAACGAGCCTCTGATTAAGAGGGTAATTGCCAAGGGCGGCGACACAATCAACATCGATTTTATAGAGCATACCGTTACGGTCAACGGTGTAACTATGTATGAGCCGTATATTGCCGAGCCTACTTCCAGAATGGGCGATTTTGTGTATCCGCTTGTAGTTCCCGAGGGCTGTTTGTTCGTAATGGGCGATAACCGCAATGATTCTTTGGACAGCCGTTTTAAAACTATCGGCTTTATTGATGAACGGTATGTTCTGGGCGTTGCTCAGGTAAGAATTTTTCCCTTTGGCGATTGGACGATAAATGACAATGAATAACAAGTTTTTAAACGCAATATACGATTTCTCATCTGTTTTGCTTACTGCCATATTGGCGGTAAGCGTTATATTTACATTTGGATTTAAAATATCTGCTGTTATAGGCGATTCAATGAAAGAAACGCTGCACAACGGTGATAATGTTGTTATTTCAGCCGTAACATCCAATATTAAATACGGCGATGTCGTGGTTATTTCCCAGCCGAACGGCTACGAAAAGGTTTTGATAAAGCGTGTTATCGCAGTCGGCGGTCAAACCGTAAGCTTCGACCGTTTATCGGGTAAAGTTCTCGTGGACGGTGTTGCACTCGACGAGCCGTATATAAGGGCAAACATGATTTTTACTGCGTCAATGAACAACACCTATACCGTTCCTGAGGGTTGTCTTTTCGTTATGGGTGATAACCGCAACGAGTCTGCGGACAGCCGTGATAAAAATGTCGGATTTATTGACGAGCGGTATGTCGTAGGCAAGGTTATGTATAAATTCGGCGATAAACAACTTTTCAACAGCGATTTTGAGGAGAGTAAAAATGCCTGACAGTCAAAAACAGGTCGTGCAGTGGTTCCCCGGCCATATGGCAAAAACACGACGGCTTATTAAAGAAAGTCTGCCTCTTGTTGACGGCGTTACTGAATTGTTAGACGCAAGAATACCGTACAGCAGTTCAAATCCCGAGCTTGGTGAGTTAATAAATAACAAGCCGAGAATTGTGCTTTTGAATAAGTGCGATTTAGCGGATAAAGATACAACACGCCAATGGGTGGAGTATTATAAAAAAACAGGAGTTACTGCCATCCCCGTTGACTGCCGTTCGGGTAAGGGACTCAATAATTATATTTCAGCCGTTCGTGAGGTTTTAAAGGATAAAATCAGGCAGAACGAGGAGCGCGGTATGCCCGGAAAAGCACTGCGGATTATGGTTGTGGGTATTCCCAATACGGGTAAATCCTCATTTATAAACCGTATGGCAGGCGCCGCAAAGGCAAAGGTTGCCGATAAGGCGGGAGTGACCCGTCAGAATCAATGGTTTGCTATCGGCAACGGCATAGAATTGCTGGATACCCCAGGCGTTCTTTGGCCTAAATTCGATGACCCCAAGGTAGGGGACAGGCTCGCTTTCATAGGCTCCGTTAAGGACGAAATCCTCGATAGCGAGACACTTGCCGTCCGTTTGTTGGAGGTTATGAAAAACGATTATCCCGATAGACTTGCCGAAAGATACAAGATAAACGATTTTTCCGATAAAGAGCCGTGGGAGGTTCTTGAAATGATAGGTAAAAAGCGTGGTATGATGATAAAGGGCGGAGAAATCGATACTGAAAGAGCCTCAGTTATGCTTCTTGATGAATATCGGGGCGGCAGGCTCGGTACAATTTCCCTCGAAAAACCGGAGAATTGATTATGGATTATTCTTTTGAAGAAAACGCTATTTCTAAGGGCTTTAAAACGATTTGCGGTATTGATGAGGCAGGCAGAGGTCCGCTTGCGGGGCCTGTATATGCCGCCGCCGTTATTTTGCCTTTGGGGCTTGAAATCACGGGACTTAACGATTCAAAAAAGCTTTCCGAAAAAAAGCGTGAAGAACTTTTCGATGTAATTTGTGAAAAAGCCGTTGACTTTTCAATCGGTATTGCCGACGAAAAAGAAATTGACGAAATAAACATATTGAATGCAACATTTTTGGCTATGAAAAGAGCCGTTGACGGATTAAAAATAAAACCCGACTATGCATTGATTGACGGCAACCGGTATCCCCGTATCGGCGGTATTACAGAGGAAACAATAGTAAAAGGCGACGGAAAAAGTATGTCTGTTGCGGCGGCTTCAATACTTGCAAAGGTGAGCCGTGACCGTTATATGCTTGAAATTGCGGAAACATATCCGCAATACTGTTTTGAAAAGCATAAGGGCTACGGCACAAAGCTCCATTATGAGATGCTTGAAAAATACGGCATTTCTCCCGTTCACAGAAAATCCTTTCTCAAAAAGCTTCTCGGTGAATGATAATGGATAAAGAGCTTTTGGGTTATTACGGCGAAATAATAGCTTCTCGTTATTTAAGAGATCACGGATACATAATTCTGAGCGCCCACTATTCATGTAAGCTTGGCGAGATTGATTTAATAGCTGAGGATAAAAAGTACATCTCTTTTGTTGAAGTAAAAACAAGAAGCGACGGTATGATGTATTCTCCTGCCGATGCGGTTGATTTTGCAAAAAGGTCAAAAATTATTTCAACAGCCCACATCTATTTAAAGGATTATGATATGAAGCGTCAACCGCGTTTCGATATTATTGAGGTGTATTTTAAAGACGAAAAGCCTGTAAAAATCAATCATATTGAAAATGCTTTTAACGCAGAGGGCAAATAATTTTTAAATTTAATTGAAATGCAGAAAATTATATGATAGAATACCACACGAAAAGGATGTGTTTATATGTATTATACGAGTACAAGAGATAAATCGGTTAAGGTAACGGCTGCCGAGGCGATTGCAAAGGGCATCTCCGCAGACGGAGGCCTTTTTGTCCCTACGGAAATACCGAAAATTACTTCCGATTTTGTAAACAGTCTTGTGCCGATGAGTTATATCGACCGTGCAAAAGAGGTTTTAAAGCTTTATCTTACGGATTTTACTGCCGAGGAGCTTTCAATGTGTGTTGAGGGCGCATATAAGGCAGGTAAATTCAGCTCGGAAAAGGTGGCGCCTCTTTACAAGCTTTCAGATTCCGCAAATGTGCTTGAACTTTGGAGAGGACCTACGTGCGCTTTTAAGGATATGGCTTTGCAACTTCTTCCGTATCTTTTGACCGTTTCTGCGGGAAAAACCTTAAAGGATACAGAGATTGTAATCCTTGTTGCAACCTCAGGCGATACGGGCAAGGCGGCTCTTGAAGGCTTCCGTGATGTTCCCAATACAAAAATTCTCGTATTCTATCCCGTGGACGGCGTAAGCCCCATGCAAAAACTTCAAATGACAACGCAAGAGGGTTCAAATGTAAGCGTTTGTGCTATTGAGGGCAATTTTGACGACGCTCAAAGCGGCGTTAAAAAGATTTTTACGGATAAAGATATTGAAAAGAAATTTAAAGAAAACGGACTTGCGTTTTCATCTGCAAACTCAATCAACTGGGGCAGACTTGTTCCGCAGATTGTGTACTATGTATCGGCATATTGCGATATGATTGCGGCAGGCGAGCTTAAAAACGGCGAAGAAATGAATGTTGTTGTTCCCACGGGCAATTTCGGTAATATTCTCGCCGCATACTATGCAAAAAGAATGGGTATTCCCGTTAAAACTCTTGTTTGTGCTTCAAACGCAAATAATGTTCTTACCGATTTCCTCACAACAGGTACATACGATAAAAACAGAGATTTCTATTGCACCACATCTCCGTCTATGGATATATTGATTTCCAGTAATCTTGAAAGGCTTCTTTTCCATCTCTGCGGCGAAAATGACGCTCAGATAAGAGAGTGGATGTCAGAACTTGCCGAAAAGGGCAAATATACCGTTACAGATGATGTTGAGAGCAAAATCAAAGAATTATTTGCGGCAGGCTGCTGTGATGATATTGAGACAAAAGCTACAATCGGCAAGGTTTTTGCAGAGAAAAAATATCTTTGCGATACTCATACTGCCGTTGCCGTAAAGGTTTATGACGATTATAAGGCAAAAACAGGGGATGTAACTCCCACCGTAATTGCTTCAACCGCCAATCCTTATAAATTCTCCGCCAGCGTGCTCTCCGCTATAACCGACAGCATTAAAGCCGATAACGAATTTGATATGGTGGAAGAATTGTTTGAAAAATCAGGGGAGCCTGTTCCCTCACAGCTTGCAACGCTTAAAGGCAAAACGCCCCGTTTTACCGGTGTATGTAAGAAAGAGGCTATGAAGCAGGTTGTCTTTGATATGTTAGGCATATAAGTCCCGTAAAAAATATTTGCGGAAACCGGGCGATGTCAAATCGTACGGTTTCCGCTTTTTACTGCTTAGCGGCAGTTCTTGGCATCAGCCTTCATCTGAAAGGTTGCGCATCTTGTATCGTCACATGAACAAGCGTCATGTGTGCCGACCTTGATTCCGTTTGCGGTGCAGTTCATATTACCGTCATTGTAAGTGCAATGGCATGCGTCGCAAGTGATGTTATTGTTCTTATTTTCCATTTTACAAACCTCCTTTCATTATATTGTTTGAAAAGAACGGCGTGTTATTCATAGGAGATATTGTTTATGTCAGTTTTCGTAATCGGAGATACACATCTTTCCTTCTCAACCGATAAACCCATGAATGTGTTTAAAGGCTGGGACGATTACATATGCCGTCTTGAAAAAAATTGGCAAAGGCTTGTTTCGGAAAACGATACGGTAATTATTTGCGGAGATATTTCCTGGGCTATGAGCCTTAATGAAGCAGAAAAGGATTTTGAATTTCTCAATCGCCTAAACGGCAGAAAAATCATTTTAAAAGGCAATCACGATTATTGGTGGAATACCGCCTCAAAAATGGAAACTTTTTTTAAAGAAAAAGGATTTGACACACTAAAAATACTTCATAACAACGCATTTAAAGCCGAAAATATTTCCGTTGCGGGGTCACGCGGCTGGTTTTTTGATGCCGAAAAAGAAAATATTGATAAAGTAATGGCGCGGGAATGCGGCAGAATACAGCGTTCCATCGACTGCGCAAAAGCTTTGGGCGGAGAAACCGTTGTTTTTCTCCATTATCCTCCTGTCAGCGAAACGAAGGATTGCGAACCTATTGTAGATGTGCTTATAAAAAATAACATTAAACGCTGTTATTACGGTCATCTTCACGGCGGTGCGTCCCTTAATGGTGTCAACGGTCAAAAATACGGAATTGATTTTCGCTTAATATCTGCCGATTATCTTAATTTCTGTCCTTTGTTCATAAATCAGGATTAGTTTTTACAAAAAACACCGCATTTTTTCTTAAATATGAAGAAAAACTTTGGGAAAATATTGTAATTGTGTTTTTTATGTGATATAATAAATAGAATTTTGCAAGTAAACAATGATATTCAGGAGGAATATTTAATGTTAAAATCATCAAACAAAGTAGAAACAAATGTCTACCAGCTTGAAGTAGCTATTGACGGTGCAGAGTTTGAAAAGGCTGTTCAGCAGGCTTATCTCAAACAAAGAAAGAATATCGCCGTTAAGGGCTTCAGAAAGGGCAAGGCTCCCAGAAACTTTATTGAAAAAGTTTACGGTGAAGGCGTATTTTATGAAGATGCTCTTGAAATTCTCTATCCCGACGCCGTGGGCAATGCAATTAAAGAGGCGGAGCTTGATGTTGTTGATACTCCCTCTGACCTTGAAGTTCCCGAAATCGGCAAAGACGGTGTAGTTCTTAAATTTAAAGTTACCGTAAAGCCTGAGGTAAAACTCGGAAAATATAAGGGTATTAAGGCAACACGCCCTGCATCTAAGGTTACTGCCGACGAGGTTAAAACCGAGCTTTCAAGAATGCAGGAGCAGAATTCAAGAATGGTCAGCATTGATGACAGAGCCGTTAAAAAGGACGATACTGTTATTATCGACTTTGAGGGCTTTGTTGACGGCGTTGCCTTTGAAGGCGGTAAGGCAGAAAACTATAATCTTACCATCGGAAGCGGCGCTTTTATTCCCGGCTTTGAGGATCAGATTATAGGCCGCAAAACAGGCGACGAGTTTGATGTTAATGTAACCTTCCCTGAGGATTACCAGGAGGATTTGGCGTCAAAGGATGCTGTATTCAAGATTAAGCTTCACGAAATCAGAAAGAAAGAGCTTCCCGCTCTTGATGATGAATTTGTTAAGGATGTCAGCGAATTCGATACTCTCGACGAGCTTAAAAAGAGCATAAAGGCTGACCTTGAAAAGGCCAAAAAGGAAGATGCCGATAATAAAGTTACAAACGACCTTTTAACTGAGGTTGCAAACGGCATTAAGGCTGAGATTCCCGCTTGTATGATTGAAAAGGCGATTGATGACATCGTAAGCGATTTTGATTACAGACTTCAGTCTCAGGGCCTCAATCTTGACACATATCTTATGTACACCGGTATGGACAAGGATAAGTTCAGAGAAGGCTACAAGGAAAATGCAGAAAATCAGGTTAAGCTTCAGTTAGCTCTTGAAGAAATTGTTAAGGCTGAAAATCTTGATGCTTCCGAGGACGATATAAACGCCGAATATGACAGACTTGCAAAAGCATATAATATGGAGGCTGATGTCATTAAAAAGTCACTTCCCGCCGACGCAATTACAGGTGATATTAAGTCAAGAAAAGCTATTGAACTTATTAAGGACAACGCTGTTATAACAGAGGAAAAAGCAACAGCTAAGAAAACTGCGGAAAAGAAAGAGCCGGCCGAGAAAAAGCCCGACGCTAAGAAAAAGGCCGATACTGCCGCAAAGGAAGATAAGCCCGCCGCAAAAAAGCCCGCTGCTAAGAAAACTGCAAAGAAAAAAGCAGACGAGGAATAATTATCAGCTAAATAAATTATATGTATAAGTGTTGAAGAATTGTCCAATAATTTTGCGTGTGAGGCGGCATCCCGTCTTAAAGCTATGGGGCGATTCTTTAATGCTATTAAGGTATGATTACACAAACAGGAGGTTTTTATAATGGCACTTGTACCGTATGTTGTTGAACAAACAAGCAGGGGAGAAAGATCATACGATATATTCTCAAGACTTTTAAATGACAGAATTATCGTTTTGTCGGATGAGGTAAATGACGCAACGGCTTCTCTTGTTGTTGCACAGCTTCTCTATCTTGAAGGTCAGGATAGTGAAAAGGATATCAGTCTTTATATTAACAGTCCGGGCGGTTCTGTTTCGGCAGGACTTGCAATTTATGACACAATGCAGTATATCAAATGCGATGTATCAACAATTTGTATGGGCATGGCGGCAAGTATGGGCGCATTTTTGCTTTCTTCGGGAGCAAAGGGAAAAAGATTTGCTCTCCCCAACAGTGAGATTATGATACATCAGCCCTCGGGCGGCGCACAGGGGCAGGCATCGGATATTAAAATCACAGCCGATCATATTTTAAGAACCCGTGAAAGACTCAATAAAATTCTTGCCGAAAATACAGGCAAGCCTGTTGAGCAAATTGCTGTTGATACCGAGCGTGATAATTGGCTTTCTGCTCAGGAGGCAATGGATTACGGCCTTGTTGATAAAGTTTTTTATAAGAGATAAGCTTCAGGGAGATTTTTATGGCACGAGATAACGAAAAAGAAAGAGCTGTTCGCTGTTCCTTTTGCGGAAAAACTCAGGAACAGGTCGATAAGCTGATTGCCGGTCCCGGTGTATATATCTGTGATGAGTGCATAGAGCTTTGCATGGGAATTATTGATGAAAATGCAGATCAAACTCATAAACGATCGGGGAAAAAGGTTAAGCTTGAAGAAAAGGTGCTTCCCAAGCCCCATCAAATAAAAGCGGCTCTTGACGAATATGTTGTCGGTCAGGAGGAAGCTAAAAAAGCGCTCAGCGTTTCGGTTTATAATCATTACAAGAGAATATACCACGGTAATGACGCAGGTGTGGAAATCCAAAAAAGTAATGTGGTACTTTTAGGACCAACCGGTGTGGGTAAAACCGTGCTTGCACAGACTCTTGCAAAAATAATTGATGTTCCTTTTGCGATTGCAGACGCAACAACTCTTACGGAAGCAGGCTATGTGGGCGAGGATGTTGAAAATATTTTACTTCGCCTTATTCAGGCCGCCGATTATGATATTGAGAAGGCGGAACGGGGCATCATTTATGTTGATGAAATCGACAAAATTGCAAGGAAAAGCGAGAATCCGTCCATAACCCGTGATGTAAGCGGCGAGGGTGTTCAGCAGGCTTTGCTTAAAATACTTGAAGGCACTGTTTCAAATGTTCCTCCTCAGGGCGGCAGAAAACATCCTCAGCAGGAGTTTATTCAGATTGACACTTCAAATATACTGTTCATCTGCGGCGGCGCTTTTGACGGTATTGAAAAAATTGTTGAAAAACGCACCGGCAATTCAGGTATGGGCTTTGGTGCCGATATAAA
>CAMGDG010000037.1 GCA_946041635.1 uncultured Clostridia bacterium
TTATAATATTTGGTATAGAAAAAAGTACGGACGGCGGTGATATTTTGTACGGATTGATTGAGCATACAGACGAAATAAACAGGCTTCTTGCCCGTTACGGAGTAAAATTCGGCATATACAAAAACAATGTGTTCAACGAGCGACTTTTTCCATTCGATACGGTTCCAAGAATTATATCAAAGGACGAATTCGGCTTTCTCGAAAGGGGCTTGCGTCAGCGTGTAACAGCCCTTAATATGTTTTTGCAGGATATTTATTCAAAAAAGCAGATAATAAAGGATAAGATTATCCCCGAGGAATTTGTTTACGGCGGCGCAGGATATATGATGGAGTGTGAAAATGCCGCACCGCCAAAGGGTATATTTAACCATATTTCGGGTATAGATTTGGTACAGGGCAACGATATGCGATGGTATGTGCTTGAAGATAATTTGCGTATTCCGTCGGGAGCTTCCTATCCTATGATAGCCCGTGAGCTTTGCCGCAGAGCAAGCCCCGATACCTTCCGTGCAAACGCCGTTGTGGATAACAGAAACTACGGCGAGCTTTTAAAAAACGCAATGGATTATGTTAATTGCGGAGGCATAAATGTTGTGCTAACCCCGGGGCGTTTCAATTCCGCTTTCTTTGAGCATTCCTATCTTGCGGAAAAAACAGGCTCCGTATTTGCCATGCCCCAGGATTTATTCGTCGAGGGCAATGTGCTTTATTACAGCGAGTATTCGGGAAAAAGACAGCGTGTGGGCGCAGTTTACCGCAGAATTTCAGATGAGTTTTTGGACCCTATGACCTTCCGTGCCGATTCTTTAATCGGCGTTCCCCATATTATGAACGCTTACCGTGCAGGCAATGTTGCGCTTGTAAACGCTCCCGGAAACAGCGTTGCGGACGATAAGGGAATATATTATTACGTTCCTGCAATGATTAAGTATTATCTCGGGGAGGAGCCTGTGCTTTCAAATGCCCCCACATATCTGCCTTTCTATGAGGAGGACAGAAAGTATGTCCTTGACAACATACATAAGCTCGTAATAAAGGATGTGGCGGAATCGGGGGGATACGGCGTTGTATTCGGCAGCGAGCTTTCCGGGGAACGGATTTTTGAACTGAAAAAACTGATAACAAAAGAACCTCGCCGCTTTATTGCGCAGGAGGTTATCCGGTTTAACGATTTGAAGGTGGCTGAAAACGGCATCGTTACCGAACGCAAGGCGGATTTGCGAGCCTTTGTGCTTTTGGGTGAGGAGCCCGTTGTTTGGCAGAGCGGACTAACCCGCTTTTCAAAGGACGCGAATTCCTTTGTTGTAAATTCTTCACAGGGAGGAGGCTTTAAGGACACATGGGTATTATCTCGATAAAATCAAGCGACAATCTTTTTTGGCTGGGCAGATATGTTGAGCGTGTGTTTACAACCTTAAAGGCCTTTACCGAATGTTACGATGTAATGATAGATATAAACGATGAGGAATATGTAAATTTCTGCCGCCGTCTGGGGATAGGCGATGAGTATTCCTGCCGTCAGGAGTTTATAAGCTCGTTCCTTTTTGACGCCGATTCTCCCTCGTCCATTTATTCCAACCTTATTCACGCTTATGACAATGCGGTGGAGATGCGCAATGTGATAAGCTCCGATACGCTTTCTTATATCCAGCTTGCCGTTGATGTAATGGAAAAAAGCAGAGGGAGCACCGCACCGCTTTTGAAAATGCAGGAGGTTACCGATTGGATTTTCGCCTTTTGGGGCTCTGCGGACGATAATATAGAATCGGAAATTTCAAGAAACATTTTAAAATTCGGCAGAAGCATAGAGCGTATAGATTTATATACAAGGCTTGATTTTCCCGCCGATTTGGTGCGTAAGGAGTTTTCAATTATGCTCAACCGCCTTTATAAGGTTGGGATTGACTGCAATACCGACGCTATTGACAGATTAACCCGTATGATTCTTGAAGAAGAGGATTACAAACCGTATAAAATTTCAATTCAGAATGACCTTGCACAGTTATTTGTAACGGGGGTGATGGGCTGATGGCAACGCTTGATTTTTCATACAATATGTCCATCAAATTTTCACTGCCTGTAATTAAGCACTGTTACAGTCTTCGGTGTATCCCCCTTGAATGTGAAAATCAGCATGTGGAGGATATAAGCGTTAAGGTGTTCCCCGAAAATATGCTCACATATTCTGCCGACGGTTTCGGAAATATTCTGGTTACCGACAGAATTGTTATGATGCACAATGAATTTACCGTTGATGTTCGGGGAACGGTTATAACAGGGGAGCAGATAACTTCCGAAAAAGAACCCAATCCCGTGTATAAATATCCCACTCATTATACCGCCTGCGGAACGGAGCTTGAACGGATGTTTGCAAGAATACAGGTGGGAATTTCAGACGATGCGGTTGAAACTGCATTGAAGTTTACACGGGCGATAAGGGCAAATATAGTCTATCAAAGCGGCGAAACGGGAGTTATGACAACTGCCGAGGAGGCTTTGCTCACAGGCGCAGGCGTTTGTCAGGACTATTCTCATATGCTTATAGCCCTTTTGCGCCGTGCGGGAATACCTGCACGGTATGTTGCGGGCATGATGGTAGGCGAGGGTGAAACCCACGCCTGGGCAGAGGTCTATCACAACGGCTGTTGGCACGGCGTTGACCCTACGAATAACCGTCTTGCCGATGAAAATTACATTATAATAAGCCGAGGCAGAGATTTTGCCGACTGCGGAATAAACCGCGGGCTTTTAACGGGCGGCGGAATGCAAACCCAGACAGTCAGGCTTAAAGCGGTAAAAAGATAATCATTTGAAATTACCGTAAAGTTCAATGAAAAACGCAGGGACAAATACCGCATTTAAACAGTCCGCACAGCATTTTATCAGCTCGTCCGAAAGCCTTGCAATTTCCGAGGAGTAGCCGTGTATGAGCATATGTATCTGTAAATACAGCCCTCCCGCAAAAAGCGAGATAATAAGCGGAGCGGTAATTAAAATTATGAGCTTCGTCGTTTTGCTAACCGATTTTATAAAATCCTTAAAGGTTAATTGCGTTGTTTTCATATTAACACCTCTTTGATATAATTCTATTATCATTTTAAGGCGCTATCAACGCACAATATTTTCCAATGAAAAGAGATGCAGAAAAATTATATGGATATAGGATTGTCGTCAGCTTGCTTTTATCCTCTCGAAACAGAAAAATCTTTAATAAGGGCGGCAAAAACAGGTGCAAAAACCGTTGAAATTTTTATGAATTCGGATTCCGAGTTTGAAAAACCGTTTCTTGATTTGCTTTGCCATATAAAAAATGAATACGGTTTGAGAATACCCTCTGTTCATACCATGGCATCTTTTACAGATTCTTATTATCTTTTCAGCTCATATGAACGGCGCTGGCTTGAAGCCCGTGAAACGCTTTTTAAACGCCATTTCGATGTTATGAACAAAATGGACGCTCAAATTCTCGTTGTGCACGGCGCAAAAATTCCCGGCAGTATATCGGACGAGGAGTATTTTGAGCGTTTTGCCTACCTTATTGAAATGGGTAAAAAAGAGGGGATTAGGGTGTGTCAGGAAAATGTGGTGCACTATCGCAGCGAAAGTCCCGAGTACCTTTTGCGAATGGCTCGGTATATCGGCGATGATTTTAATATGGTTTTTGATATAAAACAGTCAATAAGAGCAGGCTTTGAGCCCTTTTCATTTGCCGAAAGGCTGCATAAATATATCCGCCATGTGCATATCAGCGACCATAATGAGGAGAGGGATTGCATTGTGCCCTTTTCAGGGGGTAATTTTGATTTTAAAGCATTTTTTGATATGATGAAAGGCTTTGGATTCGGCGGCGATTTTATACTTGAACTGTATGAAAACGGCTATGAAAACGACAGTCAGTTAACCGCAGCGTTAACAGAGCTTAAAAAATTACTTTAACCCTTTACATTGAGGTATAATGTATGATACAATACAATATATAGATATTTAGGAAGTGATTTGTTTGAAATGTCCGTTTTGCGGATTTGAAGAAAGCAAGGTAATTGATTCACGCCCCACAGACGAGGGCGAAAGAATCCGCCGCCGCAGAGAGTGTGTAAAATGCGGCAAAAGATTTACTACATATGAAATTATTGAAAGCGTGCCCATCCTTGTTGTTAAAAAGGATAAATCCCGTGAGGCGTTCGACCGTAACAAGCTTATGAACGGTATGATGCGTGCCTGCGAAAAGCGTCAGGTATCAATGGAAACTATCGAGCGTGCCGTAAGCGAGATTGAGTCAACGCTTCAAAATTCCCTTGACCGTGAGGTAACCTCCGTTCGTGTGGGCGAGCTTGTAATGGAAAAGCTGAAAGAAATTGACGAGGTCGCATATGTGCGCTTTGCGTCTGTATATAAGCATTTTAAAGATGTGAACGCATTTATGGAGGAGCTTTCAGGCTTCCTGGATAAAAAATAAGAAAAAATCATTTTTGCAGAGGGTGTTGAATATGAAAAAAACCGTTTCCGTATTTTTGGCATTTCTTATGCTGCTTTCCTGTGCCTCTGTCGGAGCTTTTGCCCTTAATGCCCCGAAACAGGGGGAAATGTGGCTGGGAAGCGCAGAGTTAACACATTTTGACCCGTCTGTTGCGGTGGATACATCAAATCTCCCCGCAACCTCATCAAAATTCTTTTCCTCGGGCGCCGATGATATGTATAATTTATATGCGTATCTCAATTCTGCGCAAAAGGATGTGTATAATGCAGTCCTTAACGCAGGCATTGCAACGGGAACAACGGCTGTGCTTTCTACCGCCATTGAGTGCGACGCCGGAGTGGACAGCAATCACTATCTCGTTATTCCCGATGAAACCAAAAATGCAATTATGGCGGCGGTTATCGGAGGACTTTCCGCTGTTTGCGATGACCACCCCGAGATTTTCTGGATAAACGGCTTCGGTTACAATATATCATACGACTACTCGTCAAACGGCGACGGTACATATCATCTGTATATTGAGGAGCTGAATATCACTTATTCTCTGAATACCTCTGCTTATGCTGACATAAGCGCAGTTCAGGATTATTACGGCAGAATGATGGCGGCAGTTGACGCTTTCAAGGTGAACGGAAATACAAGATACGAAAAATTAAAGAGCATACACGACCAAATTGTAAAGTCCGTTCAGTATGACAAAACATTTACCTGCGCCACGGCGCATGATCCCACAAGTGTGTTCCTTGAACCCTTTACTCCCGTTTGCGAGGGCTATGCGGAGGCGCTTAAAATCCTTTGCAACCGTGAAAATATCCCCTGCGTAGTTGTCGTGGGAGACGGCGGCGGAGGAGGCCACGCCTGGAACTATGTAAAAATGGAAGATAACAAGTGGTATGCGGTTGATATGACCTGGGATGACCCTGTGGGTAATTCCGCAGGCGGCGTTTATTATGATTATTTTCTTGTAGGCTCACAGGCGACTAACTGGTATTTCGACAGGGATACCACTACCTTTGAGGACGAGCATACCCCAACAGGTCAAAGGTACAGTACAACGCTTTTCTCACTTACATATCCTACCTTGAATACATCGTCGTATTCTCCGATGCTCATAAATAAAAATTCAGGCGCAACGGTGAAGAAAACGGAAAAGCTTGTATTTATTGAAAAAGACGGAGTATTCTCAACCTCGTTTGTAGCGCCATACGGTTATTCCATAGCAACAAACGGACTTACAACGGGCGGTACTCTTACCGTTACAAAAGATTCAACGGTTACCGATACATACACCCTCGTCCGCCGAGGCGATGTTAATGCGTCAAATACCGTAACATCTGCCGATACTGATATTTTAAGGCAAGCCGCAAATGCAAACTACAAGTTCCAAAGCGGCACGGCAAATTATTATGCCGCCGATATGAACGGCGACGGCGCAGTTGACGCATACGATGCAATCGCCCACGATTTGTATGTGAACGATATGCTGAAATACAATTAAATTAACAGCAAAACTTTCATCCCCCTGTTCTTTCGAGCAGGGGGATGTTTTTGTTAAGGGGAGGGGGTTAAAATACCCTAAATGTGAATTATTTGTAAATACTTTAATCAAAATATTGACTGACAGTCATTTTATGCTATAATTGCGTAATGAAAAAATGACTATCAGTCATTTTAGAAATCCAAATCAGGGGGGAAGTGTGAAAATGGATAAAATGCTGCAAAAGAAAAATGAAAAGTACCAAAAACTTATTGCCGCCGCCTTTGATTTGTTTGAAAACAACGGCATATCAGCGGTGTCAATCGACGATATTGTAAAAAAAGCAGGCGTGGCAAAGGGTACATTTTATTTGTACTTTAAGGATAAATTTGATTTAATATCAAAGCTTATTCTTAAAAAAGCGGCGGAATATATGAATTTAACCTCTGAAATTCCCGATATAAAAAATGACGAGGATTTTGACCGATGTATAAAAAAATACATTGATTTACTTGTCGAATTTCTTGAAAAAAATAAAACCCTTACGCTTCTTATTGACAAAAATGTGCATATCTGTGTCAATGCGGTAATAGAAAACAGAGAGGGAACGGTTAAAGAACTTTATGATAAAATACTGTCATATTTTGAAGACCTTGGCTTTTCATCACAGGAAATTTCAATAAAAATGTACTTGTGCATTGATTTAATAGTTTCTTCCTGCTGCAATGCCATTTTGCGGAGCAAGCCGTATTCCCTCAATGAGGTTAAGCCACATCTTTACGATATTGTTGTTATGAGTATTTACGGTGCAGAACAGGCAAAAAAACAAGAAAGCTTATAATATTATGAAACAGGTGAGTTAGCATGATAAAAAAAATAGCAAAGTGGGAAGCGTGCCACCCGAAAACTGTGGTTGCGATTGCCGTTTTGCTTTTGATTCCGTCCATCATAGGATTTCTTTGCACGGGCGTCAATTACGATATTCTTTCGTATTTGCCTGAGGATTTAGAGTCTGTGCAGGGAAACCAAGTGTTGGATCAAACTTTTCACAATGCAGGTATGTCGATTGTGATTGTGGAGGATATGCCCGCAAAATACACCTCGGCGCTCAAAGAGGAAATTGAAAAGGTTGAGGGCGTCAGCACGGTGCTTTGGGTAGATGATTTGGTGGGCTCGACAACGCCTACGGAAATACTGCCGGATACGGTTCGGGATATTTTTTACAGCGCCGACGGCGAAAAAACCATGATGCTGGTGCAGTATGACAGCACGGATTCCACAGACGATATTTTGCATGCGGTAAAGCAAATCAAAAAACTCTGCAACGAAAAGACGTTCATCAGCGGGATGTCCGCCATTACGGAGGACACCAAAGAAATCGCCGACAAACAAGCGCCCGTTTATGTGACGGTGGCTGTTTTATTGGCGCTGGTGATTATGTCTTTCATGATGGAATCGTGGATTTTGCCGTTGGTCATTTTGATGGCGCTGGGTATGGCGATTCTCTACAATATGGGCACCAACTTCTTTTTGGGTGAGATTTCGTTTATCACGCAGGCGATTGCGGCGGTTTTGCAGCTGGGCGTAACAATGGACTACTCCATTTTCTTAATGGACCGCTACACCGAGGAACGAGCAAAACATGCCGATCGCACGGACGCGATGGCAGTTGCGGTTTCCAAATCCTTTACGGCTCTAATCGGCAGTTCGCTGACAACGGTATTCGGGTTTGTGGCGCTGTGCTTTATGCAGTTGAGCCTGGGCTTTGACCTCGGCTTTGTGATGGCAAAGGGCGTTGTGTTCGGAATTTTGACCGTGATTTTGGTACTGCCCGAATTGATTTTGCTGTTTGAAGAACACATCAACAAATATAAACACCGCAGTATTATTCCTTCTTTAAAAGGGGTAAACCGCTTCGTGTTCAAACACAAAAAGGTGTTTGCCGTTTTGTTTGTGCTCTTGCTCATTCCGAGTTACATTGTACAGAACAATGCCGATGTCTATTATAATATGGATAAAGCTCTGCCCGACCATTTGATTTCCATTCAGGGTTTAAACACTTTAAAGAAAGATTTTAATATGGCAACCACGCAGTTTGTCATTGTAGACGATACCATTCCCTCCGGTAAGCTGATGCAAATGGAAGAGGAAATCAAAGATTTGGACGGCATTGCCTCGGTGCTTGCCTACAATACCGTTTTGGGACCTGCTATCCCTGACGACATTATGCCTGATGCGATTTTGGAAATTTGCAAAAAAGACGGCAAGCAAATGATTATGGTTAACTCCGAATACGGTGCAGCGACGGATGCATTAAACACACAACTGGCGCAAATGGAGCAAGTCGTAAAGCGGTATGACAAAAATGCGCTGATTACAGGCGAGGGCGCGCTGACCAAGGATTTGATTACCACCACCGACCGTGACTTTGTGGTTACCAGCATTCTCTCGATTGCGGCAATATTCCTTTTGATAGCCGTATGCTTTAAATCCGTTTCCCTGCCGATACTTTTGGTGCTTTCCATTGAACTCGCCATTTGGATTAACCTCTCGTTTGCAACGCTGATGGGTACGGAAATTTCCTTCGTTTCGCCAACGGTGATAAACTGTGTACAGCTTGGTGCAACGGTGGATTACGCCATTCTGCTGACCACCCGTTTCCGTGAGGAATTACAGCTCGGGCGGCTGAAAAAAGACGCGATTTTAAACGCGATGGACGCGGCGGAACGCTCTATTTTGCAAAGTGCGTCCGTGTTCTTTGCCGCCACCTTTGGGGTATATTTGATTTGTGATATTTCCTTAATCAAGGGCATTTGCGCACTGCTTGCCCGCGGCTCGGTCATCAGCGCACTTGTGATTGTATTCTTTTTGAGTCCGCTTTTGTATTTGTGCGAGGGCGTGATCAACAAAACCACATTCGGTTGGCGGGAAAACAAAACATTCCGATTTAAACGAAACAAATCCAAACAAAATCCAAGTGAGGTGCATCATGATGCGTAAACAAATATGGATAAAAACCGTCAGCTCTGTGCTGGCAGGCGCTCTGCTTTGCACATCCTTTGCAGGCTGTCAGAAAAAAGCGGTAACGGAAAATCAAATTTTAGACCAAGAGCTTAACGGCACCGAATATGTGCAACAGGAATATTCCACCATAGCCGAGAGCGCTAAAAAAGAGGAAACTGTGTATATCAATGCAAAACCGGACGGCACAATATACAATGTGCAAGTCACGGATTGGCTGCATACTGATACTCCGCAGGTGCGTATTCAGGATGTGAGCAATCTCTCGAACATTCATAATGTAAAAAGTTTGACAGAACCGATTGTGAAGGACGATAAGCTTTGCTGGGATATGGACACAACGGATTTGTATTACAGCGGAACAACCGAGGCACAGCCTCCCGTTACGGTAAGTATCAAGTATTTTCTTGACGGCAAGGAATTGTCCGCTGAGGAACTCGCCGGTAAAAAGGGTAATGTTGCCATACAGATTACCGTTAATAATTCTTTGAAGAAAAAGATAACCGTTTCAGGTAAAACATATGAAATTACCTGCCCCATGCTTATAGCCGGCGGTACAATTTTACCTGAGGAAACTTTTACCAACATTGCCATTGATTACGGCACGGCAATGAGCGACGGCGCAAAGCAGCTTGTCTTTTTCACAGGTATACCCGGTATAGATGAAAGTTTAGGCCTTTCGGAATTAAATTTGTCACTTTTAGACGAAGCGATGTATACAAACACCTATACCATCACCGCTTACACCGAATGCTTTGCACTCGGCAACCTGATGTTTGCTGTTATTCCGTTTTCATCTATCGGCGCTTTGGGTAACGGCGGTATGGCAGACAGCATTGACAGCGTGAAAGAAATTCTCACGGATGTTGAAAAAATCCAAGCCGCAATGAACGGATTGGATATGCAAAAAACCATTGATTTGCTGTACGGCGACGCCAATAAAATGGAGGAGATTATGGGCGTAGTCACCGAAGCCGCAAAACTTTACAGCGAAAATGAAAAAATGCTGAAAGTGCTTGGCAGTTATATGACCGAGGAAAATATGGCAAAGCTCGACAAACTGGTAACGGATCTAAACAACACAGATTTGGAAGCCGTTTCTTCCACTTTGAGCGACCCGCAATTGCAGATGTTGTTAAAACTGTTGCCGAAGTTGTCTGAAAGTCTTTCGGACATTGCGGTGCTTGCGGACGATTTGAATGATGTTATGCCCATTTACGAAAGTCTTGCAAAGGATATGGAGGACCCCGAAATTCAAAAATCCATTGAAAATTTGCCGCAGACCTTGGAACAGTTAAATCACATCGTCGCCGTGCTTGAAAAAAATCAAGAATTGCTGGAGAATCTTGGTGCATTGGCAAGTGATGATAAAGCGGCGCAAATCGAAGTGCTTGTGGATACCGCTGAAAAATATGCCGGTTCCGCTAAGCTCTCCGAAGCACAGACGCAAGTGTTGGCTGAACGCATAAAAGCTTGGCTCAATTACGGCAACGAATATGACATTTTCACAGAGAAAACCGCACGAATGACATCTTCGGTGCTGTTCACCTATAAAACCGACGGTATTTCCGCGCCCGAAACGGTTGAAACCGCAGAATCCGCACCTAAAGAAGCCGAGGAAAACAAATTCATCGCTTGGGTAAAAGGCTTATTTTCATGATACGCACAGATAAAAACACACCCGCTGAAATCTGGTTCAGCGGGTGCAACTTTTTACTATTTTGTCAAAATCTTATTCAGCGGCTTTTCCAATCTCTTTTGGAAGAATTTAACCGTCTGCCCCGTAAGAAGCGCGGCAATCACCGTGCCCCGAAAAAAACAGCCCGATAATGAATAACACATATCTTTTTACGGTTTCTTTTCGCATTTTTACATCCTTAATTACTATACACTTTTCAATGCTTTTTTCTGAAAGCTTTTCAGCGCCTCTGAGAGGGGGACAATCAAAAGCCCCGCCGCAAGGTTGCCTGCCCCATGAATTGCGTCATAAGGCAGCCCGGCAATTATCCAGGTTATCATTCCTTTAAAATTCAAGCCGAACATAATAGCCTGTGCGGGGGCATAAAGCGTGCCGAAAAGCAATCCGTGTAGAGCGCACACAATTGCATAAACCGGAACGGCAGTCCGCTTTTTCATATTTTTCGGCAGAAGCATTGTAACCCCCCAAAGCACCGCCCAGATGTAAAGATACGGTATCCACCAAAGAGCGAAGCCGCAGAACAGACCGTTGAGAAATACATATACATAAATCGGAATTAACGCTTTTTTGCGGTAAACTACCGTGTAAACCATGGTCAACATTCCCAAAAAGTGAATGTTGGGCAGTAATTCCATAAAAACTTTTGAAATATACATTATAACGCCCAGCATTGCAAATACGGTAAGCTCACCGAGGCGTTTGAGCCGCTCGTTTCGTGTCATGCGGCGGTGGCGACAAAGGAATAAGTCTTGCCGTTCTCAATCTTTGTGGAGTCAACGCCCGTTTGAGCGTAATCGCCGTCAATATAGAACGCCCAGTACATTTTGTCGGCATTATAATCGTATTTAACTCCGTTAACCGTGTCAACCATAAGACCGTATTCGCTTTCGCTTCCCGAAACGAGCTTGTTTTCAAGCAATGCCGCGCCAACTGTGTCAGCGTCGGTTTTGATGTCAAATACAGTTTTACCGCCGTCTTTGTCGGTAACTTCAAAGGTGAAGGATTTTTCACCCTGACCTATTTGTGTGGCAGGTTCTTCCGTTGAAGAAGGCTGTGTTGACTGCATAGGTGTTGTGTCGGGTTCCTGTTTGTTTGTCTTGTTTCCGCAGGCTGCAAAGCCCAATGCCATAGCCGCAATAAGCACCAATGCGAGAACAGACAGCAGAATTTTTGAATTTAGAATTTTTTTCATACTGAATTTCTCCTTAGAATAATAAATTAACAAAAGGCTTGCCTCTATACCGGTTTACGCAGCAGCGGCAATTTCAAAATTCGGGTATTCCGACTCGTGAATTCACAGTTCGCATTTTTCGCCTTCTCGGAATAAATCCAATGACTTTCTGCTTTTTGCGGCAAAGCAGCTGAAAAACACTTTTCACTTACGGCGACGGACTCGTTCGGGATTTTCACCCGATTCCCCGTGTTTCGCACCTTTTTGTCGAAAAGTATTGTATCACAAACCGAAAAACAGCGCAATATTATTTACTTTAAATCTTGATTTATTTTAAAAATAAGAATACAATATCAACCGAGGCACCGAAAGGTCGGAAAGAGGTTTTGAAATGAAAAAGAAAATGCTCGTAATAATCAATCCCTGTGCAGGGCGCACAAAATCAAAGGCAGGAACCTTCGATATTGTTGATGTGCTTTCAACGCTGGATTTTGATTTTGATATAAAAACCACAACAAAAAGAGGGGATGCAACGGATTTTGCAAAAAATCTTGGGCTGAATTACGATGTTATTCTTTGCTGCGGAGGCGACGGTACTCTTAACGAAACCGTAAACGGTGCTGTAATGCTTCCCGAAAAACGCCCCATAGGATATATCCCCACAGGCTCTACAAACGACCTTGCATCAACAATCGGCATACCCTCCGATATTCGCAGTGCCGTTCAGCTTATAGTGACAAATCAAAAAAATACGTATGATATAGGAAAGTTTAACGACCGTCATTTCTGCTATGTTGCCACCTTCGGCGTGGGAAGTGAATTTTCATATTCAACGCCGCAAAAGCTGAAAAACGCCTTGGGATATTCGGCGTATATGATAAATTCTTTCTTGCTCCACGGCGTAAAGCTCTTAAAAAGCATCAAGCCCATACATATGAAAATCGAGCATGACGGCGGAGTTATTGAGGACGACTTTTTCTTCGGAGCAATTTCAAATTCCACCTCTGTTGCGGGACTTTTCACATACGACCGCAATGATGTTCGGTTAAACGACGGCGAATTTGAACTTTTGCTTGTACGGAAAATCACAAGTGTGGCAAACGCCGTCCATATGCTTCAAAGAATGCAAAAGCATGATTATAACTGTGACCAGATAATGTTTTTGCATACAAAAAATCTGAAAATACACACCGAAAAGCCTGTTGAGTGGTCGCTGGACGGGGAATTCGGCGGCGCACATACAGATGTTGATTTTTCAATACTGAATAAGGGTATCGAAATTTTTTCACCGCAGAACGATTTGTTTGAATAGG
>CAMGDG010000038.1 GCA_946041635.1 uncultured Clostridia bacterium
GAACGGCAATCTGCTCGTCAACCTGCTTTATCTCAGCATCAAGGGCGGCAATTTTTACCTCATATTCTCTAATATCTGCATCCAGCTTACTGATGGACAAATTAAGGCTGTCAACCTCAGAACCGATAATTGTAAGCTGTTCATCATACGCTTTAATCTGCTTTTGAAGCTCTAAAATATAAGTTTCCTGCTTGTCTTTCTGATTGGCAAGCTTTTCAAGCTCTTTTTCCTGAGCCGCAATTTCCGCCTCGATTTCCTCCATGGTTTTTGCCGAAGCTGAAAGAGGCACTGAGGCTATGAGCATTACCAATGCAAAAATTACGGATAAAAGTTTAAGACTTTTCTTCACTTACAACACTTCCTTGTTCCTTAAGATATTTGCCCATTGAGATAAGGCTTCCGAAAGATCCTGTAAAAACACCCACTGCAATAAATATTATGAAAATCGGGATTGCATAATCCGCAAATGCAACCGGCTTAAACAAAGCAAGCATATTGTTAAACAACAGCACCATACCCTGATAAAGCCCGGCAAGGACGCCGAAAGAAACGACGCCTGCGATAATTCCCAAAAGCACGCCCTCCACCATAAACGGCCATCTTATAAACCAGTTTGTAGCACCTACGGCTTTCATAATGCTGATTTCAAGCTTTCGGGAGAACATGGTAATTTTAATTGTATTTGAAATTATAAACAGCGATACGAAGAACAGCAATAAAACTATTCCCGCACTGACGATTGTAACTGCTCGGCGTATGGAAACAAGCTTGTCCGCAACATCATCGTTTTCACGCACCTTTTCTACAAAATCCAATTTACGGAGTTGCTCAACCGTTTCATCAAATCTGCTCAAATCGGCAACAACGACCTTATATGCGTCAGGCAACGGATTTTCATCAAGCCCTTCAAGAAGAACGGCGTCATCTCCCATACTTTCAAGCTGTGCCTGAAAAGCGTCCTCCTTGGGGATAAAAATACAGGTTTCAATATTATCCATAACCTTAATCTGATTGCCCATTTGCGTGGTTTGCTCCTCGGTTGCGGAATCTGAAACATACACCATCACAACATTCTGACGCTCAATTGTATCGAGCAATGAATTAACATTGAAATAAAGCATGGCGCCCAGGCCTATAATTACAAGGCACGCCAAAAGCACCGTGACGGATGCTAACGACATAAGTCTGTTTACCCAGACATTGCGGAAGCCCTCTTTTGTTAAATATTTAAGGCTTGCTCCTTTCATTCTCCGTCACCTCCGTCTGCTTCGGCTATATTATCAAGGTAGGCGGAATAATCAATATTTTCGTCAACCGAAGTATCTTCAACGCCGTAGTTTTTCATAAACTCTTCAAGCTCTTTGTCGCTGTTGGGCTGAAAATAGAAAGCAGTATTCGGCTCATTCTCTATTTCTTCAACAGGCGTTACATCCTCGCGGATTTTATCAACCTTTTGCTGAATTTCCTGCTCCGCCGCCGATAGCATTTCAGCTTTTGTTTCAAGCTTCGGAGCTTCCTTAACTGCTTCGGCACTTTGCGGTTCCGCACTGCGGCGATATTTATCGGCAGTATCAGAAACCACCTCGCCTTTGCTGATTGTTATTACACGGTGATTAAATCGGCGCACAAGCTCATGCTCGTGGGTTACCATTACGATTGTTGTACCGTTTGCATTTATATGGTTGAGCAAATCAACAATTTCGTATGACATTTCAGGGTCTATATTACCGGTAGGCTCGTCCGCTATAATTATTCCCGCATTGTTCACGAGAGCACGAGCCAGCGCAACCCTCTGCTGCTCACCGCCGGAAAGATGGACGGGTAATTGCCTTGCTTTTGATGTAAGCCCCACAAGGCTTAACACATAGGGAACTCTTTTACGGATTTCCTTTTCCTTTGCGCCGATAACTCTCATTGCAAACGCAACATTATCATAAACCGTCATATTGGGAATAAGACGGAAATCCTGAAAAACTATACCCATCGTTCTGCGGAATTTGGGAATATCTCTTTTTTTGATTTTGTTCAGGTTATAGTTGTTAATTATAACCGTTCCGCTGTTGGGAACCTGCTCACGCATTATTATTTTTAAAAATGTACTTTTTCCTGCTCCCGACGCACCCACAACAAAGACAAATTCGCCGTCGTTTATTGTTATTGACACATCGCGAAGGGCATTTGTACCGTTATCATATGTTTTGGAAACATTTTTGAATTCAATCACAATATGCACCTTATCCTTAAATAATATGTTCTCGCACATAGTTACACATTATAACTATTATCGGACACAATTATACCACAAAATGTTGTGTTTGTAACATTTTTTAAAGAAAGTTCACATTTATCGGCGGTTTAAACAAAAACTAAACATCAATATATACAACATATACAAAATCAAAAGGGCAGATAAACTGCCCTTTTTGTTGTGCAAAAACGCTGTAATTTTAATATTTAATCGGGTTAGCGTCCAGGTATTTTTTAACCATTAAAGCTACCTTGAACACGATTGCATCGTCAAACTCACGCAAATCAAGACCTGTGAGCTTTTTAATCTTTTCAAGACGGTAAACAAGAGTGTTTCTGTGAACAAACAGTTTTCTCGATGTTTCGGAAACATTCAGGTTATTTTCAAAGAATTTCTGAATAGTGAAAAGCGTTTCATGGTCAAGGCTGTCAATAGAGCCGCGCTTGAAAATCTCACGCAGGAACATTTCGCACAGCGTTGTGGGAAGCTGATAAATAAGCCTTGCAATACCCAGGTTATCATAGCTTACAATAGTTTTCTCCGTATCGAAAACTTTGCCGACTTCAAGGGAAACCTGCGCTTCTCTAAACGAGCGGGCAAGGTCCTTTATGCTGTCGATAGTAGTTCCGATACCCACAAGAACATGGGTATAAAACTCCGTGCCCAGAGAATCGGCAATGGAACGGGCAAGCTTTTCAAGGTCTTTTGTGTCGATATTACTCTTAACCTCTTTAACGAGGGCAATATCTGTTTCGTTTATATTTATGACGAAATCCTTTGTTTTATCCGGGAACAAATCCTGAATAACATCAAAAACGGAAACATCGTTATGCTCGGTAATTCTTATTAAAAGAACAACTCTTGTTACATCGTTGTTGAAATGAAGCTCACGAGCCTTAATATAAATATCGCCGGGAAGTATATTATCAAGAATTACATTCTTAATGAAATTGCCACGGTCATACTTCTCATCATAATACTGCTTGATTGTGGCAAGAGAAACGGAAAGCACGGAAACATATCTGCCTGCAATATCGTCATCGCCCTCAACAAAAACAGCATACTCGGGATGCATATGAGCGCCGAAAACCTTGTAAGTATATCCGTCGGAAACGGTCATATCGGACGATGAGAACACCTCGGAAACCGCATGGGACTGGATTTCGCCGATTTTGCCCAGCTCACTGCATGAAATAACGGTGCCTGTTTCATCAATTACTCCGAAGGTTCTGTCAATAACATCAATCATCTGATGGACTATTCCCTGAAATAATCTGTTAGACATATTATACCTCCAATGCCGTTAGACATTTATTTTTGCTTTTATACAAATTCACAAATAGAACACTATGTATTTTACACAATAAATCGTATTTTTGCAAGTGAAAAATTGATATTTTTTAAACTTTTTCAAACATTTTTCACAAAAAACAATGAAAAATTTGTTCAATCGACGCATTAAAGCCTCATTTTAAGCCGTTTTTTTATTGTTAAAAATAACTAATAGTTTTATTATTCGGTTATTTTTTCAAGCTCGCTCGGTGTTATTTCACGGCATTCACCCGGCTTTAAGGCGGTATCAAGAGCCAATCCGCCCATTTTTGAGCGGTGAAGTGAAACTACCTTATTGCCTGCGGCAGCAAACATTCTCTTAACCTGATGGTATTTCCCCTCGCATATCATAATTTTTACAAGGGGCGTATCCCCCGCTTCAACAATTTCCAGCTTTGCCTCTTTAAGGGTTGTCCCATCCGCAAGGGTTATTCCCGATGAAATTAAACTTATATCGTTTTCGGAAAGAGAGTGGCTGAGCCTTGCAAGATATGTTTTGAAAATATGATTTTTAGGCGACAAAATTCTGTGAGCAAAATCTCCGTCGTCCGTTATGAGCACAAAGCCTGTTGTGTCCTTATCAAGTCTGCCCGCAGGAAAAAGCCCCTTTCGGTAAAGGGAGTCGGGCACCAAATCCACAACGGTTTTATCCGTTTCGCTTTCGCTTGCCGACACAACGCCCTGCGGCTTATTGAGCATTATATAAATATGCTTTTTCAAGGTGATTTGAACGCCGTCAAGTAAAACTGCGTCCTTTTCCGCATCAATCTTTACGGCGCTGTCGGTTACAACAACACCGTTTATATGAACTCTGCCCTTTTTAATTATCTCTTTTACCTCACGCCGCGACAAATTTCCCTGCGAGGCAAGTATTTTATCAATCCGTTCCATATTTTTTACCGTTTTAACTGTCAGTTTTAGGCATTGAAAAGCCGTGCATAAAGCCGTCCAGCTCTATTGAGCACACATCTCCGCCGATTACAAGCCCCTCGTAAACCAGCATATTTATACGGATACAGTTCTGATTTTCGTAACCCGTATAATTTTTTACGCTGTAAGTCCAACGCTTTACACGCATACCCGCATATGCGCTCAAATCAAAGCCCTGCCCTTTCTGGATTTCATTATATTTTGTATATGTATCGTCAAACTCCGCAGGAATAATTACCTCGCAAACCTCAACGGGCTCTTCGTCCACCTCCCAACCGTATTGGGAAATAAACGCCATACGCTCGCTGTGGCTTGACGCTTTGAGTGTGGGATTGCCGTCCTTTGCGGTTTCACGGCTGTCACGGGCAAGCACAAAAAGACAAACTGCCGTAACGAGGACAAACGCAACCAGCAAAAACAGCTTTATTTGCTTTGACTTGACAGAATACACAAACATAATTTAACACCTCGAACACATTTTATATAAATAAATATGCTGCGAGGTGTGTGTTAATGAGTATAAATTATATGTAAAGTATTATTCGTCAACTCTTTTGGACTGAGCGGCAGATCTTAAATGCTGACGGGCACGGCGGATTTCGTTTACGGAATTTGTGAGTGTTTCATCAGCGATGCCAACGATATTTTCCACATACTCACTTGCGCTTGTACGCATTTCTCTTGACCAATTCTTCGCCTGCTCGGTAAGCTCTGCGGCAGATGCTCTTGCGCTTTCAACAATCTCGTTTGCGTTTGCTCTTGCCTGCTGAAGAATTTCCGCAGCCTGCGCCTCGGCGCCTCTCGTAATCTCGTCCTCAGAGATTATCTCTTTTGCTCTGAGATGGGCTTTTTCGATAATCTTATCGGCATTATCCTGCGCTCCTGCAAGAATTTCTTTTCTCTCGGAGGCAATTTTTCTTGCCTGCATAAGCTCATCGGGCATATTGAGTCTTATATCCTCAATCGCCGTTTTGATAGCTGCTGCGTCAACCAAAAGGTTGGAGGTGAAGGGGACGGTCTTGCCCTCTTCAAGTATTATTTCAATCTCATCAAGTAAACTTTCTATTGTCATTTACTCACACCTCTTTTAATTCTTTTTACTATATCATCACGAATTACCTCGGGGACAAAATCGCTTATATCCCCGCCCAATTCGCAAATTTGCTTGACTGTGCTTGAACTTAAATACATATTTTCCATTCTTGTGTTTATAAACACGGTTTCAAGCTCGCTGTTAAGCTTTTTGTTCATCTGCGCCTGCTGGAATTCATATTCAAAATCGGACATCGCACGAAGCCCTTTTACAACGGCGACCGCATTTTTCTGCCTTGCATACTCCGCAAGCAAGCCGCCGTATATATCCACCTCAACATTTTTCATATCCCCGGTGCATCTTTTAATAAGCTGTGCACGCTCCTCGGGAGTGAAGCAAAAGTTTTTCTTTGAGGGATTTTGCATTACAACCACAATCACTTTATCAAAAAGCGCAGAGCTGCGGCCGATAATATCAAGATGCCCGTTCGTTACCGGGTCAAAACTGCCGGGACAAATTACGGTTTTCATAATTTACTCACTTTTCTTTCTGTAAACGGTAAGCTTGATTTTTCCGTATTTATATTCACGGTCAATCTTAAATTCGCCCGCCACCTCAGGCAATATCTCATTGAAAGCGCTTTCGCAGATAATTATTCCGCCGTCATTCATTTTTGATGCAACCGACGGCAAAACAGCGTCGATTATCTTTTTATTATAAGGCGGGTCCAAAAGAGCAATATCAAATTTATCACGGCTCAAATCAACATACATTTTTGCATCGCCGCAGAAAACGCTTGCTCTTTTTTCAAAGCCCACGCTTTTGAGATTCTCACGGGTTACATCCAATGAACGGTTGGAAGCGTCAACAAAATTGCAATGCCTTGCTCCCCTGCTCAACGCCTCAATTCCCAACTGACCGGAGCCTGAAAAAAGGTCGAGCACCAAAGCGCCCTCAATATCAAACTGAATAATATTAAACATTCCCTCTTTTACTCTGTCGGTTGTAGGACGGACATCCTCACCTTCAAGAGTAACGAGGCGGCGGCCTCTTGCCTCACCGGTAATTACACGCATATTAACGCTCCAATTTACAAATACATAGCATTATTATCACATTTTTACATCAATTTGTCAAATAATTTTTATAAATCAGCCAAAAATTGCCTTATTTTTTGCCGTTTTTTAATGAAATAAGCGTATTTTCAAGCTCGGATACAGTCGAAACAATATATTTTGCGCCTGCTGTTTCAATTACTTCTCTGTCACGGAAGCCCCAAAGCACGCCTATTGACGGCAGAGAAGCATTTTTCGCCGTTAGAATATCCACATCGGAATCACCCACAAAAACGGCATTTTGAACATCGCTTTTCAAACATTCCAGGGCATAAAAAACACCGTCGGGAGCAGGCTTATTCGGTCTGCTTTCACTGCTCCCCACAATTACATCAATATTATCACCGAACATTCTGCGGCAAAGGTCCTGCGCCGCAAAATCCGCTTTATTGGTAACTATCGCCGTTTTAAAGCCCTGCTTTTTTATGCTTTCAAGCATTTCGTTTATACCCTCATATGGGAGAGTTTTGTCCTCCATATGCGCCTTGTAATAATCGCAAAAATCTTTAAAGCAGGTATCAAATTCATCATCACTTATGTTTTTCGGCACGGCACGCTCCATCAAAAGGCGTATTCCGTTGCCCACAAATCGGCGCACCTCGTCGATAGTACGCTCGGGAAAGCCTTGTCTTGCAAGGGCAAAGTTTACGCTGTCCGTCAAATCGTCAAGAGTATTGAGAAGCGTTCCGTCCAAATCAAAAACTACTGTATCTGTCATTATTATTCACCTTTATTGTAAAAATCATAAATTTTTTCTGCGAGATTTTTATTTATTCCGCTGACCTCTGAAAGCTCGTCAACCGTTGCGCACCTGATGGCTTTTACTGTTTTGAAATGCTTTAACAGCGCCTTTGCCTTTGCCTCGCCTATACCGTCTATTTTTGTCAGGGAAAGCTCCAAGCCGCTCTTTGTATGCTTTTTGTGATGATACGCCACGGAGAAGCGGTGCACCTCCTCCTGTATTTCCGAAACGAGGGTGAAAACACTGCGGTTTGAGTTTATTGCAATTTCTCCGCCGTCTCCTGTAATTGCCCTCGTTTTATGCTTTGAATCCTTTACCATTCCGAAAAGCGGAATATCTAATTCAAACTTTTCAAGAACCTCTTTAACTGCGCTTACCTGACCCTTTCCGCCGTCGAGCAAAATGAGGTCGGGCAACCTGCCAAAGCCCTCTTCTGCTGTTTTGTCATCGCATTTTAGGTACTCGTTAAACCGCCGTGTCAGCACCTCACGCATTGAACCGTAATCGTCCTGCCCTGCAAAGGATTTGACCGCAAAGGTACGGTAGGCTCTTTTCAACGGTCTGCCGTTTTTAAAGACCACCATGCCCGCCACATTATCCGCACCGCCTGTATGGGATATATCGTAAGATTCGATATATTCAGGCGTTTTGGGCAGTCCTAAAATATCTTTAAGTTCTTCAAGCACACGGATTTCAGCACCCTGTCTGCCCTTTTTCTGCGCCAGCTTTTCATATGCGTTTTCACGGCACATATTCACAAGCTTTAAGCCGTCGCCCCTTTGAGGAACCGCAACGGTGCACTTTTTCCCTCTGATGTCCGCAAGGTGGCGTTCCACAAGCTCAATATCTTCAAATGCTTCATCAACCAGTATTTTCTGCGGCACGGTACGCATTGAGTAATACTGCATAAGAAAATTACTGCGGATGCTTTCCTCTGTTTTATCGCCGTCAAGGAAAAACTGCTCGGAGTCGCAAAGCCTGCCCTTATCATAACGGAGAACGGCAATACAAAGGTCATTTTCGTTTGACGCAACGGCGAAAACATCCTTTGATTCTCCCGAATCGGTCACAACCTTTTGCCGTGACTGCATATTTTCAATCGCCCGTATTCTGTCACGGTATTTCCCTGCATTTTCAAAATCCAGATTTTCCGCACATTCATTCATTTTAAGCTTTAACGAGGCTATGGTTTTTGTAATATCTCCGCTTAAAAAATCAAGAGCCTCTTTTAAAGCCTCATCATATTCCCTTTGGGGAATTTTACCTGTGCAAACGCCCATACAACGTGAAATATGGTAATTCAGACACGGTCTGCCCTTTTTGAAATCACGGGGAAAGACCTTGTTGCACTGGGGCAGACGAAAGATTTTATTCGCCTCGTCCACAGACTGCTTTACGGAATAAGAGCTTGTAAAGGGACCTATATATTCTGCGGTTTCATCGTCCTTTTGAAGCACGGCGGAAATCCTGCTGTAAGGCGGAGGGGAAATTTTTATATAACTATACCCTTTATCGTCCTTTAAAAGGATATTATATTTAGGCTGATTTTGCTTAATAAGACTTGCTTCAAGCACCAGCGCCTCAAACTCGGAATCGGTGAGAATATAATCGAAATCGTTAACATTATCAACCATTTTCCGTACCTTGACGGTATGCTTATTCTGAGAGCCGAAATACTGACTGACACGGTTTTTTAAAGCCTTTGCCTTGCCGATATATATAATCTTTCCCTGACGGTTTTTCATTATATAAACGCCGGGAGTTTTAGGCAGTTTCATTGCCTTACTGCGAAGATATTTGATTTTTTCATTCATAAAACCGCCTCACTTTCCGATTATATTGCAAAATAAAAGGCACACCGCAAAAGCGATGTGCCGAAAGTGCCGAAAATTACTCAGCAAAACCTGATTCCACAAGCTTCACAAGCTCATCGACAGCCTGCTCTTCATCGGGACCGCCTGCAAGAATGCGAATTGTTGTTCCACCCATTATGCCAAGTGAAAGAACGCCCAAAAGGCTCTTTGCATTAACGCGTCTGTCCTCTTTTTCAACCCAAATTGATGACTTGAATTCATTTGCTTTCTGAATAAAAAATGTTGCAGGACGTGCGTGCAAACCAACTTGATTTTTTACTTCAACATCTTTAGTAAACATAATACATTCTCCCAAATGATAGATTTAAAAAATAACAGATAGAAACTCACTTGTTACTATCATATTATACCACAAATCTTGTCCTCGTCAACGAAAAACATTCGAGTTTTGGGGGATATTGTAATAATTCAGTCATAAAAACAAAAACCGCAAAATTGAAACAATCAAGTTTGTACAAATTGACAATAGTGTTTTTGTGTTTTTGTGTATAAAGTCTAATTTAATTGTTAATACCGTGGTGAACGGGCGGTGTTGCGGTAGTGAGCACGCCGAAGCTCATTCCGCAGCTCTTATAGTATTCAATGATTTTAGGCAGAGCTTCAAGCGTTGTTGATTTGCTATCGTGCATCAAAACGATTATATTTGACGCGGATTTCGGATAACTTTTGCAGTTCGCCAACTGCTTTTCAACCGTGTTTGCCCCTGCCGCATCGCCGTTTGCGCAGTTCCAGTCAAAATACACATATCCGTTTTCCGTAACGGATTTTGCAAGCCTACTCATTATACCCGCAGAGTATTTTTTACTCACGGTATTACTGCTTCCGCCGGGGAATCTCATGATTTTCGTTTCAACGCCTGTTTGCTCTTTAACAACAGCGGATATTTTATTCAAATCGCTGTAAAATGCGGCGTCAGAAGAATAAACGGAAGCATAATTATGCGAATAGCTGTGTAAACCTATGGCATTACCTCTGTTCACAATATCCTTCATAACGCTGTTATATCTGCCGTTAACAACAAAAAAAGTCGCCTTAACGCCGTATCTGTCAAGCACATTCAGAATTTCCGGCGTATATTGCGACGGTCCGTCATCAAATGTTAAATAAACGGTTTTTCCCCTTGACTGTGCCGGAGGTGTGGACGGCGTAACCGATTGACTGTCAACACGCTTTGTGGTTGAAGCTGCCCGCTTTGCCGCAAGCTGTTTATTAAGACTTTCAATCTGTTTATTCAGCTCATCAACCTTGCTTTGATTCGCGCTGCTCTCTGCGCTTAATCTGTCCTCATAAGACTGCGCCTCGGAGCTTTTTTCGTTTTCAAGGGATTCAAAAGCCTCGGAATTGCTTTGCATATCGGCTTCATGGCTTGATTTTTCATCAGCCAGTTTTTTATTAAGACTTTCTATTTGATTTTTACTCTTATTATCCTGCACAACGAAATACACCGCTGACGCTGTGGCGGCAACGAGTAAAACCGACAATATTATAATTGCTGTTTTTAATAATGTGTGTTTGCTGATTTTTTTCAAAGCTCGTCTGTCCTTTTTTTAATATATCTACATAATATATTATCTTATTGTTCACAAATAATCAACCGCAAAATAATTACAGCTTTGTAATTATTCCTTCTAAAAACTTTTTGTCGGATTCTGACAAATCCGCCTTTCGAAGCATATCGGGGCGGTATTTTGCCGTCATCAAAAGCGACTGTTCTCTGCGCCACTTTTCAATATTGCCGTGATGCCCTGAAATGAGCACATCGGGGACTTTCATACCGTTCCATTCGTACGGCCGTGTATATTGGGGATATTCCAACAGCCCGTTATAATGGCTTTCAAGCTCCTTTGCCTCGTCGTTAGGCAAAACACCCGGCAACATTCGTGATACGGCGTCGGCAAGGATAAGGGCGGGTAATTCGCCGCCTGTTAAAACATAATCCCCTATTGAAATTTCCTCGTCAACAAGCGAGTCAATAACACGCCTGTCTATACCCTCATAGTGACCGCAAAGCAGGGTTATTTCATCCAGAGACGCAAGTTTTTTGACCTTTTCCTGCGTAAGCACTTCTCCGCAGGGAGACATATAGATAAGGCGGCTTTTCTTTCCGCTTTTTTCACAGATTGCTTTATAACAATCATCAATGGGCTGCACCTGCATAAGCATACCCATTCCGCCGCCGTAAGGTGCATCGTCAACTCGGTTATGCTTATCCGTTGTATAATCCCTTATATTTACACATTCAATTTCCACGAAACCGTTTTCCCTTGCTCTGCCGATTATACTCTCACAAAGCACAGCTTCACACATTTCGGGGAAAAGCGTCATAATGTTAATCTTCATCGTCAAAAAGTCCTTTTAAAGGATTGATTTTAATAATGCCGTTTTTTACATCCACGGACATTACCACCTCTTTAACGGCGGGAATAAGCACTTCTCTGCCGTCGGTAGTTTTTATATGCCACACATCGTTGGCGCCCGTTTCGCTTACATCGGCAACAGTCCCCAGCGTTTCGCCCGTTTTACAGTCCGTTACCGTGCAGTCAATAAGCTCCTGAATAAACCACACGCCGTCGGGAAGGCTCGCATCGCTTCTTTTCATATACAAAACGGTATTTTTGAGCCCACGGGCTTTATCAATATCGTCAACGCCTTCAAGCATAAGTATAGCCACATTACCGTGGGGGCGGGCGGATATAACCTTTATGCTTTTTTCGCCCTTATTATCAAAATACAGCGTTTTAAACTTTTTTACAAAATCGGGAGTATCACACCACGGATTAAAGCGAACCTCGCCCTTTACGCCGTGAGTTGAAACGATTTGCCCCAATTCAAGATAATCTTTAATCATAATTTCACCGAAAATCAGCAAAAAGGCAGACAAATAATTGCCTGCCCCGATGCAAATCAGTCAATATCGACCTGTACTTTTTCGCCTGTGCGTGTTGCGCCGGCTTTCATAACGGTTCTGATAGCTTTTGCTATTCTGCCCTGCTTGCCGATAACTCTGCCCATATCGTCCTCAGCAACATGAAGATGATAAACGATAACGCCTCTGTCATCGGGCTCGTCAACCGTAACTGCAACAGCGTCGGGATTTTCAACAAGTCCCTTTACGATAGTAATAAGAAGTTCCTGCATTTTTTACGCCTTTCTTATTTTATAACGCCGCTTTTTTTAAGAATATTCTTAACGGTGTCGGTAGGCTGAGCGCCGTTCTTAATCCACTGCTCTGCCTTATCGGTATCGAGCTTGATTTCGGGCGGATTTTTCATGGGATCGTAATATCCGATTTCCTCAATAAATCTGCCGTCTCTGGGATAGCGTGAATCAGCAACTACCACTCTGTAGAAGGGAGCTCTTTTTGC
>CAMGDG010000039.1 GCA_946041635.1 uncultured Clostridia bacterium
ATTGCTTCAAGAATTTGCGTATTGTTCAACTTTTCACTTCCCGAACAGACAATTTAGATAATATTATAGTATACTTTTTGAAGATTTACAATTGTTTATTAAAAAATTTTTGAAAAATTATTGAAATGTTACAATCATAGTGATAAAATTTCATTACTTTGATAAAAAACACGGCTATATCCGTGAAATGGGGGAACAAAATGAAATTCAGTACAGAAAAATACAGAGGCGTTTTCGTAGCGCTTAACGCTCTCTATGACGAAAACGGCAATATAAATACAGCGGCCGTTAAAGCGCTTGTAAAAAAATACAAGGAAATCGGCGTTAACGGAATTTATGCCTGCGGCTCAACGGGGGAAGGCTTTTTATTAAACGCCGAGGAGCGCAAGCAGGTTGCGGAATGTGTAAAAGAAGCGGCGGGCGACGATATGGTGCTCATTGTGCATGTGGGTTCTGCTTCAACAAAGGAATCTATCGAGCTTGCACGCCACGCAGAGAAAATCGGAGCGGACGCAATTTCCGCAGTTCCCAGCGTTTATTACAGACTTCCCGAGGAATCCATTGCACTGCATTGGAACACAATAACCGAAGCTGTTGATATGCCTTTTATTATTTACAATATTCCCCAGCTTACGGGCTATGACCTTTCTTACTCCCTTTTTAAAAGAATGATTAAAAACGAAAAGGTTATCGGTATTAAAAATTCCTCTGACAGCACTTGTCAGATTGAGCGTTTTTCGCAGCTCGGCGGTAAGGATTTCGTTGTATTCAACGGTCCGGACGAGCAGTTCCTCGCAGGCCGTCTTATGGGAGCAAAGGCAGGAATCGGCGGAACCTACGGCACAATGCCCGAGCTTTTCCTCCACCTTAATTCTCTCATTGAAAAAGGCGATATTGAGGGTGCTAAAATCTGGCAGAACAGAATAAACGAATGTATTTTTGACCTGCTTGCCTGCCCCTCTCTTTACGGAGCCAGCAAGGCTGTAATCACAAGGCGTTTCGGCATTGACGCCGGCCGGCCCAGACTCCCGTTTTTACCCCTTGACGCAAGCGACGAAAGAGCTGTTGCAATCGCCGATAAAATTAACGGCTATGTTGCTTTAATAAAATAACAACTTTAAAATATGCCTGCTCTGACGAAAATCAGGGCAGGTTTTTGTATAAATTGTGAATTTTTCAAAATGGACTTGTATATTTTTTAAAAATAGTATAAAATGTAAATGTTAATGTAAAAAATTGTGTCTGTTTCTGATACTTTTTTTATTGTAAAAAGATGGTAAAGGTGGTTTTTCCGATGGAAAACAACAACAATAAATCTCAGGCTGAGATTTACCGTGAGGAGCGCAAGGCAAGGCTTGCGAAAGAGGCTGCAAAAAAAGCCAAGAAATCTCCCAAACTTTCAAAAACAAAAAAGATTGCAGGAAAGGTTATTGCTATCGTTCTTGCAGTTGTGCTTGTAATAGGCGCTGTGGGCGGAGTTCTTAATTTCTTCGGCGTACCTCAAAAGATTATTAAGGTTAAGGCCGGCGACAATAAAGAGTATTCCTTCACTCTTGCCGAATTTAATTACTATTACTTCTTAACATGGTCCAATTATCAGCAGGCCGCCGCACAATACGAGAGCTACGGCGCAGGCATGGGGCTTCAATACTTAGGTTATGATTATACCAAATCCCCCGACAAGCAGGAATATACAGACGACAACAGTTCCGTTGGCGGAGTTACGGTTGCAGAGCTTGGAGTTGCAAACCCCACATGGGCTGACGCTTTTACATACGGTGCTATCAACCAGATTATACAGATTAAATACGGTGCGTTAAAGGCTAAGGAAGCCGGAATTACTATTTCCGAAGAGGAACAGGCAGAGATCGACTCCGCCATTGAAGAAGCGCGTAAGACCGCCGCTGAAAACGATTATTCCCTTGACCGTTTTCTCCGTGCCACATACGGAAACGGCATTTCAGAAAAAGTTGTCCGTCAGGTATATGAAGAATCTTATCTTGCAACAGCTTATTTTGAAAAGCTGCAGGAGGACACAAAGAACGCTGTAACCGACGCGCAGGTTGAAGAAAAATACAACGCAAACAAGGACAATTACGACCTTGCAAGCATCAGACTTTACGAATTCACAACAGAAGTTCCCAAAGCCGCAGAGGGTGCAACCGAAGAGGAGAAAACAGCCACCGCTGAAAAGGCATACGCAGAAACAAAAGCAAAGGCCGACGCTTTCCTTGCCGCTGTCAGCGATTCCGCAAGCTTTGTAGCGCAGGCAAAGGTTGCAATTAAAACAGCCGATTCAAGCAGCAAGCTTGATGCCGACGAAACAACCGCTTATTCGGATATAACTTATGCTACTCTCGACGCCAAGGGTGAAGCTCTCGCAAAGTGGGTATATGATGATGCAAGAGTTGCCGGCGACAAGGCTGTAATTGATTTGGGCAGCGGTACATACGATGTTGTACTTATTACAGCGGCACCTCATAAAGATATGAGCGCAAGCACAAACGCAGTAAGACATATTCTTGTAAAATTCCCTGAGGACGAAAGCGGAAATACTCAAACTCTTACCGCTGCGCAGAAAGCGGAATACAGAACCAATGCCCAGTCTATTCTTGACGAATACAAAAAGAATCCCACCGAGGATAATTTTGCGGCTTTGGCAAAGGATAAATCTGCCGATACAGGCTCTGCTGAAAACGGCGGTCTTATTGAAGGCATTGCAAAGGACAGCAGTTATGTTACCAATTTCCTCAACTGGTCAACCGACGCTTCAAGAAAGCCCGGCGATACAGACATAATCGAAACCGAATACGGTTATCATGTTATGTATTATGTAAAATCCGAAGGTGTTGCATGGTTTGAAACGGTTAAAGAAGAAATTGTAAATGAAAATTATTCAAGCGTTTTTGAAAATCTGATTGATACACAGATGACAAAAATGGACTTACATTCACCCATAATCAAATGGGCTGTAAAAAGCGAAATTAAACTCATCAAAAACCGTATTGCAATGAATTACTGATAATTTAAAAGATATTTACAGAAAAACAGCACTGTTTGAACAGTGCTGTTTTTCCTTTTATTTGCAATTTTTACTTAATCAAGAGCCTAATAAGTATTCCGCCCACTGCGGCTGCTGCGGCAACAACTGCGCCTCCCTTAATATAGGGCTTGACGGAATCCACGCTGCTGGGAGCGTATGTATAAGCGGCATATTTCAGACGGTTACCCACATCAAAGTTTTCAATATCGGCAACCGTGAGCGTTGATGTTTCAAAATCGGCGGGATTTTCCTCGTTAAAATCGTAAATCCGCACGCCTCTGTTTTTGGCAGGACCGTAAATATTAAACCCACAGCCTTGACAGTAACCCATTTTTATACCCTTATATTCGCCCACAAAGCTGTTGTTATGGTCGTGACCGAAAAATGCGCCGAACACATCGCCTTTTTCATGAAGTGCGTCAAACTCGCCGCCGTTTATATCGGGTACGCTCGGCGTTTCGCCTATAAAGGAACGGTCGTCAATAACGGTGGTTTCGGGATTGAGAGCAAAGTATTTACCGTTATACTTTCGGTATCCTTTGGCACTCCCCTTTGTACCTCTCGGCACTTCCTTTAAAAGCTCGTAAATTTCGGGAACGGGAATATGCTGAAATACTATTGACGGCACATAATCGCCGTATCTCTCTTTAAGACTGTCTCTCGTTTTTCTGTACCAATCAAGCTGATTTTCGCTGACATGGGCGCAGGAGCCCCCCGCACTCATTGAAAGGCTGTCAATAAGATAAACATTCAGTTTTGTTTTCCCGTCCTCGCCGAGAATTTCAAGATTGTGGTTACAATAGCCGTCAATACTGTCGTCAGCATTAAAGGCAAGGCAGTTTGCGTGGGATTTATAAACTTCAAACTGCTCTTGCTTCGATATGGAAAACGAAGTATCGTCGTGATTTCCGAAAACGAAAGTAAAAGGCACTCCCGCCTCGTCAAGAGGCTTCAACAAATTGTTTATGGCGCACGCCACATTCTTTTTTCTGTCGCCCATAGCAAGGTTAACACCGTAGCCCTTTATCTGGTCGCCCGTGAACACCACAAGGTCGGGTTTGACCGTTTTAAGCGCATAACGGATAAATTCCACCGTGGCAGGGGCGGTTTTATTTGTATCCTGTGTATCGGCAATCTGCATTATGCGGAATTTGCCCTTATTGAATTTAAGATTCATTCTATCACCTCAATAAATACATTATACAATTTTAAAAAGAAAATTTCAAGGCGCAGGAACTATGAAAAAACAGCCGTATAAAACGGCTGTTTTTTGAGAAATTATTTACTTTCAATCAATATTTTTTTAATAACTGCTAATCCTGTGTTGCAGAATTCGCTTCCGTACTTGACGCTTCGTCAGATGTCGGTTCATCTGTAATCAACTTTCCGTTGGAGTCATATTTTCCTGTCTCAATCATTGTCGGAAACGCGGAGTAAACTCTCATGCCGTTTTTAAGGGAAAAGGTATTTCCGAACAAATCTTCGTAATAAATAATCGGTTGGCCGTCTTTATTCAAATAAGCTTCGCCTTTTTCATTTTTAACATATTGCGCTTCTGATTTGTATAACGCAAAAACTAAACAAAACAGAGCAACAGCCGCAACAAGTATTCCTGCAACTATTAAAATGCGTTTTTTCTTTGCTGTTTTATTCATAGACACCCGCTCCTTTTTAAAAGATTTCAAATTCCACAATGAAAAGCCAATAGTATAACTATGGACTTTTCAATTCTTTTGTACCATAAATATTTCTGTTTGTCAACGGAAAGCATCAAATAATTTTACGGTTATTGCAACATGCTGATTTATCCCCTATGAAGTTTTTCGCTTTTCACCTCCTTTTATATCTATATCGAAAATAAAAGGAGTTTTGTTATGATTATTTTATACTTTTTACAATTTTCAAATATTCTTCTTCCGGAAGCCAGCAACTTACAACATATATGTGGTCATTTTTATTCCAAATAATATTTGTGCAACCGCTATCTTTTGTGTTAATAAGATATACAATGCCGTCAATATTTATTTCACGGCTTTGAACATTTTCGTTATCGAAAAACACGTGTGCGTTTGAAGATTCTTTATGTATCTGAATAGAATCGTCTTCACTGTTGCGGTATTCATAGAATATTGAAGTTGATAATCTATCGTCTATTACCAATTCATATCCTTCGGGGATATATCCTACCGTCAGATAAGGCACTTCATTATGATTGCCTTTTGTAAGTTTATATTCACCGTCAACAGATGTTCTGCTTATGATATATTCTCTCGATGACGGAATTGCGAAAGCTGTAAGTAAGAGTGTTGCAATAACAGCCGCTGTCAAAAGCAGTTTTAAATTTCTGCTTGTCAATGTATGATAACGGTTATTACGCATTTTATTAAAAAGGATTTTCAACCATTTTTCGTGCTTTGCTGTATATTCTGCCTCAGGAACAATATCCGGAATTGCGGCAGCCCAATCATTGAAAGACATTTCACAAGCTTTTTCAAAATTTGTCACTTAATTATCACCCGTTAAATAATTTTTCAAAAACTGTTTTCCCAGCATACATCTTTTTCTCACAAGCGTTTCTGATATTTTCAGCATTTTTGCAATTTCTTTGCCTGACATATTATAAACATATTTCAGATAGCAAATATATCTGTATTCTTCGGGCATTTTATCAAAAGCTTCTTTTAATTGTATTTCATCAATTACATCAAATTCTTTTTCGGAAATATCATAAAAATCCGTAATATCAGCGTCTGCAATATTATCAATATGCTTTTTCTCTTTCCGATACATATCAATTGCCATACACTTTGATACTGTTTTTATGTAGTTCCGTAATCTAACATCGTTAAAATCGTGTGAAATGTTATGAAAATTCTTTGCAAAATATAATAAAATTTCATGAGCGCAGTCTTCGGCGGCTTCTTTTGTATGCAAATGTTCCTTTGATATGTAATATATCGTATTGTAGAATTTATTATAAAATGTTTCAAACAACAATTCATCTTCAGGATTTTGAAGCAATGAAAAATACACAAAAAGCATATAAACACCCCTTAGGGTTACGGTAATAATCCGAACCCTATTCGAATTATACTTCAATTTGATAAATAAAGCAAGGCGATGTTAAAACGAATATAAGCATTTTAAAATAACTGCTTTATTAATTTGTTCATATAAAAACAACCCGACGAAGAAAACCTCGTCGGGCTGTTTACATATAATTATGAATTATTTAAGGTTTGCTTTGAGAGTTTCAAGCTCTTCTTTGAGTGTTTCGGGAAGCTTATCGCCGAACTTTGCATAGAACTCCTCAATTCCCTCTGCCTCTGCTGCCCAAAGGCTCTTATCAACATCAAGGATGCTTTCAAGGGATTCAAGGCTTACCTCGCCTTCAAGACCTTCAAGGTTGATATCCTTTGCATAGGGAAGATAACCGATAGCTGTTTCTTTTGCGTCAACCTCACCCTCGCAACGCTTGAGAATCCATTCAAGAACACGAAGGTTATCGCCGAAGCCGGGCCACATAAAGTTGCCCTCGTCGTCTTTTCTGAACCAGTTAACATTAAAGATTTTGGGAGCCTTATCGGGGTCAAGAGTTTTGCCGATGTCAATCCAGTGCTGCCAATAGTCACCCATATTGTATCCGCAGAAGGGAAGCATTGCCATGGGGTCACGGCGTACAACGCCTACTGCGCCTGCGGCTGCGGCTGTTGTCTCGGAAGCCATAATGGAGCCTACGAATACGCCGTGGTTCCAGTCTCTTGACTGATATACAAGGGGAGCAAGCTTAGCGCGTCTGCCGCCGAACACGAATGCGCTGATGGGAACACCTGCGGGATTCTCAAACTCGGAGCTGATGCAGGGGCAGTTTACAGCGGGAGCTGTGAAACGGCTGTTGGGATGAGCAAGGTTCTTGCCCTCTGCCTTCCACTCTACGCCGTTTGTCTTGATTCCTGTCCACTCCTCGGCATTAACGGGAGGATTCTTGTCGAGACCTTCCCACCAAACGGTATTGTCGTCAAGATTTCTTGCAACATTTGTAAAGATTGTGCCCTTCTTTGTAGAAGCAAGAGCGTTGGGGTTTGATTTAACATTTGTTCCGGGAGCAACGCCGAAGAAACCGTTTTCGGGGTTGATAGCGTAAAGTCTGCCGTCCTCACCCTTGCGAATCCAAGAAATATCGTCGCCTACGCACCAAACCTTATAGCCCTTTGCTCTGTATCCCTCGGGGGGAATAAGCATTGCAAGGTTTGTTTTACCGCAAGCTGAGGGGAATGCGGCGCAGATATATTTAACCTCGCCCTTGGGATTCTCGATACCGAGAATGAGCATATGCTCTGCCTGCCAGCCTTCGTTCTTACCCTGATATGAAGCGATACGAAGAGCGAAGCACTTTTTACCGAGAAGAACGTTTCCGCCGTAAGCTGAGTTTACGGAGATAATTGTGTTATCCTCGGGGAACTGGCAAATCCATCTCTTTTCGGGGTCAACATCGCATTTGCAGTGAAGTCCGCGAACCCAGTCGTTGCTGTCGCCGAGAACATCCATTACCTTTTTGCCGACGCGGGTCATAATAGCCATATTAAGAACAACATAGATTGAATCTGTAAGCTCAATACCGATTTTTGCCAAAGGTGAGCCGACTGGTCCCATTGAATAGGGAATTACATACATTGTTCTGCCCTTATAGGAATCACGGGCAATATCGTAAAGCATTTCATATGCCTTTTCGGGATCCATCCAATGGTTTGTGGGGCCTGCGTCCTCTTCCTTCTTTGAGCAGATGAGAGTTCTGTCCTCAACGCGGGCAACATCGTTGGGCTTTGTTCTGTGATAATAACAGCCGGGGAGAAGCTCCTCATTGAGCTTTACCATTTCGCCTGTTTCGCAAGCCTCTTTGCGGAGAGCTTCCAACTGCTCCTCCGAGCCGTCAATCCAGACAACTTTGTCAGGCTTTACGAGTTCGATTTTCTCGTCGATCCAATTAAGGATACTCTTGTTCTGTGTGAGTGCCATAATTACTTACTCCTTTATATAATTTCGGAAAACCGAAAAAATTTACTTTTCCGCATCTTAATGCGTTTTGAATAATTATATATCAAATCCTGCAAATATTCAATAGTTAAATTGTTAACAATTTGTCAATTTATTGTTGCTTTTTTACCCAATTATTAGATATATTAACAAACCGTGTTAAATTTCGGGGTTTTCGGCAATATCCGCCGTGGCTTTTGCATTTAAAGATAAATGAGCGAACCGCCGTTTTAAAAATTCATAATACCCCTGTGCGCCCACCATTGCGCCGTTGTCTCCGCAAAGGGACAAATCGGGTAGGAAAAGGTGCCAGCCGTGTGCTTTTGCCTCCTCTTCCATTCTTCTGCGAAGCACGGAGTTTGCCGACACTCCGCCTGCAAGCACAAGCGTTTTTTCACCGTACTGCTCCATTGCATTTACGGTATTTTCCGCCAAGGAATTTACAACGGCGTTGATAAATGATGCGCCCACATCGGCAGTATTAAGCTCCTCGCCTTTTTGCTCTGCGTTATGCACAAGGTTTATTACCGAGGTTTTAAGTCCCGAAAAGCTGAAATCCAGCGGACTGCCCTCCACATGGGGACGGGGAAATTTATATTTTGTATTATCCCCGTTTTTTGATAATTTATCAAGATTTACTCCGCCGGGGTAAGGAAGCCCAAGCGTTCTTGCCGCTTTATCCATGGCCTCGCCTGCCGCGTCGTCACGGGTTCTGCCCACTACCTCAAAATCCGTATAATCACGGACTTTGCACAAAAGAGTGTTGCCGCCCGACACAACAAGGCACATAAAAGGCGGTTTTAAATCCTTATGTGTTATATAATTTGCCGCTATATGTGAGCGCAAGTGATGAACAGGGACAAGAGGCTTGCCCGAAGCCAAAGACAGACCCTTGGCGTAATTCACCCCCACCAGCAATGCACCGATAAGGCCGGGGGCATATGTAACCGCAACAGCGTCAACATCGCCTATTGTGCAGTTTGCATCCTGCAATGCTTTTTCCACAACGGCGGAAATATTTTCGGTATGAAGTCTTGACGCAATTTCAGGCACGACTCCGCCGAATATTTTATGCTTTTCTATCTGCGTTGAAACAACATTTGACAGCACGGTGCGTCCGTTTTCAACAACTGCCGCCGCTGTTTCATCGCAAGAGCTTTCTATTGCCAGAATTTTCATATCATCTTTCCTTCAAATACAATGTATAAAGCAATGCGTCCTCTGTGGGGTTGGAATAGAAATTTTTTCTCTCCCCCACTTTTTCAAAGCCGCATTTTTCATAAAGCCTTATTGCAGGTCCGTTGCTTTTTCTCACTTCGAGAGTTACAAAATCAGCATTTTCAAGGGCGCTTTGCAAAATCAGATATTTGACGAGCCGCACACCATAGCCGTTGTTACGGTATTTTTCACCCACGGCAACATTTGTTATATAAACCTCATCGCATATATTGTTTGCGCCGATGTATCCCATCAGTTCACCGTTATTACTCAATGTATAAAACCGTGCCGTGGAATTTATAAGCTCCTCCGATAGTGACTTTTCGCTCCAAGGCTTTGAAAAGCACTCCTTTTCAAGCTCGGCAACGCTCTTTATATCCTCACTTGTCATAGCACGGATTACAGGCAATTTTTCAATTGCTTCAAGGACTTTCGGCAATGCGCTTTCAATCTGCCGACAGCACTTTTCATAAACCTCAATGCCTTGCATATAGGGGTCATTCACACCCAGAACCATAATATTTGACTCTGTGCAGAACCGTGACAGCACGGCGGCGTGAGAATCGCTCATACAAACGAACAAATCCGTTTCCAAAAGCATTTCGGGGTTTATAGGTCTTGCCCTGTGGTTTGAAATATCAATACCTCTCTCTTTCAGCGCAAGCACCGAATTTATGCTCACCTCATCGCCGGGGAAAGCGGAAATTCCCGCGCTTGACACCTCAATATCGGTTATTGCGTTATCTTCAAGGTATTTTTTGAAAAGCCCCTCAGCCATAGGACTTCGGCAGGTGTTGCCGCTGCAAACGAACATTACTTTTTTCATAGTTCAACCCTTCGCATCGTACCAGGTTTTGCCCGTATTTACATCGGCACGGAGACGAACCTTCATTTGGCAGGCATTTTCCATTTCTTCGCTTAAAATCTGAGCCGCCTTTCCGATTTCATCTTCGGGGGCCTCTACTATAAGCTCATCGTGAACCTGCAAAATAAGACGGGACTTCATATTCTCCGCTTTGAGCCTGTTGAAAACACGCACCATTGCAATTTTAATAATATCCGCCGCAGTTCCCTGTATCGGCATATTCCGTGCAACTCTTTCACCGAAAGCCCGTAACATTCCGTTGGACGCCGTAAGCTCGGGAAGGTACCGTCTGCGCCCCCATAGGGTGCTTACATACCCCTGTTCCTTTGCCTTTGCCACAACGGTTTCCATATACTTATCAACGCCGCTGTAATGACGGAGATAGCCTTTAATATAATCGTCCGCCTCTTTTCGGGTTACGCCTATATCCTTTGCAAGAGAAAAGGCTCCGATACCGTAAACTATACCGAAATTCACCGCTTTTGCACGGCTTCTCATCAAAGGCGTTACAAGCTCCATAGGCATATTGAACACCTGGGACGCAGTCACTGTATGAATATCCACCTCGTCATTAAAGGCTTTTATCATTTCTTCATCGTCGGCAATATGACTGAGAACGCGCAATTCAATTTGCGAATAGTCGGCATCCGCCAAAAGGCAGCCTTTCTTTGCCACGAAGAATTTGCGCATTTCTCTGCCTATTTCCTTACGGACGGGAATATTCTGCAAATTTGGCTCTGTGGACGAAATTCTGCCCGTTCTCGTTTCTGTCTGAATAAATGAGGAGTGTATTCTGCCGTCCTCGCCTATTACCTTTAAAAGCCCCTCGCAGTATGTGGAATACAGTTTTGAAAGTGTTCTGAACCACAGTATTTTACCGATTATGGGACTTTCCTCCTGCAAGCTTTCAAGAACATCGGCATTTGTGGAGTATCCGCTTTTTGTCTTTTTCTTCGGGGTAAGCCCCATTTTTTCAAAGAGCACAACGCCTAACTGCTTGGGAGAGTTTATATTGAACTCCTCCCCTGCCATACAGTAAATCTCATTTTGAATATCGGAAAGCTCTTTCTTGATTTTTTCGGAAAATTCCGCTATCCCCCGTCTGTCGACCATAAAGCCGATATGCTCCATTGAGGCAAGCACCTGTGCTAAGGGCATTTCCACCTCATAGAGCAGATATTCCTGTGAATTGCTTTCAATTTCCGTTTTAAGGCGTAAAACTACGGAACGCATTACGGCGCAGTCCACCGCCAACGGCAATTCTGTTTCCACATGCGGTACGGGCGCTTTGTATT
>CAMGDG010000040.1 GCA_946041635.1 uncultured Clostridia bacterium
TACTTATTCCCATAGTTCTCAGCGTATTCCCCGCAGGAAGCGAACTTATGATAGTAGGTATGTCGGCATGCCTTGCAGGTTCTGTTTGCGGCGACCATTGTTCACCCATTTCAGATACAACGATTATGTCCTCCGCAGGTGCACAGTGCGAGCATGTTAACCATGTTTCAACACAGCTTCCGTATGTTATTACCGTTGCGGCAGTTTCATTCTTTGCTTATATTTTCGCAGGCTTTGTAAGCAATGCGGCAATCGTACTTCCCATATCCGCGGCAGCACTTATCGGCGTTCTCTTTGTAATCAAGGCTGTTACAAAGAAAAAAGCGTAATTAAATCAAGGTATAAAAATAATCACCTTATCCTGATTGGGGGTAAGGTGATTTTTGTAATTTTATTAAAAATTAAGCCATTCTTCATATGATGCGTCAGAGGGCATTCTCCAATCACCGCGGGGGGAGAGAGAAACAGAGCCTACTTTCGGTCCGTCAGGAAGGCATGAGCGTTTAAACTGGCTGTTGAAAAAACGCTTTAAGAAGATTTCAAGCCATTTTCTTAACCTTTCCTCGTCATATGTCCCACAGAAGGCTTTTTTAGCCATAAAGAGGAGCTTTTCAGGCTTTGTTCCGAAACGGAGAAAATGATATAAATAAAAGTCATGTACTTCATACGGTCCCAAAGTGTCTTCTGTTTTTTGTTCTATCTTTCCGTCCTTATCAGGGGGAAGGAGCTCGGGACTTACGGGTGTGTCAAGTACACTGTAAAGAATTTCTGCAGTTTCACGCCCGCTGTTATCCGCAATATTGCGTACAAGATGCCGCACAAGCGTTTTAGGCACGGAGGCGTTAACTCCGTACATACTCATATGGTCGCCGTTATATGTGCACCAACCCAGCGCCAACTCGCTTAAATCACCTGTACCCACAAGCAGACCGCCCACCTTATTGGCATAATCCATAAGAATTTGCGTGCGCTCTCTTGCCTGCGTGTTTTCGTATGTTACATCGTGAATTTCAGCGTCGTGACCAATATCTTTAAAATGCTGAATACAAGCGTCTTTAATGCTTATCTCTTTAAGCGTTGCACCGAGAGATTTTACAAGAGCGCAGGCGTTTGAATAGGTGAGGTCGGTTGTACCGAAGCCGGGCATAGTAATGCAAATAATATTTTCATTGGGGATTTTCAGCATTTCCGTTGTGCGAACCGCAACAAGTAGAGCAAGGGTGGAATCCAGACCGCCGGAAATACCCAAAACAAGTTTTTGTGTCTTTGTATGAAGCATTCTTTTCGCAAGTCCGCTGCTCTGTATTGCGAGAATTTCACGGCACCGTTCGTCACGCTCTCTGTCATCGGAGGGAACAAACGGATTGGGGTCGAAATTTCGTTCAATGTAAGCCTCATCAAGGAAAGGTAACTCTTTGTCTGCTAAAACGGTGTTGCCGCTATTATCGCAGGTAAAGGTGTTTTGAAGCTGCCGCATAGCGTTTAGTTTATCAATATCAATATCAGCAACAGCCATAGTTCCGTCAAGTGAAAACCGTTGACCCTCAGCAAGTAAACTGCCGTTTTCCGCAACCGTGCAGGCGCCTGAAAATACCAAATCCGTTGTGGATTCGCCAACTCCCGCAGAAGCATATGCGTAAGCACAGAAAAGCCGTGCGCTTTGCTGTTTAACAAGAGATTTTCTGTAATCGTTTTTTGTAACCGCCTCATTGCTTGCAGAAAGATTTAAAATAATATTAGCGCCTTGCTGCGCAAGAGCAATCGACGGAGGGCAGGGAGCCCATAAATCCTCACAAATCTCAATTCCGATTTTTGTGTCCTCATTTACAGAGAAAATAAGACCGCTGTCTATTATAGCTGTTTGATTGTCGGATAAATTCACAACACCCGATACGCCTTTTCCGCTTTCAAACCAACGAAGCTCATAGTATTCATTGTAGTTGGGTATATATGTTTTGGGAACAATGCCAAGAACCTTTCCGTTGTTAATCATAACGGCGCAATTATAAAGCTTGCCGTTGTATTTAATTGGCGAACCCACTGCGATATATCCGTTGAAAGTCTTGCTGTATTCACAAATTTTCATAATACCGTTGTAACAGGCGTCAATTAAAGTCTTTTGATGAAAAAGGTCGCCGCATGTGTACCCGCAAAGAGAGAGTTCGGGGAAAACGGCAATTTGCACCCTTTGATTTTTTGCCTTTTCCAGCATATTTATAATCTCATTGCAGTTTTTTTCAACATTTCCCACGGTAACGGCAGGGGAAACGGCGGCAATTTTTATAAATCCTGTTTTCATAAACAATTCTCCTTAAAGGCATCATTTCACTTCATTATACAACAAAAATACCTAATAATCAAGAAAAAGGACTGCCTCGGCAGTCCTTAAAATCATTTTATTTCACTGAAAATGCTTACATATGACTTAATTGCCTGTACACAGCCCTCATAGCCTAATTCGGCAGAGTTAAGACAAAGGTCATAGTTACGCACATTGTCCCATTCGCGGCAGGTGTAATAACGGTAATACTCACTGCGATGACGGTCGATTTTACGAATTTTTTTGTCCGCGTCCTTCTGAGAAAGGGAATACAAATCCATAACCGTTTTCACACATGCTTCATGCGGAGCCCAAATGAAAACTCTTACAACATTTTCCCTATCCTGCAAAACATAATCGGCACATCTGCCAACGATAATACAGGATTCTTTTTCCGCCAGGTCTCTAATAATCTTTGCCTGATAGTTGAAAAGATTTTCCTTTGAAACAAAATCACTGTCCTCAGGGGGAATAAGCTCTCCGTTGTATCTGTGTGTTTCAGGGTCAAATAATCCCTTTTTCACATCTTCATCGGATTTTTGGAAAAGGCTTAAATTTATGCCGCTTTCATCTGATGCCATATATAAAAGCTCACGGTCATAAAAGGGGATATTAAGCTCTTTTGAAAGCATTTTACCAATGGTTTTTCCGCCGCTGCCGTAGCCACGTGCAATTGTAATCACAACTTTTTTATCCATATTATTCACCCTTCTTATTCGCTGAGATAGGCTTTCTTAACGGATTCATCATTCATAAGGTCTTGCGCATTACCCGAAAGGGCAATCGTACCTGTTTCAAGAACATAGGCTCTGTCTGCAATGGAAAGCGCCTTTTTCGCATTTTGTTCAACAAGCAAAACGGTTGTTCCGCCCTCGTTGATAACCTTGATTATATCGAAAATTTCCGAAACAAGCAGGGGAGAAAGTCCCATTGAGGGCTCATCCATTAAAATGAAGTCAGGCTTTGACATAAGCGCTCTACCCATGGCAAGCATCTGTTGTTCACCGCCTGAAAGAGTACCTGCAATCTGATTTTTTCTCTCTTCAAGGCGTGGAAAACGCTCGTAAACATATTTTAAAGACTGTTCGATTTCGTCTTTGTCTTTACGGGTAAAAGCGCCTAACTTAATGTTGTCTAATACTGAAAGCTGAGAAAAAATTCGTCTGCCCTCAGGAACATGAGCCATACCCATAGTAACAATTTTGTGAGCGGGAGTTTTTGTAATATCTTTTTCGTTGTATATAACTTTACCCGTTTTCGGTTTCAAAAGCCCTGTAACTGTATGGAGGATTGTTGTTTTGCCCGCACCGTTAGCACCGATAAGAGCAACGATTTCACCTTTGTTAACTTCAAAGGAAATACCTTTTAAAGCCTTAATAACACCGTAATATACTTCAATGTTGTCAACTTGTAAAAGTGGTGCCATATTCTATATACCTCCTTAATCGCCCAAATATGCCTTAATAACCTCAGGATTATTAAGAACATCGCTTGTTTTGCCTTGTGCAAGTTCCTGACCGAAATTCAAAACCGTAACTTCTTCACAAATGCCGCTTACAAGCTTCATATCGTGCTCAATAAGCAAAATTGTCATATCAAACTCGTCGCGTACAAAGCGAATAGTGTCCATGAGCTCCTGAGTTTCGCTGGGGTTCATACCCGCCGCAGGCTCGTCGAGGAGTAAAAGCTTCGGATTAGTGGCAAGTGCACGGGCAATTTCCAGTTTTCTCTGTTTACCGTAGGGGAGGTTATCCGCCAAAGTTGTTGCTTCGTTTTCAAGATCAAAAACTTTTAAAAGCTCCATTGCCTTCTCATTCATTTTTTTCTCTGTTGAGAAGAACCGGGGAAGCCTTAAAATACCCTCAGCAGTTGAATACTTCATTTGATTATGAAGCCCCAGTTTAACATTATCAAGTACTGAAAGATTTTTAAACAGTCTTATATTTTGGAAAGTGCGTGCAATACCCGCTTTACTGATTTCAACGGGATTTTTACCGGCAAGTTTAACTCCGTCAAGAGTAAAAGTGCCGCTTGTAGGTTTATAAACACCTGTTAGAAGATTAAATATCGTTGTTTTACCGGCACCGTTGGGCCCGATTAAACCGTAAAGGCTACCCTTTTCAAGAGTCAGATTAAAGCCCTCAACTGCATGAAGTCCGCCGAAAACTATGCCGAGATTTTTTACTTCAAGAAGAGCCATCAGATATCTCCTCCTTCGTTTGCGGTAGTTTTATGTTTATTCTTCTTTAATTTTGCAACAAGCTTCTTTCTCATATCAATGATTGTATCGTTGTTGTTAACAATCATCATAACAATTAAGAGTATAGCATAGAACAGCATTCTGTATTCGCCGACACTTCTCAAAATCTCGGGAAGCGCATAAAGAATAATCGCCGCAATAAAGGAACCTCTTATATTGCCGATACCGCCTAAAACCACATAAACAAGAATCAGGATTGAAGCGTTGTAATCAAAAGCACCCGCCGAGAACGAGTTAAGATTGTGTGCATACAAAACTCCTGCAAGTCCGGCAAAGAAAGAAGCGATTGTGAATACCAAAAGCTTATATTTCGGTATGTTGATGCCAATGGTCTGCGCGGCAATTCTGTCATCACGAACAGCCATAACTGCACGGCCGGTTCTCGAATTTATCAAGTTTAAGGAAACAGCAACCGTAATAAACAGTATTACAAACGCAATGATAAATGTTGAATCTCTTGAAGTACCCGTAATACCCATAGCGCCGTTGATAATGGTTTTGCCGTCAGCAGACATAATTTCAGTATATTTGCTGCTGTTGATTGCGATTTTTAAACCGCTTTTATCAATGCCTAAATAAACGATATTAAAAATGTTTTTAATTATTTCACCGAAAGCCAAAGTAACTATTGCCAAATAGTCGCCTTTAAGTCTTAAAACAGGAATGCAAATAAGAAACCCGAAAACAGCGGCGAATATACCGCCTACTAAAAGCGCTATAAAGAATCTCAGCAAATCGTTTGTGATAACATCGGCAAAGATATTGGTGAAAACAGCACTCGAATAGGCGCCGATGCACATAAATCCTGCGTGACCTAACGATAAATCGCCGAGAACTCCTACAACAAGGTTGAGGGAAACAGCTGCAATTGAATAAGTACAAAGAGGAACAAGCAGTTTCGTAAACTGTCTTGGCATTGCTCCGCTTTCAAGCCAAATCAATGAACCGGCAAACATAACTGCAAGAATTCCGTAAGTAATGAAGTTGTTTTTTGTTGCTTTCGCAATACTTTTCTTTTGTTTAAACATCTGTTTCACCTCACACTTTCTCATTCATCTTTTTGCCTAAAATACCGGTAGGCTTGACAAGAAGAATTATAATAAGAATACCGAACACAATTGCATCGGAAAGTTGAGTTGATATATATACTTTACTGATATTTTCAATAACGCCGAGCAAAATACCGCCAATCATAGCTCCCGGTATAGAACCGATTCCGCCTAAAACAGCCGCGGTGAATGCCTTGATACCGGGCATAGCGCCTGTAGTGGGGGAAAGAATAGGATATGATGAGCAAAGCAGCGCGCCTGCAATTGCGGCAAGAGCAGAGCCGATTGCGAAAGTAATAGAAATCGTTTTGTTAACATTGATTCCCATTAACTGTGCTGCACCTTTATCTTCGGAAACAGCAAGCATTGCACGGCCTGTCTTTGTTTTGTTTATAAATAAAGTGAGCCCAATCATGATTATTACCGATACGCATATGGTAACTATTGTATTGTGGGAAATTATTATTTGACCGTCAAAAAGCGAAATGTTGCCCGAGCCGAAAAGTGAAGTAAATGTTTTGGAGCCGGCTCCGAAAATTAACTGAGCGGAATTTTGTAAAAAGTAACTGACACCGATAGCAGTAATAAGAACAGCAAGTGAAGTTGCTTTACGAAGCGGCTTATATGCAAGCTTTTCAATAACAACGCCCAGAATTGTGCAAATAACGGTTCCGAAAATTATGCAAAGAATGGGGTGAAGCCCCATTTTCGTCAATGCAATAAACATCATAAATGCACCGACCATAATAACATCACCGTGAGCAAAGTTAAGCATTTTTGCAATGCCGTAAACCATGGTATAACCGAGTGCAATCAATGCGTAAATACTGCCAAGGCTGATACCGGCAATAATAGCGGATAAAAATTCCATATTTTCTCCTCCAAATATGTTTTTTGAAAAAACCTTAAATAAAACTAAGTGCTTTTCAAAAGACATATATAATACTCAAAAGTATGCCGTATGAAAAACACACGGCATACTTCAGTTTTAACAGATAATTAAGTATTGTAAATTACATTACAACATATTCGCCGTTTACAATCTTAACTGCAATTGGCTTTTTAACAGGTTCGCCGTCAGCGCCCCAAGTAATATCTGTACCTGTAACGCCTGTGAATGTAATTTCAACCATAGCTTTTTTGAGTGCTTCACAGATTGCTGAAGCATCCATATCTGCTGTTACATTTGCTTTTTCGATTGCTGCCTTGAGAATGTAGATAGCATCATAAGCATCAGCGCCGAACTGATTAAGATATGTTTCACTGTATTTTGCCTTGAAGTTCTTAACAAAATTAACAGTCAAATCATCGGTTGCACTTGTTGAGAAGGGAGTAAGAAGCATTACATTCTCAGCGAGTGTCTTATCAAAGTTCTCCATTGATACAAGTCCGTCAAGACCGTCGCAACCGAATACCTTAACATTAAGGCCTGCTGTTTTTGCCTGAGCAAGAATCAAAGAAGCCTCATTGTAATAGATGGGAAGGAAGAGAAGGTCAGCGCCGGAATTCTTAACTGACTGAAGCTGAGCGGAGAAGTCAGTCTTTGTGTTCTTTGTATATGATTCCTCAGCAACAACATCAAGACCCTTAACCTTTGCTTCTGCAATAAAGTTCTTGTAGATACCTGAAGAATAAGCATCTGATGAATCGTAAATTACAGCAACTTTTTCAGCAACGCCGTTGTCCTTAATGTAATCAGCGGAAACAGTTCCCTGTGCGGGGTCGGAGAAGCAAACGCGGAAAGCGTAAGCTCCCTGAATAGCCTCAACTGCTGTAGCTGAAGGTGTAAGCATAAACATATTGTCATCTGCAGCCTCACCGAGGAATGCTGTGCATGCACCTGATGTAACACCGCCGAGTGAAACTTTCATTCCGTCGTCGATAAGCTTGCTGTAGCCTGTAACAGCAGCAGCGGGATCAGCCATATCGTCCTGATAAAGAAGCTCAAGCTTCATACCGTTAACACCGCCGGCAGCATTGATTTCATCAATAGCAAGTTGTGCGCCGTACTGAACTGCAAGGCCGTACTGAGCATTGTCACCGGTCAAAGGACCTGTGAAACCGATTTTAAGAACAGCATCTTTTTTGTCATTAGATGTGTCCTTTTTCCCGCAAGCTGCAAAGCATGTAACGATAAGAGCCAATGCCATAACAACCGCAAGAACTTTTTTAAAGTTTTTCATTGGAATTTCCTCCTTTTAAATTATGCAGGATTGCAAGGACAATCTTGCATTTATATTTATAAAAAAATATACTACAAATATACACCAAAAGCCAAGATAAGTCAATTATTTTCGCCATATTTTTGAACAAATTTTGTACATTTTGAATATGTAGCATTGTTAAAATTCAATAATGAGCGGTTAATACACAATTTCATATAGGTATTTATTGTCAAATGAAAAATCTGCGGTGGCTGTTTCATCCGACTCACCTGATAAAAAGGTGCAGTCACATATGCCGCTTATCGAGTATTGATACTTCAAAAGCATTCCGCCGCTGTTTATCATAAGCATAACCGACGACGGCGAATAAAAAGTTTTGAAATCGTTTATTCCGTCTGTTTTGTCCAATACAAAGCCGTTAATTAAAGCGCTGTCGGCAAAATCGGGATTGCTTTTACTTGTTTCGCATGATTTTAAAACAAAGGTGATAATATATCCGCCGCTTCCTGAAACGGCAGTATAACTATCAACTATTTCCGCAGTTTTTGCCGCATTTTTACCCTCGGGAGGAATAAAATCAAAAAGATTTTGTGAATTACCTGTTCCGTTTATAAATTCAACAGTAGTCTTATATGTTCCGTTTTTCTGTTTCAACATACTGTTTATCCGGCTTTTCGTTATTTCAAGGGCGGATGTTATCTTTGTATCGGTTGAAAAGGAGGTCATCTGCACATTTCTTTGTTCGGTGAGCGAAACATTAACCTTTCCCTGATATTGCTTTGTTTTGTTGATTGCATTAACTGCAATATTAAGCGCTTCCTCCGCCGATATTGATTGTTGTGTATTTTCCCCGTCGGGCTCTATATCGGTTTCGTCAATAAAACCGGAGGCTTTACCGAAAACGGCGTCAAGGTCAAAGCCTGTTCCCGGAGAATACTCACGGGTTGATTCTTCAATCTCCGTTTTGAACTCTCTGTAAAGATTTTTCTCATTTGACAGAGCCGAAAAAACGGAAATCTGTTTAGCATTAATTGCTTTGATTAAGTCGGCTATACGCAATACGGTTGTCAGCGCATTTTCTAATTCGTTTATTGCTTTTGCAACCACGGTAGGGTCATCGGAGACAAAACCGTTTGAAGCGGACTTTAAACTTTTTACAATATTGCTATGTGCTTTTCGGTAATCGGATACAAGATATTGCTGTGGGTCAAACTGCCCGCAGTCGTATGCACAGGCGGCAGAATATGCGCTTTCAAAGCCTGAATAATCGCCATCGGTATCATAAGAAGTAAGTACAGCGTCAACCTTTTTTAAGTATCCGTTACTGTTCACACTTTCCATAAGAGCATATATTTCTCTGTACTGGGTATAGTTGCTTATCTCTGCGAAATATTTTATGTGTATAAAACTGTCAAAATTAGAATTTTCCGGCGTAACGGTCAGCAATTCCGCAATGTTCCACAAACTGCGGCAGGCTTCTGCATATTCATTGCTGTAAGCGGAAAGTATGTATATTTTATTCAAGTCAACTGAGTAGGATTGAGTAATGCTTTCAAATTTTTCTGCTATCAGCTTGCATGCGTCATTATTGATTTCGGCAAGCTGTTCGGGTTTTAACTCGGAAACATACTGTCTGCATTCATTAAATTTGTTTTCCTCCAAAAGCGTACCTATTCGGTCAATAACCTTTGAGGAACGGCCGACAGAGCAGGAGGTAAGTATAACCGTTAATGATAATAATATGCAAATTGCTTTTGAAATTCTTTTCATTTTATCACCGAAAAAATAGTATATATGTAATTTACCATAAAGTCATATTTGTGTCAATTAAAGAAGTAAATAAAAAATACGGGAAAGGGCGGTGCCCAAATCCCGTATTCTTTGATGAGTTATATATTATTTTTTCTGCGGACCGTTATAGCCGTTTGCCTCCTGGAATGCGGCAATTTTATCAATTACGCCTGTTACAACCTCAAAGCCGTCGCCCACGGTTTCAAGCTCAAAGCGGTCAGGCATATCGCGCCATGTGTGATAGTAATATGTAAGCATGGGATTTTGTGCCGCAAATGTAACGGACTTAACGCCTGCCTTTGTCATGGGAGTGCTGTCACATCCGCCAACGGGATTGTGTATGCAGCCGTTTGTTTTACTTTGAATACCCAGCTCTGCAAAAGTATCCTTAAACATTTGCTCCATATCCGTATCAAAACGGGTGAACTGCCAATCATCCTGAATAACAACCTCAAAATATTCTTTATCCGCAACGGAGTCGATGTTGATATTCCATGCGTTTTTAAGCATATCATCATTTTTATGCTCACGGGAAAATGCCATTGAGCCTCTAAGACCTGCTTCCTCAGAACCGCAGTTGAAATCAATAATACGGCAATTCTTGGGCATCTTATCGGGATTTTCTTTGTAGTATTTCATAACCGCATAGCTTAAAGCACAGCCTGTTGCGTTATCCATAGCTCCTCTTGAAGCCGTATCCTCGTGGGGGTCGTTCCACATAATAACAAAACAGCTTCCGATAGCGGTGATAATGGGTAAAAATCTCAATACAAACATAAAAATGCCGAATGATTCAGAATACATTGTTTCAATAGCCCAGTCAGCTCTGAAATATGCGCCGCCGTAAATTATTGACATTGCAATGGAAATACCGATAAGAAGGAATACGCAAACTGCGCCGAAGCCAACCTTACCGTAAGTCATAAGTAAACCGATTATAGGCTTGTCACGGTAATCGTAGGCATGCTCCGAATGACGCCAAGTCCAGCTTGTGTCAGTGTGACCTGAAAGAATTATTGTGTAATCGTATTTGCCGTCCTCGGGAACAAGCTCGCCATAGACGTTCTGGGAAATTTTCTGCCTGAAAAACATATCGAACCATCTTTTGTAAAGGAAAACGCCGAATACGAGCCATACAACAACTGCAACGCCTGCAAGAGCCATACCGAACCATACCGAAGAAATACCGAGAGCAATATAAACAAGTCCGCTCATTATAAGACCGAACCAACCTGCATAGGGAATACCGCCGATTGATGCACGGGGAGAAACGGCAAATTCCTCTTTTACCGGCTCAATTCCGATTTCACGAAGCTTGTCGCCCATATAATCAGCATATTTTCTTTCACCCTCGGAGCCGGGGAGACGGGAGCCGATTTTTTCCGCTGCATGCTTTACAATATCATATGCAACTTCTGCATATTTTCTGCTTTCTTCTCTCATTTTCACAAAACCTCCGTTTGAAAATAAATTCATTTCTAATGATATTGTATTTTCATAAATAAATCAAGTAAAAATCGTTATTTTTTTGAAGATTTTCTTTTAATTGCCACGGTTTACATCTTTTGTTCCCTGTGATACAATTAGAAACGGTAAATATATTATTACGGAGATTAAATTATGAATGAATTAAATAATACCAAAGAGAATTTAACTGTTGTTTGCAAATCGGATAATTCAGTTGCTCCGCTTCTCAAAACGGATATTTACGATGCTGCGATTGTCGGAGCAGGCCCTGCCGGACTTTCTGCGGCCCTTACGCTGAAAGCTCATAATAAAAGTATTGTCTGGTTCGGCACAAATGCACTCA
>CAMGDG010000041.1 GCA_946041635.1 uncultured Clostridia bacterium
GCGCAACGGTCAATGTTATTTTGTCCCCCGGCACGAGGCGAGTATGTATAACGGCTGGGGTGTTATCGTTTGTATTTACTCTTTCAAGAGGGTCCGAAACAACGGATTTTCGCAAAAGCCCCTCTGTATAGCCGCGGCTCACGCCCTCGTTTACAGCCTCCTCAAAGCCGCCGCCCACAATATGAACCTCCTGCCCGATTTCGGCGAAAACGATTGCCATTCCCGTGTCCTGACAAATGGGTATATCAAGCTCTGCGGCACAGTCAAGATTTTTTACTATATCGCCCATTATGCTTTTGGGCAGTTCCTTTGTTTCATTATCAAGACCGCATTTTATGCAGTCCGCCAAATCATCGGGGAGCACCTTGTTTGCCTTTATGCAAAGCTCCTTTACGGTATTTATAATCTCGTTAACATTTACTTCTCTCATATTTCCACCTAAAATTAAAGGGCAGTAAGACTGCCCTGTTGATTTTGATTATTTATTTCCTCTGCGATAGCCGTTACTGCCGCCGCGCTTATCGGAGCTTCGTTTGAGGTCGCTCATTTTGTCCTCGCTCTGGGCTTTGAACTTTGCCATCATTTCCTCAAAGGACATAGGTCCTGACGGCTCCTCCTGACGGGCGCCGCTCCAACCGCGGTTCGCATTTTTATTCTGCGGCCTCGGTTTGCTTTGCTTCGGCTTTTCAGGCTCAGGCAATGCTTTTTTTATTGAAAGGCTTACCTTGCCCTTTTCGTTAATATCAATAACCTTTACCTTTACCTCGTCACCCTCGGAGAGATGCTGTGATATATCGCTGACATATTCAGCCGCAACCTCGGAAATATGAACCATTCCCGTAGTACCGTCCGAAAGCTTTACAAAAGCTCCGAAATTAGTTAACCCCGTCACTGTTCCGTCATAAACAGAACCGATCTCAATTTGCATAAAACTGCGTTTCCTCCCCGATTAAGCCCCCGGCGTAACATCGTAGAACACTTTTTCACCCGGCATAACATAGCCCAGTTTTTCACGGGCAACCTGCTCAATGTATTCGCTCTTATCTTCGCTTTCAACAATCGATTTGAGCCTTTCATTTTCAGCAACCTGCTGCTGATATGCCACATTTTTCTGTTCCAGCACAGAACTGCGCTCTTTTATTGAAAGTTGAAGGCTTAAAATTGTTATGACAAAATAACCTATGAGCAAAACAAGCCCCAAGGTGAGTATAAAGCTCTTTTTACGGGTACGCCGATTTTTCTGCGCCGCTTTTGCCACAATACGCACTTCCCTTTCTTATTCGCCGCTGTTTTCCGCCGAATTTTGCTTTTTAACATTTAGATTATACAACAGATGTTTATTAACTTTCAAGAGGAATTTTGATTTATTTTTCATTTTTTGAGCCTTTTTTCGACTTTTTTTGAGGATTTTGTCGATAAATTTACATAATTTTCCACAAATCCACCGAAACGGAAATGGAATTATTTTAAAAACCGACACAAAAAAGCCTTTTATAAAGCCTATTATTCTTTCGGTTGCGGAAAAAACAAACACGCCCAAAGAGAAATAATAAACGAGAAAGCCGACGGCCTCGCCTATCATCATATATCCCCTTATTTCCCCCTCATTGACGGCAAGGCAGAAAACAAAGGTGCAAAGGCAAAGAAAAACACAGTAAACAATATCACAAACTATTATCGCCGCCTTGCCCCGTGAAACGCTTATCCTCACAATGCGGAACAGGTCGTAAAATATGCCCATAATAAAGCCGAATCCCAACGACAGCAAAAAGCACTTTGTCTGCTGTGCAAGGCTCAGGCTGTAAAGATAATCGGTCATCGCAATACTTTACTGAAAAAGCCCTGTGCTTTGGGGCGTGTATCGGTATATGTCAGGGAAGATATTTCACCGTCCACCATAAGCTCGCCCTGTTCAAGGCTCAGCCTCGTTATGTGCAAATCCCAGCCCCGTATTGTCAATTCACCCAGTTGAGTAACGGCGATTACCGTTTGCTCATCAAAGGAATCAATATCGGTTACGCCCGATACGGAAAGCTTTTTGCGATCCTCCATTATTATGTTGTTCGGCAGTTTCGGCAAGTTTTTTTCGTCTGTCATAATTATGTACCTCCTTAAACAATTTATATGTAAAGAGGGACAAATCTATTCTACTATTTAGACAACACTACATTCCAATCGGCAGGAGGGGCGTCAAAAAGCACTTTGGTTGTTACTAAATCAATAATCTCGCATGCACTTTCCGTACCGTTTTTATGTTTCAAAACGCTTTTAACTCTGCCTGTAATAGCGGCAAACGCTTTATACTCGGCTGTATCGGGAGTATAGGGCTCGTCACCGTGAAAGGTGCTTTGAATCAACATAAGGATAAAATCTTTAACCTTCATATCCCTGATTTTTTTATCAATGCTCTTGCTGATGAATAACAGTTTGCCCAATCCGCCGAGAGTTAATTTTTGAAGTGCCTTACCGATAATGCCGAGGGGCACTTTCATTTTGTAAATCTGCTCGGGAGTCATACTGAATCCGCACGCCAAATCATTGGCAAGATGGTCAATATCGTAAGCCGCCGAATACAGCACATCGTTAAGCATATAGCTGAAACTGTCCTTTAAATACTCCTCTGCGGTTTTGCCCTTTCTGTCCCAATCAAAATCGTCAATCACAACGGACTCTATCTGCACTTCGTCTTCCGTCATTGTTACCTTGCGCATGGCAGAGGGGTATCCAACAGGCGAACAGGTGTTGACATCGTAAAAATCGTTGCCTGCTTTTGTGGTTATTTTGCCCACATTCATCATATGGGCATGACCTGTAAATACAAACTTTACGCCTCTGTCCGCTAAAAACTCCGCCGTTTTTTCGCAATCCCCCAGCATATCCCGCTTGCTCATAATGGGATAAATGGGCGTTGGGGGCAATACGGGGTGATGAGTCATTGCAAATATATAGTCCCCCGCTTCGTGCGCCGCTGTTATCTGCTCGTCAATCCACCGAAGCTGGTCTTCACTGTATCCGCAGAACACACGGTCGCCGTCGTCATTAAGGCAAAGAAGCCTGTACCCCTCGCAAAGCTGAACGGAATAGGAATGGCTTTCCTCATGCCTTGAAATCGCCTCGTTAGGGCCGAACTCATAATACATTTCCGCAAGCTCTTCACGGGAGGTTACGGTTGCACGCCCCAATACATCGCCTTCACAGCGTTCGGGGCATCCTGTGCGGTTTCCCTCAACATAATAATCGTGAGTGGCGGTGATAAGGAAAACACGCTTACCCGCCTCTTTAAAGCGGTTGAGCTTGGGCAAAAGCCCCAAATGGCTCTCCTTTGCACCGTTATATGTAACATCGCCTGCTATAAGCACGGTATCTACTTCTTTATCCTCAACAATCTTATCAAAGTATGCGTCAATTATTGCGCCGGACTCTGCAAGGCATTTCTGGTCGGCATTGCTTAACGCCTCATAAGCCTTGCCCGTAATGCCCAAGGACTTATCGTAATAATGCAAATCGGTTATAAGATAAAATTTTAAATTCCCCGCCATATTTTTCCCCCGCTGATAATTTTTTTATTTGAATACATAAAGAAATATGGAAAGAAAGTGCAGAACACTTCCTCCGATAACAAAGAAATGAAAAACGCTGTGAAAATATTTTTTCTTGCTCCCTATTCCGTAAAGCACAGCGCCAACGGTATAGCAAATTCCCCCTGACAGAAGAAGCCAGAAGCCTGCGGGACTTAAAAGCTCATAAAGTTTTCGCACAAGAACTATTACCATCCAGCCCTCGGCAATACAGAGTATCATTTGCGGAATTTTTGTTTTTTCAAAGGATATAAAAATCATTGCCGCCGCCGCTGCGGTACAGCCCCATGCAACTCCGAACAGCGTCCAGCCTATTGCAGGGCTCGCCTCACGCAAAGTAACAAGGGCATACGGAGTAATAGAGCCGGCAATAAGGCAAAATACCATTGTGTGGTCTACAAGGCGCATGGCTTTTTTGCCGTTATTATTGTAGAGCCCGTGATAAACGGCGGAACAGGAATACATAGCAACCATAGTCAGTGAATAGACAATCCCCGTTACGATATACCACGGATTGCGGCGCATTATGCCCTTTACAAGGCACAGCACAAAAGCGCAAACGGCAAATCCGCCGCCTGCCATATGGGAAATGGAACTTATCCACTCCTCGGTTCGAGAATATTTTACAAAAGGAATCTTATCAAGATATTTAGGCACTTTTTACACCTCGTTTTTAATATGCAGATAATTATTGTCAATAGTCCCTCCGCTCAACGCCTCATCTGCGACACGGTCAAGCTCTGATAAAAATTCAGTCGCCTTACCGCCCAAATGAAGCTTGCGGCTTATCCTCAAAGGAGCGCTCACAGCTCCTCTTACAACCTTATAAAAATCGTCCTTCGGCGAATATTTTTTTACTGCGCCGTCAAGAACATTCAGCATCATACGGTCAATTACCTGTGTAACCTTAACGCTTTCAAGCGCCTTTACACTCTCACGAGGTATGGCTTTGCCGAAAGTGATTGAATTTATAAGCTTTCCCGCGGAGCCCACCGTTGCGCCGGAAATTTTTTTGAGAACCGGTGCGATTATGAAATAATATTTCATAACAGGTTCGCTTTTTATGCCCAATGCTTCAAGCCGCCCTGCAAAAAGACCTCGGTCACCGCTTTCTGCGGCGTCAAATACAACGGAAACAATTTTTGTTGCGTGGCGGGCAAGATATTCCGTTAAATTCTTTTCCTCACCGTTATGCAAAAAGGTTTTCAGGCGCTCGGTATTCACCGTAATATCGCCGTTTTCCACGGTCATAGTGACCATAGGAGCGGGATACCCTACAAGGGAGCCTATATTTACCTCGTAAATTTTATTTCCCGCAGGAGAAGTGTATTCATCTATACGCTGAATATGGGAGTGCCCCACAAAGACAAACTTTAATCCTGCGTCCGCCATTTCATTCAAAATATGCTCGCCGTCGCGGCAACGAGCACCCTTTGTGATAAGGGGAGAAATGTGGGGATATAAAAGGTGATGCTCCATAGCAACAGGGAGCCTGCCCCTTTGCTTTGCCCCTTTAATCTGTTCCTTTATCCATTCAAGATGCTCTTTTTTAAAGCCTGCGCCCCCTCTGCCGTTTTTATCGTCAATAAGGGCTATGAGCGTCACATCATCGCCTATATCAACAGCATAGGAGGCTGTTCCCAGAGTTGTTCTGTATTCCGCAAAGGCATTATCGGTACCGAATTCACGGTAAAAATCGTAAAGCTCGTTATGGTGAAGTGTGGGAACATCGTTATACACCCTGTCGCCCTCAAAACGGCGGGGGTTGCAGTCACAGCACCAATCGTGGGTTGCCGTGACCACATACACATTTTTTGTTTCCTTTAATTTGCGCAGCTTTTCACGGAATTCCTCGTGACAAACACGCTCGCCGTCGTTTGTAAGATCACCCGCTATCAAAACTGCGTCGCAGTCGCTTTTTGACAGCTTGCTGAAAGCGGCGTCGATTATCTCGCCCGTTTCTGCAAGGCATTTCTGGTCGGAATCGGAGCGAAGCTCATAAGCCTTTCCCTCTGTCCCAAGCGTTTTTGAATAATAATGGGTATCGGCGATAAAGGTTAATACGGTTTTGCTCATAATTTACTGTTTTGCAACGGCAGAACCCGTTTCCGCCTCGTGGCGTTCTTTAAGCTCTTCAATCATCATATGATGGCTCTTGCCCGAAATATTATAGAAGGCCATGGGAATAAGCATAAGAAGATAGCCGATTGCGGGAAGAATTGTCGTCATAAAGAACAGAGCCTTGTTTGTTGCGGCATTCTGGATTACAGAGCCGTCCTCGTGAACGATATATCCTGTAAAGGAAAGAATTGCCATACCGATTGCGGCGGAAAAGGAATTTTCGATTTTGCCTGTAAAGGACATAATGGAAAGCATAATTCCCTCAACACGGGTGCCTGTTTTCCATTCGATATAGTCAACGGTTTCCGCTTCCATTTCCTTTTGCATAAGGTTTTTGCACTCCAAAGGAATAGCCGTAAGTCCCGTGAAAAGAACGATGAGTATGCCTATGGGAAGAGATACAACCTCGCCGGGTGCTTTGTTTATAAGTCCGTCATAGCAGGTTACCGCAAAGAGAAGATGGAACGCAATGGCAAGAGTACAGCAAACTCTGTAAAACTTTCTGGGGTCGGAACGCTCGCCCAGCTTTTCAACAAGCTTGGGAACTCCGATACCTGCGATAAGGAATCCGGGGAAGGTGATAACATCTATAAATACATTGTACTTTGTTGTAAACATAAGGTCGGCAACGAAATAGAACGAAACCTGATTTGTAACCTTAACGAGTATGAACAGCATATTTGCAAGGAAGAGCATCAAAAGCGGTCTGTTTTGGAAAAGAAGCTTAAAGCACTCGCCTACCGACGGAGCTTCCTCGTGATGGATTGTTCTTTCTTTTGTGTTGCGGTAAGTAATTCTTGTGAACACCATAATGCCTACCGCCGAAACTATTGCACCGGTAAGATATGCTTTTGATGTGTGAGTTTTAAAATAAGGAAGCCAGCCTGCGCAGGCAACGAAAAGTCCGGGTAATACGCCCGATACGGAACGGATAATGGAGCTGGCGCCGTAAAGCTTCGTTCGTTCAATGCCGTTGGGTGTAATTACAAACGCCAGCGCACCCATGGGAATATCAAAGGCGGTATATGTAACGTCAAGTCCCACAAAAAGGAAAACCGTCCATGCAATGCACGCCCAGTTAGGAACGCTGCCCGGCATACCAAGGAAGAAAAGAAGCATTACCGCCGAAACAAACCAGGGAGCAATACGGATATAGGGGCGCATTTGTCCCTCTTTTGTTCTTGTTTTATCGACAAGAATGCCCATTATAGGGTCATTGATTGCGTCAAAAATACCGCAGTAAAGGCGTATCTGCGACGCTAATCCCATAGGGTCGCTAAATCGCTTTAAAAGTATGTTTGTTAAAAAGTAGTTCAGATATTTTGAACCTGTCATTGAGGTGAACATACCCTGAGCACCTCTGCCCAAGGCATAGGAAATTGTTTCACGCCATGTGAGATATGTTTCCTCGCCCACATCTTTTTTAACGATTTTGGAATTGAAGAAAGTGCTTATCTTTCCGCTTTTCTTTACTTGTTGTTCTTCCATTGCAATACTCCTTTATTTTTTATTTTCCCTCGGCTCGCTTTTTGATGATATAATCGTGCACTTCCTGTGCAAGGTCGCCGTAAATTTTGAATTTATTTCTGAAAACAATCAGTGAAAGAGTGAGGAAAACAACAGGTAAACCGAAACAGATAATTCCTATGCCGAATTTTGTTCCCTCCGAAATATCATTGTGTGCTTTCTGCGAGTTGTAATTCATAATCCAAAGTCCGCCGAAAAGCATAATCGTTTGGATTGTGTAAGCCATTTTCTGCAAAAAGCCCTTCATCGAGAAGGTTATGCTCTCGTTTCTCTCGCCGTTTTTATATTCGCCGTAATCCACAATGTCCGCAAGGAATATTGTCTGCGAAACAAACATTGAAGAAATACCCACGGAAGCGAGAATATAACAGATGCTCAAAATAAGGGGTTGCTTCAATACCGTACCTGTAATAAACATTAAAACATAACCGATAATTGCGGTAGTTAAAGAAATTGTATATGTAGTTCTTTTTGTAAACTTCGTTGACAGCACGGGAATTACAAGAAGACCTAAAACAGAGCCAACCGTACCGATAAGGCCGAAGGTGGACTGAGCTTCGGGTTTTCCCAATGAGTCCGAAAAGAAATAAACCGCCGTTGAAGATGTAAGATACCAGCCTGCATTTGAAAGCATTGCAAATATAATGAACACCACAAGCTGATCGTTGGTTTTAATAACAGAGAAAATCTGCTTTATACTGAATTTCTTTTTCTCACCGTAAACAACATTTGTTTCTTTTGTTACAAGCACGCAGGTCAAAGCGAAAAGTATCAGTGCAATTCCGCAGATAATCGCCCATTTTGAAAAGCCTTCGGGAGTGTAGCCTTTTTCTGTTGCGTGTGAAAGGTCATTACCTAATTTCGGCACAATCATGGGAGTGAGTATTGTAATAATTCCCTGACCGATACCTGAAAATGTGCGGGCGATTGTTGCAACGAGGTTTCTCTCTTTTTCCTCGCTTGTGAACGAGGGCACCATAGACCAATAGGGAATATCCGCCATTGTGTTTGTCATACCCCAGAGCACATACATTACCGCTATATATGTATAAAGCTTCCAACCGCTCATGCCGAAAGAGGTGAAAAGAAGTGCCAATACAACAGCGTTACAAACAGCACCTATTAAAATCCACGGTCTGTACTTTCCGTGTTTTGTTTTTGTGTTATCCACAATCGTACCCATCATGGGGTCGTTAATTCCGTCCCAAATGCGGGCAAGAGGCGTAATAATTAAAAGAAACGCCGAATGAATACCAAGACTTGAAAGATAATATGAAAGGTAGGAATAGAAAAGTCCGTAACTTAAATCAAGACCCACGGCACCTACTCCGTAGCCTAAATATCTGCCTAAATTTTTACTCATTTGCGCCCTCCGCATTTTCGGCTCTCACCGCTTCAACAGCCGCCTGTATTTCATTTTCGCAATCGGAAAATTCCCGGGAATAATTCCCCTGTTTTTCCTCATATTTCGCAATAGCAAGACTTATTACTCCCGCCGCTGCCGATAAGGCAGAAAAAACAGCGCCTGCCGTTTTTAATGTTTTTTTATTTATTTCCATCATAAAATCCCTTTCGGTAATTGTCATACTCCGCAAGATATTTTTTTGCAAAATACGCGTCGCCCTCATAGTGCTCGGAGGCAATTCCCCTTTTCTGATGGGTTTCCGCACCTTTTCCCGCAAGAAGCACAATTCCGTCTCCGTTACAATCGGCAATCGCCTGTTTTATTGCCTCGCCTCTGTCATAAATTATACTGTATTTCCCACCCTTGCTCTCCACATAGCATGCAACGGTTCTGCAAATATCTTCAAGGCTTTCCTCGGCAGGGTCGTCCTCGGTTATATAAGACATATCTGCGTTCATTCCGCTTATTTCGCCCAAATCTCTGCGGCGGATAATCGCTTTATTCCCGGGGCAGCCGAAAACAATGGAAATGCGTCTGCCCGGATACTCCTTTTTAACGGAGGCAAACAAACTTTCAAAGCTCATTTTGTTGTGGGCATAATCCACTATAACGGTGATTTTTTTATCGCCGCTTTCGTAGACCTCCATTCTGCCGCTTGAACGGGCTTTTAAAAGCCCTGAACGGATATATTTTTCGTCAATTCCCAGTTTATTGCATACAGCGATGGCGCAAAGTGCGTTTTCAACATTGAAAAGTCCGGGTACGGTCAGGGTAAAATCGCCCTCAAAGGCTTTTGTTCTCACCGTGAATACTGTATCGGACCCGTTTTTGCGAATATTAAAGCCGAAAACATCGGCGGTTTTATCTTTTGTGCCGAAAGTTATTAACTCGGGAGCTTTTTTTGCCGCTTTTAAAACATCTTCGGTTCTGTCCGAATCAAGATTTACAACGGCGGTTCTGCATTGTGAAAAAAGCTTCATTTTCGAGTTGAAATAATCCTCAAAATTCGGGTGCTCAACTGCGCTTATGTGGTCAATGCCGATATTGAGGTAACAGCCGATTGTAAAATCAACTCCGTAAACTCTGCCGTATTTCAACGCCTGTGAGGAAACCTCCATTGTGAAGTAATCAATACCGCTTTTAACCGCATTGTCAAAGTGACGGTACAGCTCAAAGGGCTCGGGAGTTGTAAGACTGCTTTCCTCGTTTATAATTCCGTCATAAGTATCTATTGAAGATACGATTGCGCTTTTTTTGCCGCTTTCGGAAAGATATTCATCGAGTATATACTTAATAAAATATGCCGTTGTGGATTTTCCCTTTGTGCCCGTAATTCCGATAAGGTTCAGCTTTTCGTGGGACTTACCGTAAAAGAAGTTTGCGGAGAGTCCCAAAGCAAGGCGCATATCGGAAACGATTATACAGGGAAGGCTTACATCGTATTTTCTTTCGGCAACATATGCCACGGCGCCTTTTTTAACGGCGTCCTTTAAAAACTCCTCTTTGAAATGAGCGCCCTTGCAGAAAAACAGGGTATTTTTCTTAACATCTCTCGAATTATATGAAATATAACCGATTTCCCCATTGCAAAGCCCGTCACAATCCGTAAGTATTGAGTTTTCTCTGAAAAGGTTTACAAAATCTTTAAAGCCGAGCATTTCGTTCTCCGTTTTTTCAAATAATAATCTAATTTATATCATATCACAATACGCCCTGATATGCAATTAAAAAAATCAGTACATTCCCCCGTTTACGGGAATATCCTGTCCTGTTATGAAATCGCCGTCAGCCGATACCAAAAAGGCAACCGCTCCCGCCACATCTTCGGGAGTACCGATACGGTTTAACGGCGTTTCATTTTTAAGCTCGTTCATTGTGTTTTCGTCAAAATGAGATGTCATATCGGTTAAAATAACACCGGGCGAAACGCAGTTTACGGTAATTCCCGAAAGTCCCAATTCCTTGGCGAGAGCTTTTGTCATACCGATAAGCCCTGCTTTTGCCGCTGAATAATGCACCTCACAGGAGCCGCCTGTTTCACCCCATACGGAGGCAATGTTTATGATTTTACCTGCTTTTCGGTGTATCATAAAGGGCAGAACGGCACGGGTGCAGTAAAATGCGCCGCTCAGATTCGTATCAATCATTCTGTGCCACATATCATCGGTTATATCGGTAAAAAGCGACTGCTGTGCTATGCCTGCATTGTTTACAAGCACGCCGATTTCGCCGAAACGGCGTTCAATATCGGTCATAACGGCGGTCACCGCCTCGCTGTCGGTTATATCAAAGGAGAATACCATTGCGTTTCCGCCGCCGTTCTTGATTTTACAAGCAAGCGCCTCCGCCTTTTCCCTTGATGTATTACAGCATATCGCCACGCTGAAACCTTGGGCGGCAAGACGCAGACATACAGCCTCGCCTATGCCCTTTGCTCCGCCTGTTACAACAGCTGCTTTTGCTTTTGTGTTCATAAAACCGCCTCTTTCAGTATTTTACAAAAACCATTCTAACATATTTTCACCGAAAATGCATTAAAACACTTGAAAAAATCCGAGAAATACTTTATAATACATTTTGCCGCTGAAAAAGCATAGTTCTAATAGTGTCATACTTGCTGATATGGCTCAGTTGGTAGAGCAGCGCATTCGTAATGCGCAGGTCGTCGGTTCGAGTCCGACTATCAGCTCCAAAAAATTCCGTTCACGAAAGTGGGCGGAATTTTTTACTTA
>CAMGDG010000042.1 GCA_946041635.1 uncultured Clostridia bacterium
CTGGCATACAAAAGTACTATATGGAATTTTTCCTGTGCTTTTACCTCGCCCTTATAAACATCGGCAACATATGACAGCAACTGAAAGGTATAGAAAGATATACCTATTGGCAAAGCAATCTGTGTAACAGTATCGGGAAATCCGAAAGCGTTGTGAAAATTTGTCTGTATAAATGTGCCGTACTTAAACACGCCGATAAGCCCAAGATTTACAACACAGGCGAGAATCATAAAAAACTTTTTTAAATTCGGCTTGCGTTCCATCATCAATGCCAAAAGCCAATCCGCAAAGGACATGAACAAAAGCAGGAACACATATTTAGGCTCGCCCCATGAATAAAAAATAAGGGAAAAAACCAAAAGCACAAAATTTCTTTTTTTAATATCCTTTGCAAAAACATAAAACAGCATGCAAAGGGGAAAGAATACAAGTAAAAAATGCAGACTGACGAAAACCATTGTTACTTCTCCTTAACATTCAATAATGCCTTGCGATACGGGCAAGGTTAAATATACTTCGCTGTAATTTTCAGATAACTTTTCAAAGCATTTCCGAGCCTGCTTTTCATCGGAAAACAGCCCGAACACAGTCGGTCCGCTTCCGCTCATACAGCAAGCGTCTGCCTCGAATTTGCGCATAACGCCCTTAATATGCGGTCTTTTGGGTACTTCAACCGCCTGTTCAAAAACATTTCCGCAAAGCGAACATATTTTATCGTAATCTCCGCTTGAAACGGCTTCAATCATTGATATTCTGTCAAGATGCCTAACTCTTGTTAAGGCATCAAACTGCGAATATGCCGCAGGTGTTGATACCTCCTGCTCCGGCTTTGCTATCACAATACTGCAATCTGCCAGCGACTTCACGGGCGCAATTACATTACCCGTCCCCAGTGCAACCGCAGTGCCGCCCGTAAGGCTGAACGGAATATCTGCACCGACAGTTTCGCCGATTTCACATAGCTGATGATGAGAAAGCCCTGTGTCAAAAATTTTATTAAGACAGTACAATACAGCGGCGCCGTCCGCACTGCCTCCCGCAATTCCTGCGGCGATAGGTATTTCTTTTTTAATTTTTATTGATATTCCCCTGTCTTCAATGCCGCAAGCATCAAAGAATTTTTCCGCACATTTATAAGCAATATTTTTACTGTTGCAGGGAACTCCCTTTTTATCACATTCAATAACAATGTGCCCCTCACCGTTTTTCTCGACAGTAACGGTATCGTATATTCCCACGGACTGCATTACCATAAACAGGCTGTGATAGCCGTTATCAAGTTTTTTAAGAATATCAAGCATTAAGTTGATTTTCGCGGCGGCTTTTACTTTCATTTTCAATCCTCATTCTCTATTTTCATAAGCATAGGTGTTCTTCTCTGAAAGAACGTTATACTGTCAAATCCTGCCTCAATTGCGGCGTCATAAGCCTTATCAATACCCGCGGCAAGATGCTCTGCATAATGAGCGTCCGAACCGACGGTTACATATTTTCCGCCTAATTCCTTAAAACGCTTTATAACATCAATTTCGGGCTGAAGTTTGTTCAAAGGTTGTCTTAAAGCGGCGGTATTTATTTCAAGGGCTTTGTCCGTCTTTGCTGTCAAAAGTAAAATCTCATCAATCTGCTTTTTGTAATTATTCAAGTCGATTGATAAATTTGACTGAGAGTAAAAATATCTTAACGGATATGTAAGATGGGCGACAACATCAAAATTGCCCCATTTAAGCATTTCAATTATTTCATCAAAATATTCACTTAAAAGCTTAACGGCATCGTCATACGCCACATTTTCCATATAGTAGAAATCCTCTTTGCCGCGAAGATTATGAACAGAACCGATAACCTGGTCGTAATCGTATCTGTTTATAATATCATCAGCCTGCTCAGTATCATATGCGGGCTGACCCAATTCAATACCGTTAAGCACAAGAATTTTACCGCGAAAGGCGGAACGAACCTTCGAAATTTCAAAAAAAGCCTGAAAAATTCTTTTTTCATATTGCCTGTTGCCACGGAATTGGTCAACCTCGCAATGGTCGGTAAAAGCAACGGCTCTTAAATCGAGAAATTCGGCTTTTTCGCAAAAGAAAGTTGCGGAATGGTTACCGTCAAACGAATTATCTGTATGTACATGTAAATCAACAATATTTTTATACATCTCGTTACCTCCGAATACAGTATTAGTTTACTACAATAGAAAAATTCTTTCAACTGATTTATAACTTTTTTTTAATCATATTTTGTAAAAATGTTTTCTTTTTCGTTTTTTTATGTTAGAATACCCGTAATATGTTTTTGGAGGTAAATTTTATGAGAGGTATTATTACCGTAGTCGGTAAGGATATGGTAGGAATTCTTGCAAAGGTTTCCGGTGTGTGCGCCGAAAACAGCGTTAATGTTATTGAGGTTTCACAGTCAATTTTGCAGGATATGTTTTGTATGATTATGCTTGTTGACTTTGAAAAATGCACGGTAGCGTTTACGGAGTTTTCCGATAAGGTAACATCGATCGGCGATGAGATGGCTCTTTCCATACATGTTATGCACGAAGATATTTTCAATTCAATGCACAGAATATAAATTGAGGTTACACAAAATATGATTAACACCCACGATATACTTGAAACAATCAATATGATTCAGGAGGAAAATCTTGATATAAGAACCATTACAATGGGCATTTCTCTTCTTGACTGTATTGACAGCAATATTGATAACGCCTGCTCAAAGGTTTATGATAAAATTTGTTTTAAAGCAGAAAGCCTTGTAAAAACAGGTGAAGAGATAGAAAAGGAATACGGAATTCCGATTATAAATAAAAGAATATCCGTTACACCTATTTCCATGATTTCCGCCGCTTCAAAGGGCGACCCCATTAAATTTGCAAAAATTCTCGACAAGGCTGCAAAGGAAGTGGGCGTAAACTTCCTCGGCGGATACTCAGCCCTTGTTCAGAAAGGCTTTGCCGCCGGCGATGTTGAGCTTATTAAAAGCATTCCGCAAGCATTGGCTGAAACAGAACGCATTTGTTCAAGCGTTAATATCGGCTCAACAAAAACGGGTATAAATATGGACGCTGTAAAGCTTATGGGTGAAATTGTCCGTGAATCGGCAATGCTGACAAAGGATAACGGTCTTGTAGGACCTTCAAAGCTTGTTATATTCTGCAATGCAGTTGAAGACAATCCCTTTATGGCCGGTGCATTTCACGGTGCAGGTGAGCCTGACTGCGTTATAAATGTCGGTGTTTCGGGTCCGGGCGTTGTAAGAGCCGCAATTTCAAAAATACCGGACGCCGATATTACGGAAATTGCCGATACCGTTAAAAGAACTGCTTTTAAAATTACAAGAGTCGGTCAGCTTGTTGCAACAGAGGCTTCAAGAAGACTTAATGTTCCTTTCGGTATAGTTGACCTCTCTCTTGCTCCCACTCCTGCCATCGGAGACTCAGTTGCTCATATTCTTGAAGAAATGGGCTTGGAGCAATGCGGTGCATGCGGAACTACTGCCTGCTTAGCTTTGCTTAATGATGCCGTTAAAAAGGGCGGAGTAATGGCATCCTCCCATGTAGGCGGACTTTCAGGTGCATTTATTCCTGTTTCTGAGGACGCAGGAATGATTGATGCTGCAAGAAGCGATACGCTTTGTATTGAGAAGCTTGAAGCAATGACGGCTGTCTGCTCTGTGGGACTTGATATGATAGCTATTCCCGGCGATACACCTGCGGAAGTTATTTCGGCAATTATCGCTGACGAAGCGGCAATCGGTATGGTAAATTCAAAGACAACTGCTGTCAGGGTTATTCCCGCAATAGGTAAAAAAGACGGTGAGGAAATTGAATTCGGCGGACTTTTCGGCGTTTCACCAATAATGAAAGTAAACACCGCCTCCCCTGCCAAATTTATTAACCGAGGCGGCAGAATTCCCGCACCGCTTCAAAGCCTTAAAAACTAAATACATAAAATTCAGGGTGGAAACCAAACGGTTTCCACCCTTTTTTGTCAGGCCGCATTTTGCAAAAACTGTTCGTACTTTTTCATATCCTGACAAACGGAGGTTTCAAGCATTCTCTCGGCAAATATAGCGTATCCTTGTTTGGTATTGTTCACAAATACATGGGTTACGGCGCCCACGAGCATACCGTCCTGAATTATGGGAGTTCCGCTCATACCCTGTAAAATTCCGCCTGTTTTTGAAAGCAATTCTTCATCTGTAATTTCTATAACCATATCCTTATTGACCGATGCGGAATTTGAATTGACCTTAACAATTTTTACATTATAAAGCTTCGGCTCGGAGTTATCTATTGTGCAGAAAATTTGAGCTTCACCTTCGTGTACCTCCTGTTTTACTGCAACCGGATACATTTTTCCGTTAATCGTTTTTGTTGTGTATCCGTATATTCCCGTTTCGTCATTCACACACAGAACGCCTGTATTTTTACCTGTAAATACTCCGCAAAGCTCACCTACGCTTCCGTTGCTGCTCTTATAAAACCCGTTAACATACGCCTCAGCCATTTCTCCGCTCTTCATTGGCATTATTCTATCGGTATCAGTATCACAAATTGCGTGTCCGAGCCCTGCAAATGAATTGTTTTCCGTTTTGTAAAATGTTACAGTACCTATTCCCGCAGTACTGTCACGCACCCAAAGTCCTGCTCTGTACTTATTACTTATTTTTTCTTTTACTGTTCTGAAACTGATTTTCTTCTCAATACCGCTTCTTAAAACGGTCATATTCACATATTCCCCGTTACTTTCCTGAATAATTGAGGATAAATGCTTGACAGACTGTATATCGGTTCCGTTTACAGAAATAATAATATCGCCTATCCGTAAATCCGCTTCTTTTGCCGGATTTACGCTCCCCTCGTCGGTTTCGATTGTATCGGTTGAAACAACTATAACACCGTTTGTATAGAGCTTGATTCCGAAAATATCCCCGCCGATAGTCACATATTGCCTTTTTGTACCCGTAATTTTTGCATTTTTTACAGGTATTATTTTTAAAAGTGTAACTTCCGTTTCATTTTGTGAAGTTCGGGCAGTCCCCTCTGCAACACCTGTTTCATATACACCTTTTACTCCGTACATTGAAGCTCCGAAAAAATTCGGAACAACAGTGCGAGAATTTTCGACAATAGTAATGTTATCAGGAATGAAGCGGCAACCTAAATAAATTAAAGAAAAAATTATTACGCACAAAGCTGAGCAAAAAATTGATAAAATTCTGATAAAATAACGCATTTCTCACCTCCGCACTAATAATTTGCCACACATACGGTTTAATATTAACGGAAAAATAAACGCCTTGCGGTGAAATTTCTCAATGAAAGAAAATACCGTAAGGCGTTAATTTTTGTTTAAAATTTAATTATTTCACAAATTTTTTCAACAGTCTGTTCTGCACAGCAATCTGTTAAATCAAGTACGAAATCCGCATATTTTTCATAAAGCGGCGAACGCTCATTGAAAATATCGTCAATACTCTCGCCTGCCGTTGCGGCAATTCCGCGGGTTTTAATATTATTGAGACGATTTTTAATTTCAGCAACAGGTACATTTAAATAGAAAACTTTTCCTGTTTTTTTCAAATGAGTCATTGCGTCGTCACGCAAAATAACGCTTCCGCCGGTTGCAATCACAGTATTATCACAAGAAACCGACTTAACCGCCTCAGCCTCACAATCGAGGAAAGCGTCAATACCGTCATTATTGATTATCTCCTGCAACAGTCTTTTTTCACGCTGTTGAATAATCAAATCTGTATCGACAAAGCCGATTCCCAGCGTTTTTGCGAGAATTACTCCCACCGTGCTTTTTCCGCAACCGGGCATACCTATTAGAATTATATTGGACATAATCAGATTGAAATTTCGTGAGCGATTTTGTAAAGATTGAGGTCAAGGGACTTTTTCATATTGAGGGCTTCAAAAATATCGAAATCGACAATTTCGTCCTTTTGCATAGCAACAACTCTGTTGCCGATACCCTCTTTCAAAAGCTCAACGGCCTTGTATCCCATAAGACTTGCCGTTACACGGTCACGAACGGTAGGAACACCGCCGCGCTGAACATGGCCGAGAATTGTTGCACGGGATTCAACGCCTGTTTCGGCCTGAATACGCTTAGCCATTTCCTCAACGCCGCCGATACCCTCAGCAACAATTATGATGAAGTGCTTTTTACCTGTTTTCTGCGTTCTGATCATTCTTTCAATAACATCACGCTGGAAATCGTATTCAACCTCGGGAATAAGAATTGTTGTTGCGCCGCATGCAATACCTGCATTAAGAGCAATATAACCCGCTCTTCTGCCCATTACCTCAACAACGGAGCAACGATCGTGAGATTCGGTTGTATCACGGAGTCTGTCAACCATTGCAAGAACGGTATTCATGGCAGTATCGTAGCCAATTGTATAATCACAGCAAGCAATATCGTTATCAATTGTACCGGGAACACCGACACAAGGAAGACCTCTCAAAGACAAATCTCTTGCACCTCTGAAAGAGCCGTCGCCGCCGATAACAACAACGCCCTCCATTCCTACTTCTTTTGCAACATTAAGTGCCTTTTGCAGACCTTCTTCGGTTTTGAATTCGGGGCTTCTGGCAGAATAAAGAACTGTACCGCCGCGGTTAATGATATTAGATACACTGCGAAGGTTCATTTCATACATATCACCTTGCATAAGGCCGTTGTAGCCTCTTCTGATACCCATAACGCGCATTCCGTTTTCACAGCCTGCACGCACAACAGCACGAATAGCCGCATTCATGCCCGGTGCGTCGCCGCCGCTTGTAAGAACACCTATTGTTTTCATTTAATCACCCTCTGATTACTAAAAATTACCACATTGAGCCTTTATGATAACATAATTATATACAAAAAGCAAGTAAATACCTTTATTTTTGCAAAACAACATGGGAATCACCGACAATTTTTCTTAACCCGTCTATTATACTTTTGTCAGCAGATATTTTTTTATACGGAAAATACTTTTTGCTTGTTGAAAAATAGAAATACAGCGGAATATCTCCGTTATTTGCGTTCGTTTGAATATAATCAAGGCATTTTTTATATTCAGGCGACGCTTCGCTTTCAACACGGATAAAAAGTCCGATTTTTTTAGTTTGATTGACCTTAACGTTCTCCGCAGTATCCGCAAAATCAAGAATGAGCTTGGGATTTTCCTCTTCACGCACGGAAATTCGCCCACCTATGAGCACGGCGGCACCGTTATTGAAAACATTTACATATTTTGCAAATAATTTCGGGAAAACTACGATTTCAATTGAACCGCTGACGCCCTCCAAATTAACGAAAGCCATCGTTTCACCGTTTTTCGTTTGCTTTTTTGTAATTCCGTTTACAATTCCCATTACTTTCACAGAAATTGAATCAGCGTATTTTGAATCAAAATCATTTTCGGAATTAAGTATGTCCACTATACGGTCGCATCTTAGTTTTTGCTCCAATTCGGCATATTGCTCCATCGGATGAGAGCTTATATAAAGGCCTGTTGTTTCTTTCTCCATTGCGAGAAGTTCTTCGGTTCGGAATTCCTCAGCGTGCTTAATTACATAAGGACTTTCCCCACCGCCGCCGATTAAGTCGAACAAACCTATTTGCCCTTCGAGGTTACGCCGTCTTGAAGAGTCAAGCTCATCAATGATGAACGGAAGATTCATCAGCATTTCACGGCGGTTACAGCCGAGATTGTCAAGAGCTCCGCACTTGATAAGACTTTCAACGGCACGCCTGTTAAAGCCTTTTCCGTAAACACGGTTGCAGAACGAATAAAAAGAATCAAACTGTCCGTTTGCGGTGCGCTCATTTATTATTGTATCAATAAAATCACGACCGAGATTTTTAATTGCGAGCAAGCCGAAAAGTATGGCATTATTATCTTTATTCGCTGAAAAGTTTTTAAAACTGTAATTAACATTGGGTGCAAGTATTTTGATACCGTTGCGCTTACAGTCCTCGATATAATCGGAAACCTTTGAGGAATTATCAAGCACGCTGGTTAAAAGCGAAGCCATAAATTCACAGGGATAATACCGTTTTAAATATGCCGTTCTGTAAGCCACAACCGCATATGCCGCCGCATGGGATTTATTAAATGCATACGATGCAAAAGACGACATATCGTCAAAAATCTCATTGGCAACTCTTTTTTCAATGCCGTTTTTGCTTGCGCCCTCACAGAAAAATGCTCTTTCTTCTTCCATTACCTTATGTTTTTTCTTGGACATTGCACGGCGCACAATATCAGCCCTGCCCAGAGAATACCCTGCAAGGGATCTGAAAATCTGCATAACCTGCTCCTGATACACCATACAGCCGTATGTGACATTAAGTATATCTTGGAGCATGGGTGTTTTATATTTAATTCTTTGGGGATTATGGCGGTTTTCGATATAAGTATCGATTGAGTCCATAGGTCCCGGTCTGTAAAGTGAAATAACGGCTATAATATCTTCAAGATTTGTGGGTTTAAGCCGCACAAACACGCTTCTCATACCGTTGGATTCGCATTGGAACACACCGTCAGTCTGACCGCTTGAAAAAAGCGCATAAACTTTTTCGTCATCAAGGGGTATTTTTTCAATATCGAAATCAGGTTCGGTTTTTCTGACGGCTTTTACACAGTCATTGATAACCGTTAATGTACGCAGTCCCAAAAAGTCCATTTTGAGAAGTCCCAATTCCTCGATTGTGGTCATAGTAAACTGGGTTACAATTGATTCGTCATTTCGTGCAAGGGGAACATAATCGCTTACCGGCTTATCGGTTATAACAATACCGGCGGCATGAGTTGAAGCGTGCCGCGGCATACCCTCCACGCTCTTTGCAGTGTCAATAAGCATTTTCACCTTTTCGTCACTGTTGTATAACGCTTGCAGTTCGTCACTTTCTGTCAAAGCTCTTTCAATTGTCATTCCAATGCTTCTTGGGATTTTCTTTGCAACACTATCCACAGCCGCATAAGACAAGCCCATAGCTCTGCCTACATCACGCACAGCAGCCCTTGCCGCCATTGTACCGAAGGTTACAATCTGCGCCACATGATCGGCACCGTATTTGCGTATAACATAATCAATCACTTCACCTCTGCGCTCATAGCAGAAATCCACATCAATATCAGGCATGCTGACTCGTTCGGGATTTAAAAAGCGTTCAAAGATAAGGTTATACTTGATGGGGTCAATATTGGTAATTCCCATACAGTAAGCGCAGATACTGCCTGCGCCCGAACCTCTGCCCGGACCTACGGGAATACCGTTATTTCTTGCGTACTCAATAAAATCGGCAACAATAAGGAAATAATCCACATATCCCATACTGCTTATTACCGACAGTTCATATTCAAGCCTGTCAATATACAGTTTATCGGGATTATTACCGTAACGATTTATAAGACCTTCATAACTTTTTTTCTTCAAATAGTCAAAATGCGTAATACCCTCAGGCACATCAAAATTCGGAAGCTTTGTTTTACCGAATTCAAAGTCAAAATTACACATATCGGCTATTTTTTGAGTGTTTTCTATGGCGGAGGGCGCATACTCAAATAAAGAATGCATTTCCTCCTCTGTTTTTAAATAGAAATTATCGGTTTCAAATTCAAGAGAGTTTTCTTCATCAATAGTATGGTTAGTTGCAATGCAAATCAATATTTTCTGAACATTGGCGTCCTCTTTGTTAACATAATGGACATCGTTGGTTGCAACAACAGGAATCCCCGTTTCCCGTGAAATACGCATAATACCGTCATTAACCGTAAGCTGTTCGGGAATACCGTGATTTTGCATTTCAAGATAATAATTGCCCTTGCCGAACACATTTTCATACCAAAGAGCGGTCTCCTTTGCTTTTCTGTAATCGCCGCCGGAAAGAAGCTTGGGCACCTCGCCTGCAAGGCATGCCGAAAGGGCAATAAGACCGTCATGATACTTTTCAATCAATTCACGGTCTATTCGGGGTTTTGTATAGAATCCGTCTATCCATGCAGACGACACCATTTTTGTAAGATTTTTATAGCCTGTTTCATTTTTACACAGCAAAACAAGATGATGCCTTTCGGAATCGACGCCGTGCACCTTATCAAAACGCGAACGGGAAGCCACATACACCTCACAGCCGATTATGGGTTTGATACCGTGTTTTTTTGCCGCTTTATAAAAATCCACGGCCCCGAAAAGATTGCCGTGGTCAGTAATAGCAAGAGCTGTTTGTCCCCGTTCTGCGGCAGCACCGCAAAGCCTGTCAAGACGGCAAGCGCCGTCCAGCAGGCTGTATTCGGTATGCACATGCAGGTGAACGAAAGACAATTAAAACACCTCTGAAAATCACTCGGTTACTTTTTTATAAAAATCAAAGCAGTCAAATGTTCTGAAATAGTCGGCAGGGGTTTCTGCACGGCGGATAAGTTCAAAAGAGCCGTCCTGCTTTAACAGTATTTCCGCTGATTTCAGTTTACCGTTATAGTTATATCCCATTGCAAAACCGTGAGCACCTGTATCGTGAATATATATAAGGTCGCCCATATCCACCTTCGGCAACATTCTGTCGATTGCAAATTTATCGTTATTTTCGCAAAGTGAGCCTGTAACATCATATTTGCATGTGCAGGGCTCATTTTCCTTACCCATAACCGTTATATGGTGATAAGCGCCGTACATTGCAGGGCGCATAAGGTTTACTGCGCAAGCGTCAACGCCTATATACTCTTTATGTGTGTGCTTTTCATTGATTGCTCTTGTAACAAGCGCACCGTAAGGTCCCATCATAAATCTGCCGAGTTCTGTATAAATTGAAACATCGTCCATACCTGCGGGAGCGAGAACCTCATTATATACGTTTTCAACGCCTTTTCCGATTTCAAAAATATCGTTGGGCTCTTGGTCGGGACGGTAAGGAATACCGATACCGCCTGAAAGGTTAATGAATTTAATGTTTGCCCCTGTTTCCTCTTTAAGTTTTACTGCAACTTCAAATAGGGTTTTTGCAAGTGTGGGGTAATACTCGTTTGTAACTGTGTTACTTGCAAGGAAAGCGTGAATACCGAACTCCTCAACGCCCTTGGATTTCATTATTTTAAAAGCTTCAAAAAGCTGTTCGGTTGTCATTCCGTATTTTGCGTCGCCCGGATTATCCA
>CAMGDG010000043.1 GCA_946041635.1 uncultured Clostridia bacterium
ATCTTGACATCACAACAATCAGAAAGTGCAAAAAGGTTAAGATCGAAAGCAAAAATCCGGCCGCCGTTAATGTGGACGGTGAGTGTGCATATGTTACGGAAAGAGAATTTCAGATTATTGAAAACGGTATAACATTTGTTGTACCGAGAGGCTCACAATTTCTTAATATGTAAACTGAAAAGCAAATAATATGAAAACAGGGAGCAGTCAAAGTCAAAACTGTTCCCTGTTTTATTTAACTTATTATTTTACCCTGTATGCGCCGGTGGCGATTACTTCCGCCTTGTTGATATATGGCTCTTTGCGGCATTTCTCGATTTTTATTGTAAGATTGTCGGTAACGGTGGGCTCAAATACCGCAATTTTTGAAAATCCGATTATTGTGCCGCCGAAAAGCTTTTTGCCGTCTGCATATATTGAGAATCTTTCCACACGCTGTGATTTTGTCGTGTCCTCGGAAAGGCGTACACGGTCAACGGATTGTTTCGGGAATTTAAGGTTAATTTCAAATCCGTCCTCCGATTTTTCCGTTTTCACATCGGAGATAAGCAATTCGTCTTCCTTTTTAATCCATTTGCCCATTTGGCGCAATCGCTTAACATCGCTTTTTGCCAGAAGTCCGTTTTTGTTTGGGGGAATATTGAGAAGCATAAGGGCGTTGTTTCCTGCCGAGTTGTAGTAAATCTTCATAAGATGATTGAGTGATTTCAAAGTGAATCTCTGCAACGGGTGATAGAACCAGCCAAGGCGTATGGACACATCAACTTCGGCAGGATACCATATGAACTCGTCAAAATTCGCCAAAAACTCTCTTGACCCCATATCCGGCAGCATAACATCCCGACACCGCTTCTGAAAGTCCTTCATATCATCGGACGCCTGAAAGTTTTGCTCGCCGAATTCAAATTTGGGAACAACATTCCACTCGCTCTCTCTCGTTTTGCCGCTTTCGTTGCCTATCCAGCGCACATCGGGAGCACAGTCGGACAAAACAATGTCGGGCTGTAATTCAACAGCCGTGTTCCAGATTCTTTCAAAATCGTATTTCTGCACAGGCTTGCCGTCCGACGCCGCACCGCAGGCGCCGTCCATCCAAAGCATAAATATATCTCCGTAATTTGTCAAAAGCTCGGTAAGCTGGGCTATGTAAAAATCGTTGTAGGCAGGTGTACCGTAGCACTCTGCGTTTCTGTCCCACGGGGAAAGATAAACGCCGAATTTTAAGCCGTATTTTTTGCAGGATTCAGACACCTCACGCACAACATCGCCCTTACCGTTTTTATAAGGGCTGTTTTTAATTGAATGCTCCGTTGTCTTTGTGGGCCACAGGCAAAAACCGTCGTGATGCTTGCAGGTGAGAATAACGCCTTTCATCCCTGCGGCGGCAATCGCCTCGCACCATTGGTCGGTATTCTGTTTTTTGGGGTTAAAAATACTTTCACTCTCTTTGCCGTCGCCCCATTCACGGTTTGTAAAGGTGTTCATTCCGTAGTGAACAAAGGCATAGTATTTCATATCCTGAATTATTAACTGACGGCGGTTGGGCACAATGCTCGTGTATAAATCAAGTCTGCTATCCAAAAAATCCTCTCCCTGTTTTTACTTTGTATAGATGATAGCACAAAAAACAGTTCGGAGCAATGATAAAACGGAAATAATTGAAAAATGAGGGCTCGGTTTCCGAATTGACAGATTTTTACCAAATTTATCAGTTAACTCGTAGGGGCGATTCACGAATCGCCCGCAAAAGCACATACAAACCCACGCAAACCCCGTAGGGGCGATTCACGAATCGCCCGTGAAAATTTCCGCAAAACCAATACCAACCTATATTTTGACTAATTTTTTATCAAAAATGGGTCACATCTATTTACAACGCAGAGTGAACAAAATTGGCTTTTTTCAAAAACTGTTGAAATCCAGCGTGTATGATGATATAATTCTTATATATAAAGTATTTTGTGTCATTTCAGGCTTAAATGCTGAAATCCAAAGGTGAGGATGATTTAATGTCGCTTATAATTATGGTGGTTGGTTTATTGTCATTATTTATAGTGGGCTTTCCCGTAACATATCTTGTCTTTCAAAAAAAAGCTGAAAGTGATTTTGGAAAGACCGGGATATGGGCTCTCTCCCCGTTTACAGGCTACGCATTGATTACAGGAATTTTGAAATTGCTTGCAAGCTTTGATATTCCTGTAAAATATACAGCCTATCCGTTTATTGCTGTGTTTGCAGTTGCGTTTGTAGCGTTCTGCATTTGGAGCAGACGGAAGAAAAAGGCAATTGTTCCTCCGCTGCCGTTTTGTTTTTTAGCAATAGCCGTTGTTGCATTATTCAGTATTTCTTATTTTGTTATCGGTGCAAAATATTACCGTAGCTTTGGCTGGTGGGATTTGTTTTTCTATGGCTCACAAGCGGAATTTTTAAAGGAATCCGCATTTTCTTCATTGGACGAGCTTTGTAATACACAGCCATATTTAGGTGCAACTCAATGGTACTTTAACGGATGTCACAGAATATCCAGAGGGGTTATTCAGGCATTTGTTGCCGCTCTGTGCAGAGTGGACGGTGCTTCAACAATAGGATTTATTTCAATTGCTTCTGTTGTTTTGGTATTCTGTGCATTACTATATTTTGTAAGTGATTTGAAGATCAAAAAGCTGCACAAATACTTGGCGTCATTCTTCGGGGCAACTTTACCCATAGTTATTATGACGGAAATGCAAGGCTTTGTTCCTGTTTGTCTCTTTATGAGCTTCGCGGCAGTTTTCTGCAAGCTGTTTATAGATTCTCTGGATGAGTTCAGTATTCCGAAAGCTGTGTTTGCCGGTACACTGACGGCTTCATTTGTTTCCACATTGCTTGATGCAACATATCTTTATGTGGGAATATTAGGCATCTCCTGTTTCTATATGATGGTGAAAAACAAGCAGATTATTAAGCCTATCGGTAGTTCAGTTATAATTACTGCGGTAGCTGTTGCTTGGAATATACCGTTTTTAAAGAATTTTATGTTGGAATTAAGCGGTTCGGTTTCAAGACAGGGGCTTAATTTCATATATCCATTTGCATATACGCAGAAAACTTTGAATTATACCTTCTACGGCACTACATTGGAGGGCTTTCCGGGAATTTTCTTCATGGCAATGCGTTTTGTTACCGTAGTTTTGCTGATTGCGGGTGTTTGCGGAACGGTAATGTATTTCTTCAAAAAGCACAACGGCGAAACTTTAAATTCACTTGCGGTTATTATATTGCCTACCTTATTTATGTGTATGGATGACGATTTTTCTTACAGCTTTTTTAAGCTCTATTCATTAGCAGCACCGCTTATCGCTGTCGGTATTTGGCTTTTCTGGGATTGTGCACGCAGTGAATTTAAAAAAGTTACTGTCAATTTGAATACAAAATGGGGCGAGATTTTCAAAAGTGTTGTATTAAAGGGCGGAACAATTGCACTTTCCGTATTCTTTATAGGTTGCACGGGGCTCAGCGTAAGAAAGACCTTGATACCGATGTATGCTAATGCTAACGGAGATTACAGTAACGCTGACATTCAGTATCTGGGAGTTAGTTATAATGATAAGTGGATAGACTTTTATGAGCAGTTAGAATCTTGTGAAAACGAAAATCTTCTGCTTGTGGGCGGTGATGTGGAGCTTGGATATTGGTGGAGCACATATCACGGAAGAAACAATTTGATTTATTCGCTTACGAAAGAAATGGATAACACCTATTTTAAATATACTGAATATGACCGTACCGATATTGAAAAGTTACCTCTTGACTGCAAAATTTGCGTCATGCCTAACTGTGATAACATTGTTTCCCCTGAAAGTGCACAGGAAAATGTTGCGGCAATTATGCAGATTGAAAAGAATACCGATTCCTTTGCAACTTTAAGAAATGTGTTTGAAGTTCCCTGTAACTCCTTCAAAATGCCTATTTATTCAAAAATAGACTGTAAAGCAACGGTATGCTTAACATTAAAATCAAATACGGGTAATCCGATTACATTTAATGTTAACGGTAAAGAATATACAGCGGATGCCGAAGCTAAAGAGTATAAAATAGATATGGATTTAAAAGCGGGTGCAAATTATTGCACGATTAAAACAAACAGCGAAAACGAAAAGTTGGTAATAAGCAATTGGGAATTGGTATGCAACAGCAAATAGCTTTTCTTAAAAGTTGTTTGAATTGTTCGGAAACGAGAGGGAAAATGTATGAAAACACCTAAATTATATGTCGTAATACCCTGTTATAACGAGGAAGAGGTTCTTCCCGTTACCGCACCGGAATTTCTTGCAAAGCTCCGGCAACTTATAGAGCAGGGCATGGTTTCTGAGGACAGCCGAATAATGTTTGTAAATGACGGCAGTAAAGATAAAACGTGGGAAATTATTAAAGAGCTTTCAAAGCAAGACGAGCATTTTATAGGAATTTGTCAAAGCAGAAACCGCGGACATCAAAATGCAGTGCTGGCAGGACTTATGGAGTCAAAGGATGTGTGCGACATCACTATTTCCATTGACTGTGACGGTCAGGATGATATAAATGCCATGGACGAAATGGTACGGGAGTACTTGGACGGAGCACAGGTGGTGTATGGCGTTCGCAGCAGCCGTAAAACCGATACGGCGTTTAAACGTTTCACTGCCGAATCATTCTACAAATTGATGAACCTTTTGGGCGCAGAGGTTGTGTTCAACCATGCGGATTATCGTTTAATATCCTCACGGGTTTTGCAGGAGTTTGCAAACTTTAAAGAGGTAAACTTGTTTCTTAGAGGAATGATACCGTTGGTAGGCTTTAAATCAACATCGGTTTATTATGAGCGACATGAGCGTATGGCAGGCAAAAGTCATTATCCGTTAAAAAAGATGTTGGCACTTGCGTTTAACGGAATTACAAGCCTCAGCGTTAAGCCCCTGCAGTTGATTATGTATATGGGTCTTATTATGTCTGCATTAAGCTTTGCCGGCGTGATTTGGGCTGTTGTAATGCAGCTTACAGGTCATTCTATAATAGGCTGGGCAAGTTTGGTTTGTATCATTTGCTTTATGGGCGGTATACAGCTTTGCAGTATCGGTATTATTGGTGAGTATATCGGTAAAATTTATATGGAGGTCAAGGGACGGCCAAGATATATTATCAGTGAACGCACCGAGGACGAGAAAAAGACCGATGAATAATTGAGGTTAGGCGTGGAGATTTGCCACGCCTGATTTTTTTTATAAAGCAAAAGAAAGGTGACGGTTACAGCGTGATTTTCCGGGAACAAAGGTTTTCTTTTATTTATCTTGACAAACGGTTGAAAAGTTTGTATAATTACTCTTGCATTTTGAATATGTGCTGATATGGCTCAGGCGGTAGAGCACGTCCTTGGTAAGGACGAGGTCACCGGTTCGAATCCGGTTATCAGCTCCAAAAATCCCGTTCACGATAGTGGGCGGGATTTTTACTTATTACCTTTTCACTCTTCACTTTTCACTAAAAAATTGTGAACGGGATTTTTGGAAAGTAAGAGGTAAGAGTGAATAGTGAAGAGGTGTTGCGGCACCACCGTTTTTATGCTATAATACACCCAAGGCGGTGATTCTATGGGTTTGTTTGATATATTTAAGAAAAAGAAAGTTGAATTGACGGAAGAACAACTTAAATGGAATAAGATGTGGGAATTGTGGACAGAAGAAAAAACAAAATCACCTTATACTGAACTAATGACCTATCAAAGTGAAATTAATAACGGTGGGCATAGTCAGTATTTTTGCAATGTAGATAATGTAAGTGATTTGAAAAAAGAAATGTCTGCTTTGGAAAAAATTCTTACATCACCTTTATATAAAAATCTTAAAAAAGCACATAAAGCGTATTTGATATTGGAAGAAAATGAAGAAGATGAAAATGCAGACGAAATTTTAGAACAATGCGACAATGTTTTTTATGAAAATGAAGAACAAATAAACTTTATTTTGCAGGAATATGCTAATAAGTTGGAAATTTAATATTAATTAAAGAAAATCATGTTTTCAGACCAGTTCTTTTTCGGACATGAATGACAAAACGAAAATCCGTTCTCGAAAGAGAGCGGATTTTCGTTTGTATTATTCATTATTCATTCGTTTTTTACTCCCACGGTCAAAACCTTGGGTTTTCCTCCTCCCTCGTGTAGAGAGTGGGATTGGTTGCAGCATTTTAAAGTATTATGCACAAAAGTCCGTTACAGCCCTCATTGATAACTCGCTCCAGCGTTTCCTGAAATTTCATACGGGCATCGGTGGGCATATGATAAAGCTTGTTGCGAAGTCCCTCGTTGACAAGCTCGTTAAGGGATTTGCCGAAAATATTTGACTCCCAAATTTTTTGGGGATCCTCCTCAAAGCCTTCCAGGAGGTATTTTACAAGCTCCTCCGATTGGCTTTCACTTCCCACAACGGGAGCAACCTCCGTTTTTATGTTGGCTTTCATCATATGGATTGACGGTGCGGAGGCGCACAGCCGCACGCCGTATCGTCCGCCCTGCTTCACGATTTCAGGCTCTTCAAGGGACAGCTCGTCAATGGTGGGCATAACAATTCCGTAGCCTGTTGACTCAACTTCGTCAAGAGCGGAGCGTATTCTCTCGTATTCTTTTTTCACTGCCGACAGTTCTTTAAGGCAGTTAAGAAGTCCCTGTTCGCTTTCAATGGCAATACCTGTTGACTCCTCGATGATTTTATAGAACAGAGAGTTGTTCATATCCACCGAAATCCATGCACTGCCTACGCCTAAATCCATACAGGTAACTGCGGCGTCGGTAATGTATTCGCACTTTTGCAAATCCTCGGTCATGGCGCCTATATCCCGAACAAAGGAAATGCCTTCAATAGAGTCAAGAATACATTTATATGTCTCCGATTTAAGCCAATGGTCCTCGGAGAGGCTTACAAGCCACATAGGCAGGTCAATGCTTATTTCCTTAACAGGGAATTCAAACAGTACCTGAGTGATAATCTCTTTTATTTCCTGTTCGGAAAGTTCCAGACAGTTGACCGCCATAACGGGTACACGGTATTTTGCCGAAAGCTCCGCTGAAAGCCTTTGCGCCGCTTCGCCCTTGGGATACATACAGTTGAGGAGTACCACAAAAGGCTTATTAAGCTCCTTTAATTCGTTGATTACACGCTCCTCCGCCTCTTCATACTCGTCACGGGGAATATCGCTGATACTGCCGTCGGTTGTAACAACAAGACCTATGGTAGAGTGCTCGGTGATAACCTTTTGCGTGCCGATTTCTGCCGCCATATTAAAGGGGATTTCATTTTCAAACCAGGGAGTACGCACCATTCGGGGCTGGTCGCCCTCAATATATCCCAAGGAGCTGGGAACAATATACCCCACGCAGTCAATCATACGAACATTAAGCTGTGCATTGTCGGGGAGCGTTATTCTTACTGCATTTTCGGGAATGAATTTAGGCTCGGTGGTCATTATTGTTCTGCCTGCCGAGGATTGAGGGAGTTCATCGTTCGCCCGTTCTCTCACCGTGTCATTTTCCATATTCGGCAAAACGATTGTGTCCATAAATCGCTTGATAAATGTGGACTTTCCCGTTCTTACGGGGCCTACCACGCCTATGTATATGTCGCCGCCTGTTCTCACGGCAATGTCGCTGTAAATACTTGAATTACTCATTGAAATCCCTCCTTTATATTTTCGGTATCAGCAGCTTGCAGCTTTTTTCCAGCTTGCCGTCGGGAATACGGTTTTCCCGCATAACGGCATCTACTGTTGTGTTGTATTTTTCCGCAATATTCCAAAGGCTCTCTCCCTCATCGGCAAAATACACGGTGAGTGACGCCGTTTTCAATATTTTTGCCCTTGACTTGTCAACGGCGATTTCCGTTACGACTGTTTTTTCCTCCTCACGGAAAACAAAGCCCTGCACATTTATTTCTATGCGTACATCAAGGGTGTCGGCGTTGCCTATAACAAAGCTTGACGCAGTAACGGCACATTCGGGACGGCAAGTGAGATTTATACCGTCGGTTTGCATATTCCGATTATATTCGTAGGGAATTTGCCGCTGAGCAAAGGCGGGCTCACCCTTTGAGTCTTTATAAATTATATCGGCAGTAACCTCGCCGTTTACGGCGGCACAGTTTTCACGCACGGAAAATGCGGAGGTTATGCCACTGCATACAAAGCTTAAAATTTCCGTCATTCCCGTTGTGGAAAGGTCAACGGTGCCGCGGCAAAGGAAGGCGTCCTCAATCTGCTCTTCAAGACGGGATACATAAATTCCCGCTTTTTTCATCTCTGTTTCGTATTTTACCGAATATGCGTCCTTAACGGCGGTCACGGTGCGTGTGGCATATCCTCTGTCGGAAAAACCGAGAGTTGCGGAGATTTCCAAGAGATTTTTGTCCCCTGCCGAATCAAATTTTGAGCGCACATCAAGGGATAATACGGAAAGTGAGGCCTCTGTTCGGCAGTCCTCGGTAATATCGGGGGCTTCAATTATCTGATTTATGCTTATCATATTGTCAAGAGTGCCTGTTTCGCAGTCTTCTCCCGATGTAAAGGCGGTGTGAACAATAAGCTCGCCCTTTAAGAACAGCTTGTTGGAAATTACCTTTACTTCGTCGATAACAGCCGAGGCTCCGGAATGAATAACGGAGCTTATAGGTTCTTTCAGCGCCGCCGCTTCACAGGTTTCCGAAACGGTAAAGGTCTTTTCCGTAAGAGAAACCAAATCACAGATTTCAAAATTTTCCGTCCTTGCCGTTATGCCGTCGCCCTCTGCGCCGCAGATAAGCTCACAGCGTTTTTTGGCGTCCGCCCTTGCAAACACGGTGATTGCGCCGTGAACCTCGAATTTTCTCTGCCCCGATACTCTGTAATTCACATATTCTGTTTTAGCGCCTACAAAAACATCTGTAATACTGTCGGCTGCCTTTAATTCAATCTGCTTTGAAAAGTGAAGCGTCTGGTCATAGCCGTGGATTTTGCCTTGCTCGCACACATAGAGCACACGCACAAGACAGTCACACTCGGCAGTAATTCTGTCACCGGTAATCTGATGCGTCTGCACTCCCGGAACAGCGCTGCACCGAAGAATCCGCACAATATCCGGCAGATATTCGGGCAGGGTTATGTCGCATTCAACGGCGTGCTCCGCATTGCCCTGAAACGCCGTTTCGCAAACAGATATATAATCCTTACGAACATTAAAATCCATTGTTATCTCTCCTTTTATACATTTCAACTCATATATATGAACCGTAAAAAAGGAATATGACAGGATAGTATTGTTAAAAGCCCGTTATTATGATAAAATACAGGTATCAAATTGTAATGAGGTAATAACTTGAAGATAGGTAATGTTGAAATAAACGGCAAGGCGGTTTTAGCACCTATGGCGGGAGTGGCGGACCGTGCCTTCCGTGAACTGTGCGTGGGCTACGGTGCGTCCTATGTGGTCAGCGAAATGATAAGCTCAAAGGGTGTTTCAATGGGCGACAGAAAATCAAAACAGCTCTCTTTTATTTCGGATATTGAACGGCCGGCGGCGGTGCAGATTTTCGGCAGTAATCCCGAAATAATGGCTGAAAGTATCCCTATGGTTATGGAGTCAAAGCCGGAGATTATTGATATAAATATGGGATGTCCCGCACCGAAAATCGCAGGGAACGGCGGCGGAGCGTCACTTATGAAAAATCCACAGCTTGCAGAGGATATTGTCCGTGGGGTGGTAAAGGCTTCCCCCGTACCCGTTACGGTAAAAATCCGTATGGGCTGGGATTTTGACAGTATCAACGCAGTTGAACTTGCAAAAAGAGCCGAAAATGCAGGTGCGGCGGCAATAACCATCCATGGCAGAACAAAAAACCAGATGTATGCTCCTCCCGTAAACAGAGAGATTATTGCGGAGGTGAAAAGGGCTGTTTCAATCCCCGTAATCGGAAACGGCGATATTACCGACGGCTTTTCGGCGGCAAAAATGCTGGAAGAAACAGACTGCGACCTTGTTATGGTGGGCAGAGGGGCTCTGGGCAGACCGTGGGTGTTTTCACAGATTAACGCATATCTGGAACACGGCAGAATATTGCCCGAACCGCCCGTTGCAGAGCGTATGAGAGTTATGGTAAACCATATAAAAACCATTTGCGAATACAAAGGCGAATATGTGGGGCTAAGGGAGGCGAGAAAGCACGCCGCCTGGTACACAAAGGGGCTTCACGGTGCCGCAGAGTACCGCCGTGAAATAGGCTCGCTTTCAAGTATTGAGCAGTTAGAGGAAATCGCATATAAAATATGTATTCATAACGGCTGACACTGTGTACAAAAAAATTCAGAATATTTAGGCTAATTTTCCTATATTTCTTTTGCTCGAAAAAATGTATAATTTATTTGTATAATTTTGATTATACAAAGGAGGCTTTATATGAGTAAAACAGAACTTTTTTGCGAGAAAAACGGCAAGCTGAATGTTAAGAATACAATTCTGACAGGCTTCGGTTTTCTTGCGGCGTCAATCGCATGGGCAATTTATGACCCGTATATTACAAAAATACTTAATCATCTTTTAAGCGATTCCGCATGGGTAACAAGTTTAAGTGCAAAGCTTAACGAGAGCGTTCCTTTTCTGGCTCGTCTTGCTGCCGCACAGGGCGAAAATGTTAACCTTGCAGGCGGAGGAATAACGCTTGTTCCGTTGTTTATAGGTATTATTATGACCTTTGATAACATTTTCGGCGTAATTTTCCAGCCCACCTTCGGCAAGCTTTCCGACCGCTGTCATTCAAAGCTCGGTAAACGCCGTCCCTTTATAGTGTTCGGTGCGCCTGTGTGTGCGGTGCTGTTTGCGCTTATTCCGCT
>CAMGDG010000044.1 GCA_946041635.1 uncultured Clostridia bacterium
CTATTCAATTATTCATTTTTCGGGTTTACCCCAACTATTGACAAAGAGCCTATAATTAAACCCTGTTCACAATTAGGCGAACAGGGTTTTTCGATAGACAAATTCCCGTATGGGAAAGGTAAGATAATAATATTTTTAGGAGGCGCTCTATTGAGAGCAAAATTGTATCAATTCCCGTATGGGAAAGGTAAGCTTAAAAATGAAAACGCTGCGTTAGACGCAGATAGCAAACAGTATCAATTCCCGTATGGGAAAGGTAAGTGAATCTTTTAAACTTTATATTGAGTACTATTATACGTATCAATTCCCGTATGGGAAAGGTAAGTCGTCGGAATTATAGGTCTATTAGCTTTAGCTGCGTTATTTGTATCAATTCCCGTATGGGAAAGGTAAGTCTATTAGTAGAAGAGATACTACAATTCACTACGGAGTGTATCAATTCCCGTATGGGAAAGGTAAGAACAGTATTTTGTGATAGTATAGAAATTATACGCTTTATTTTGTATATTGTCAATATAATTACGAAAAATCATTCAATTTTTCCGGTCATTCACAAATCTTACAAAGTTTAATTTTTGTGATAGATAAGCCAAAAACAGTCATTTAATTAAATTTATGACACAATGTCATATTGGGTGACCGGATTTTCGATTTGGAATATCAATTTTTTACTGTTTTGCAATTAAAAACACCCAGAAAACGGCTTGGATAAGCCAAAAACGAATGACCTGATTTTAATTAAACTATAAAATCATTATTTAGTGTTACTCCAACCTCTTCTATAGTTGTACTTACGGTGCTGATAATTTGATAATTTGATAAACTCGGACAGAATCATAATTTGTTTCAATTGTATTGACAATATACAAAATAAAGCGTATAATTTCTATAGTATCACAAAATACTGTTCTTACCTTTCCCATACGGGAATTGATACTTTGTGTTGTTTGACATTTATATTCCTCCTTTGTTTTCTTACCTTTCCCATACGGGAATTGATTCTTTATATCAAGTAATCTTTCGTCTTCATCAAATTCTGGTCTTACCTTTCCCATACGGGAATTGATACCAATGCCAATAATTATATACCGCTTTTCTTTTCTTGTCATTCCTTACCTTTCCCATACGGGAATTTATTTCAGGCGCAAAAATCCCTGCTCACACTACGGTGAGCAGGGATTTTATTCTATCTCTTTTATTTTAGCTTTTGCTGATTTTATTTATAAATATTTTCCAAGGATTTTCTAAGCGCCGCTTCACTTGTCGAAGCAGATACTTCTAAAATCTTAATATTCAGTTCAGCCGCTCTTGCTTTTATGTAACTTGCTTTTTCTCCCATTTTGTTAAGTTCTGAAGCAGCAAGAACCTTTTTGGAATACTTTCCGCCGAAATGCTCGGCAACTGCTGACAATTTGTATAATTCGTCAATATCAATCTGACCGTTTTTGCAGGATATAAAAACCGGCACTAAATCTTTCATCAAAATAACATCTATTTCGTTTACAATATTTAGTTCTTTTTCAATCTTTCCGTCCCAATCAATATATACACTCGTTTTTACATCGTTGTAAATCGGCACATCATTATTGTTCTTTATGCTCATAGCTATCATTGAAATGTACAATTCAAGAATTTGTCCCGCTTTTGTCAATGCTCGTTTGACCTGTTCGTTTTTAAAGCGTATTGAAACCTCACCGGACTCGGTTTTTGATTCGGACAACAAACCATAACGCTTAAGTTCCGTGTAAACTCTGTTCTTTAACATATTTCCGTATCCGGAATCAAGTATTTGCCAAGCGTCCTCCGTTCTAAATGTACAAGCCAAGAAATCAGCACTGCCAAACAAATTAGCCAATGCTCCCAAACGGTTTATCTGCACATTCCAAAGCTCGGTATCCTCTATACAGATTTCCCACATAAGGCGAATGTCATCGCAGAAGTCCTTGTTAAAATCCCAATTAAATTCCGTCTCAGCTTTATTCAACGCTTTCGTTGCTCTGCCACCGTAAATCTTGATATTATCCTCTACGGAAAACTGTATTGATTTTACGCTGCAAACATTTTCATCTGTATCGCAGTCTGTCAGAACACTGTTTCTCACGTTGTATCTGCGCAGCAAAACCTTATCCTTGTATTTTTGCGACAGTACGCCTGCTGCCACAAGATACAAATCCTCTCCGCCATTAAGATTAAACACGCATTTTTCTTCATTTTCAATTATATCGGAAAGCTTGGTGACTATTTCCGATAACCAATTTCTGCTGACAACGCAGTAATCAAAGGTTGTTTGTATACCAAACTTTTTTACCACATCAAGATAATTTTTTACGGATTTTTTCATCTTTTTAATACTGTTTCCAACAAAAACTACCTTGTCGGGTCTGCACAACAGTGTGCCTGCAATATTATCAATATGATTTGTATCAAAAAATTCTATCAATATCATTTTTCACCAAATTATTACAATTTTCTATACTTATTTTTTCTTTTCATGCCTTAAAGCAGAAAAATATAACACTGAACAAAAAACGCTGATAATAACAATAAAAACGAATACTGCCGGCTGAACCCAAAACGCCCAATCCGTAAAACAAGTAAAACTTAATATTATCGCAAGACATTGAATCAAAGTCAGAGGCAAGCCGATTCTTGTTAGAGTATTCAAAAGGTTATTTTCTTCATTTTCCGCATATTCAGAGGTAAAATCATAAATGCTGTTTATTTTTTTATCAAGATTTTCAAGAGAATCGCTAATGTAGAGTTCATTTTTCATAATTTCAAATTCGTCAATTCCCTGCTCCTGAACAGTTAATTGATTGAGAAAAATATTATTCTGAGCATATACATAATCGCTTTTGAGTTTTTTTATTCTTTCGTTAAGCTCTTTATTAAGAACAGGAATATCATTTTGAAAATATGCCTCCGATATTTCGGTACATTCATTTGAAATTGATAAAATAGTTGCACGTTGAACAAGCGCTCCTACCGCCATTGTTATGTACTGAGATAAAAATGGATTTATTACTGTTGCGTCTATTTCGGGACATCCACCGGTTATTCTAAAAAACGAATGGTGCGTAATAACATCCACAGTGCCCCAGTCACGCCATCTGTCATACACACTTCTTCTCAGAATTTTCTCCCTCATATCTGGACTTTGGCAAGTTGCATCGCCTGCATCAACATAGGCAAGCGCATATAATTCACTTGAAAGCTCCGGATTGCAATAAATTGCTTCTCTTGCATTCTCAATGTCTGTAGCAGTTGATTTCATATTATTGCTGAAATTATCATCTCTTATAAGACAGCAGACAAACATTCGGTCATCAATTACAGGCGATATTTTTCCGCAATTAGGGATCAATTTCTTAATTAAACTGCTTATGGGAGGAATGATATTTATAAAATTTTCATCTTTATTTTCATAACAGTTTAACGCCTCATTTCCAAAATTATTCAGATTAACAGTCTCACCAAATAAGCAGATGGAATCAGCAACAAGTGCATGGGGAATATTTTCAGGCGATATATACGGAAGATTAATTCTTCTGCCGTATTCATTAATTTTCTTTACAGCTTCAATACTCTTGTGATGATGGTTTTCAAGCTCAAGCTGTAAAATCGCAATGTTATTATTTTTGAAAATAATCGCTTTAATATTATCGACAATAAGTTTGTAACTGTCAGCACCTTTTGTAATGATATATCTTCTGTCAAAAGTGTCAGGTATATCATATATGTATCTGGAGTTGTTATTTTCATTAAACAAGAGATTGCGAGCCTCAGGTGTAAAATACTGATAATTCTGATAATTCAGTCTTAAATTTTCACTATCGTCGCCACTTCTGAGTGATTCTCTGAGCCAACTGCCCGCAGGATTTATTTCACCCTTTTTGAAACCATCAAAATGAAAGGCAAATAGAAAAGTATGATAGCTGTAAGGCAGCGATTTTCTGCGTTCATTATTTACATTTTTACACACTTATACCATCCTTACTTATACAATGCTTTATGACAATTGAAGCATTGTATATTTTTTGTTTTTCCGTCTTTTTTATATATAAAATTATTGTATCCGCAATTAGGACATTTTATCTTTGGGGGATTCTGTCTATTATTGTTTCGAGTATGATTATAAGAGTTATCCGACAATTTTGCAACATCAGACTTAGGCGTTCTTGTATTGTCTGCCACATCAAAGCATCCGTATCCCACATTGGTTTTTGCACCTGCACCGAAAACACAAAGCAACTCCTTAAACAATTTCAGAAGAATTTCCTTCGTAAACAGCTGTCCGTCAATCAACTTATCTGAAAGCACGAATCTGAACTCAAAGCGCACATCAGGCAGCACCTTGATAAACTTTATCGGTGTAGGGTTTTTAGTAGCTCTGCCGTGAGGCGTTATGTAATCAAAACCAAGCAGTCTGCCATATTCATCACCGTCAAATACAACAGCGTCCAGAAACACATCGGCATTATCAAATATTGCCAGTTCAAGCTTTTTTAATGTTTCCTCGTCCACATCAATATTTTCAAGCTTACTTATTATTTCCCTGATTGCCTCGGGATGGTCTTTAAAATGACTTCTCAGCACACCCTTGACCGAGCTGCCCGGGATATAAGGCTGACCTGTAACAAAATCGAACGAAAAGCCCATATTAATGTCATCATCACTGCCGCCGATATCTCCGGCACCATGTGGATTACCGGCTCCTATAAGCAGCCCCGGATAAGTAGTTTTAAGTATGAACACACAATCTTCCTGCACAATTTGGGATAAAATGTAGTCCTTTTCTTCAAATCTGGTGTTTATCAAAATCTCGTCCAATCTCTCAACATCCGCTTTAAACTCATCTGTTCCAAGTTTTTGATAATATTCCTTATAAAAAAGCAAATTTAAATTTCTCAACCTAATCCTCTCCGTTCTCATCAACTGTCTTTTTCTTTTCAGTCGGTTCAAAAAAGTTGAGTGCAAGTTTAATGGCTATTGCTGCGTCGGTAACGAGTTCTTTCATTTGAGAATCATCATTTTCACAAATATATGTAAAAACCTCTCTTGGTGTTTTTACCGTCTTTTCACCGCTGATTACATAATAAATTGCCACCAACAGCAAATCCCGTCTGACGCTTGCCTGTCCTTTGTCGGCAAAAAAGGCGACTGCTGATTTAAGGCTACCCATTACAACAGCGGCACCGAATGAAGAAATCTGCGACCTGAAAGCAGGGTCAACCTTTCCGTCATTTGCTATTTTGTAAACTGTTTCTTTTCCGTCCTTTTTTTCGGTAATACTTGAATTTATAATTGCATCTTTGGCAGGGAGTATCCAGTCATTTACTCTTTTTTTGTTCATAACCGTGCTCCTCCCTAGTTAAGCTTTGTAAATTTGGTATAGCCACATCCGATTGATGCGTGTCCGCCAATCTGAATAATACCGCTCAAGTCAAGCTTCATATCATCGTTCGGTGTGATAATAATTGTATAAAAAACGCTGTTGTGCGGCACGACCTCCTCATACCACAAGTTTTTGCTTTCCTTATTTACAAGATGATTTCTTGAGATTACAGGTAAGTCATATTCGTTAAAATCCTTGCATATCGCAATTTTTTCACCTATAACAGGCTTAAGTTGTGTAAGCAGATTTTTCGCATTTTCATCAAGTTCTCCTACCGTTTCGCCCTCAATACGAAAATTCTTGCTCAATGAAAAATTAGTTAAAAAGTTATATTTTTCAAAGTCAAAATTTTTCAATAAATCGACGCCAAAGCCGTCAAACCCAAATGTGTTTAGCTTCTTCATAAAATTATTAATTGATTCAACTGAAGCAACGGAAACCGACGCTATAGTGCTGTGACTGACACGCATCGGTCTTGTTATAATCTCGGCATCAAAGAACTTATACGAACCCGCTTTGATTTCCTTTGCTCCGGATTCCTGTCCGAAAATATCTGTGATAACATCTTTCGTATACTTTTTTTCAAAATGCTCCCTCAGCGCGCCCTTGAGTCCTGAGGCATGAATAATCGGATACCCCGTAACCGAATCCCTTTCAACCTCGTTATCGACAATATTATAATTAATTTCACCTGAGCCGACATGAAGATTTGTAATGCAATCAATTTTATATATATGCAAAGCCATTTTTATTCCTCCTTGTTACTGATAACATAATTAAATCCAATTTTCTGACAGTTTGAATTTTCGATTTTTTCCCTGAATTTGTCATTGTCTGAGGGAATAAACACGCTTCCCGCCTTTATAAGCTTGTAAAGAGCGGAACCCTTTTTTACCTTGCCGTCACGCATCGTTTCATACGCTCTGTAATCTCTAAGTCGTACAGCAGCGAATTTGCAATAATCATAGACATCAGACTTGACAAGTGAATCGCTTAAGCAATATGAAATATCCTTTGATAAAATATTTGATACATCATCCTCAAGCGTGTTTTTTTCCTCAATAAATTCAGCAATAAACAGGGATTTTCCCTGTCCCATAAACACTTCTGTTCTCATTTTTTCAGGCAACTTTGCACCTTTATCAAGCAGAGCGTAAAACGCAAAGCAATAATCGCTGTTAAGACGGCAGTATTCCTTTTTAAAAAACGCTTTCTCATCGTCAACTGATCCGACAGCTTTCTTGACTCCTGTGCGAATTTCGGTTGAGAACAGCTTGTCTGCACTGATAATTGATTTATCCGAAATGTTGACATAACTGTCAATTATACCGTCTTTAGCATTAAATTCTGTAGTATATATCTTTTTGCCTTTGTCGGTAAGCACATCATCCGAATATTCTGAAAATGGCACATAACTTTCTGCGTCTTGTGCGTTGCTTTCTTTCCGACAGTCAAAAGGGGTTACAACATATTTATCTTCACCCTTCATAATGAAAAGCGGCGATATTTCTTTAATCACACCGAAACTTTGATTTTCAGCGTGTATCTTAAAGCTTTCATCTCCAACCACTTCGCTGTTCTCTGCATAATGAACAAAGTCTTTATACGGCATAAGTATGTATCTGAGAGCGCCCATCAGCGTGGACTGCAACGGGGTACGCTCACTTCTGATAAAATAGCTGTTTCTCAGTTGACCTTGATTTTCCTCTCCGGAAAACTTAAAGGTCTTTTCATTTCCGAAAAAATACGGTTCCTGAGGCGTTAGCTTCACCAGATAGTTTTTCATTATTGTTCACCCTCTTCTATAAAGAACTTTATTATTCTTAACACGCAGGACATTGTCAAAACATAATCCTCGCTGTTAAGCTCAGCACCCTTTTCTGTAATCGGAAATATTTCAAACTGAGTTTTAAGCATTGAGAAAAACTTAGGCATTTCTGATTTTACAAAGCTGTTGCCCTCGTGAACATATGAGTCAAAGATATTATTAAAAATAATTTCAGTTTCCTTAAGGTCTTCAGTGCTGTTGAATATTGTTTTAAATAAATTCAGTTTGTGCATTGCAGAAAGGAAAATTTCCTCTTCGCCGCCAATGATTCCCTTTACAATTTTATTGTGGAACTGTATCAAGCCGTCAAGGCTGTTGTTTGAAATAAGCAATCCTTCAGACTGACCAGCATGCTTCTGAAAGTGGATTGCAATTGAGTTCTTTTGCTTTTTTGCAACATCCAAAAGAAGATAAGCTGACTTTTCAAGTGCCTCATACAAGGGGTATTTGTAATAAGAAACAAAAATTCCAAATGACAGTGATACATTTTTATATTGAAAGCCTGAAAATCTTTTATTAAACACCTCGTTTGCCCTGCTGACAAAATCAAATATTGTTTTGCTGTCTCCGTTTTCAATAGGTAACAGAGCGAGAAGATCATCTCCGCCTGAATATATGGTTACACCGTTAAACTCATTATGTACTACTCCGGATATTTCAGAGCAGTAATCAAGACAAATTCCGGAGAACTCGCGAATTTCCTTATCGCTTTTAAGCGTTGAAATTATAGAACTCATGTTATCGCCGTCGGAACGTACTACAGCGTAATATTTATATTTTTTGAATTTCTTTCTCTGTTTCTTTAAAACAGTTCCCCCGGCAATACTCTTTAGGTCACGCACCCCGTCATGACTGCTGTTATACAGCTGCCACTTTTCAATACCCATATTTTTAATACGGTTTACAATATTGCTGTTTCTGCTGATTTTGTATTTTTCATCATCAGAGGTGTACAATGTAAGCAGGGGATTGTTTTCCTCCGACATCACAAATGGCTTTGAAAGCTCCAGACAGTCAAGTATTTTGCCACTACCCATAATCGGATTATCAGCCTCAAATTCAATCGCAGAAATAAGAAAATACTGCTCAAAATAATCAAAATGCTCCTCAAGACCAAACTGGTTCAAGGTTTTTTGAATTGCAGCTTTTTTTACATCTCCGAAATTGTTAACATCAAAATCATTTTTTTTAAAAATAATTCTATCATGAAACAGCCCTACACCATCGTTTGAGTCAAGCCTGGGATCAGAATTCGAAAAATATGGTGAAACTATGTCGTTTTCTTTTATGCCTTTCTCTGTAAGAACAATGCATATATTCTTTGACAACATAGAAAACATATAGCTTGCCGCCCAAAGTGCAGACGGAGACGACGCAAGATTTATCGTATCAAAGATTGGACCGATGGTAACTGCTATGTATTTATCACGACACATACTATTTTTCCTCCAATCTGATATTTTTTATTTCAATAAAATCCGTCTTGCATTTGTTTAATTTCAAAAATGCATAGTGCATAAAATCATCCATAAAGTTTACAGGAAGTTCTTCCTTTGTGGGAACTTTAATTGTACCGCTACCCTTTTTGGAACTAAACTCGAAAGTTTTGCCGTATATTTCATCATTGATCTCTGTTCCGATAAAGTAAGCATAATTATTTATAATCTTAAACAAAACAGGTGAATTGAGTCTTTCTACTTCTTTTGAGTTTTCCTTTATTGTTACCTTTACCTTATCCTTTGGATTGCTCAGTGAGTTTTTGAAATCAATAGCCTCACAAATTCCAAATAATGCTCTTACATATCGGCTGACTTTATCAATCTGAACGCTCTCTTTTCCTAGTGACGGTGCAATACCTTTTTGTTTCATCCACGCTTTTTCGTTTCCTATTCCAATTTCGGGCTTATGCATATAATCAAAAAGAATTGATCTTCTGTATGCAATTTGTTCACCGTAATGATTTTTTGTATTTATTCCGGTTTTCATCAAAGAATATATACATTTAATTTGCTTAAATTCCTTTCCTCTTTCCGTCAAAAAGCGGTAGCAGGCTTTTGAGCCATACTCTTTTTTCAGTGTATTGCAAATATATTCAGAATCTTCTCCGTATCCTTTTACCGTAAAAGAGCCAAAGCCCTTACCCTGCATTGTTCCGAAATTTGTTACTATAAAGAAATCTCCGATTACCTTGTTAATATACTCTCTCAGTTCTTTGTTAAAACATATTATTGTAAGCTTGTGCCCAGCGATTACACCTTTCTTTTTCTTTTCTGCGCCCATATTACCATAGAAAATATCATATGGAGATTTAGACTTCAGTTCTTTTAAATATCCAAGCTCGACGATTTTGCATTCACCAACAGTACTAATGCTCATTTTATAATCAAGGGCTTGCTTAGGAGAATTTTTGATAATCCAATTTTCCGGAATAGTCCCTTTATCTTTTTCTGCGCACTTTTTAATATACTTATCAAGCTTTGGCTTAACCTCTGTTGCACGCAGTCCCGCATTTTTCTGGTCCCACTGAAAATGTATCAGCGGCGAATGAGGTTTGAGCATATATTCTTTTTTAAAACTATAATCCAAAACAACTCCCCCTTAACAATATCATGATTATAGACAGCGATAATTATCTTTACGGCACAGTCTCAGCAATCGTTCCAAAGCCCATAGAGTTTTTTCCTCCAAGACCTGTATGATAAATAAAGTCCAGTATCTCTGGTTTTGCATTAATTCTGTACCTGCCATACCACGCCGTAATTATCATATCCTTGTATTTTGTGACGCATTTATCTCTTTCTGACTGCTCAGGGCATATAAATTCGATATTAGAATCAATTCCCTTTCCAAAAAAGGATGAGTATTTATTCCTAATATTATTGATAACCCCCTCATAAAACTCCTTCTCAAATGGATTTCTGTAGTTTACATAGCCGGTTTTATTGGTTTTGTAAATCACAATCGGAGTATTCATTTTTACATCAATAGTATCTGATAAAAAAACTTTTTTGCTGATTTCTGCGGAAATGATTTCAACTCTTTGTTTATATATTTCCATAATTGAATTATGCTTGACCGATTCCATTACAGCGTCAATAATTCTGTCATCGGCAGAGCGAAGCTCCCAAATAAAAGAATCTTTGTAAATCAGTTTTTTACCCGATACAGCGTATTTACCTGCTAAGTCAGTAAAGCAAAAATATTTGAACGGCTTTATACCGTCAAACCGTCTGTCGTGTATTTCCATACTCAATTCTGAATCATATGACATCAGCTTGTATGCTACTCCCTGAAAAATATCAAAATGCGCAAAAGGTAATATTAAATTTTTATATGGTTTAATAACTAATTTTATTGATTTCATATCGGTATGG
>CAMGDG010000045.1 GCA_946041635.1 uncultured Clostridia bacterium
ATTGCCTCTTGTCTCGTGGGCTCGGAGATGTGTATAAGAGACAGCACTTTCAATAATTTTTTGTGACGCATCGGGAGAATAGCGCCAATAATCCATATGAGAGCCGTTGTAAAAATACTTTACGGGTTCCTGCTCGTATTCCGCAGGAAAACTGTCTACAATGGCAAGCTTGATTTTCATTTTTTCGGGATTGATGCTCTTTATATAAACGCTTGCCGCATCGCCCGTGTTTACAATAGGCGTATATTCCGCAAGCCCGGCAAGATTAGGCGCCAATTCAATAAACACGCCGTATTTTTCAATGGAACGCACAATTCCGCTGACAGTCTGCCCCGCCTTAAAGGACTCTGCGTTCTCCGCCCAAGTACCCAAAAGCTCTTTATGGGAAAGAGTTACCCTGCCCTCGGCATCAATGCTTTTCACAACGGTTTTTATCATACTGTTCACTTTAAGGCGCACATCGGGATGAGGAATTCTTGAAACGGAAATACTGTCGATAGGCAGAAGCGCCGAAATTCCACAGCCGATGTCGCAAAATGAGCCGAAATTCTCATTGTGAGTTACTCTTGCATCAATTATATCGCCGGGAACAAGATTCTTTATGTATTCCTCGGCGCACTCCTGCTGTACGGCACGGCGGCTTAAAATCGCAGTGCGAACGCCCGTCTCGTCATCGGTAAAATCCGTAATTTTAAATGCCACAGGCTTATTAACCCGTGAAATTATGGCTATATCACGCACGCTGCCGTCGGAAATGCCCAAAGCGCACTCCTCTCTCGGAATTATTCCCTGAATTACGCCCAAATCAATGTGGAGGTTGTGCTCACTGTCGCACAGCGTTGCCCGAGCCTCTAAAATTCTCTCCTCAAAAAAGCACTCTCGTAAATTTCCCATTGATTCCATACATTTTTTATTCTGTCGGCTTTCAAACAGAACTCCCTCGGGAGAATATTTTTTCATACATATCACCTTTATTTTCAAAATTGAGCAAACTAACTTTGCTATAAATTGATATGTCAAAGAAACAGAAATAAGAATTAAAAAGGGGTATTTTATTTTTACATTATTTGTGCTATTATATAATGTAATGTTTTAAGAGGTAGGTTTTATGGATATTAGACTGAACGATATTCTTGAAATGAAAAAAGAACACCCCTGCGGAGGAAAGCGGTTTACAGTGCTCCGTGCAGGTATGGATTTCCGCATAAGATGTGAAAAGTGCGGCAGAGAGGTTATGGTGCCGCGCATAAAGCTGGAAAAGAATATTAAGAAGGTTATTCGAGAGGGTGATGCAGATGTTTGATAAACTTTTGGGAATAGAGGAACGCTTTGAAAAGACAAACGAAATGCTGTGCTCTCCCGAAACGGTCAGCGACCAGCAATTATACACAAAGCTTATGAAGGAATTAAAGCAGCTCACTCCCGTTGTTGAAAAGTTCCGTGAGTACAAAAAAATAAAAGCCACTCTTGATGAGTCAAGAGAGTTGCTTGAAGGCGGCGGGTTGGACAAGGACTTTAAGGAAATGGTTCAGGAGGAATTTGAAGCCGCAAAGGAGCAGATACAAGGTTGCGAGGAGGAATTGAAAATTCTTCTTTTACCCCGTGACCCCAACGATGACAAAAGCGTTATTTTGGAAATCAGGGCGGGCGCAGGCGGTGAAGAAGCGGCGCTTTTTGCCAACTCACTTTTCAGAATGTACTCAATGTATGCGGAAGCACGGGGTTGGAAAATAGAAATACTTTCGGAAAACCCAACGGAGCTTGGCGGATACAAGGAAATAATCGCAAGCGTTGACGGTGACGGCGCATACTCACGCTTTAAATTCGAAAGCGGTGTTCACCGTGTTCAGCGTGTTCCCGAAACGGAAAGTCAGGGCAGAATTCAGACTTCAACCGTTACCGTTGCGGTGCTTCCCGAAGCGGAGGATGTGGATTTTGAATTAAACCCTGCGGATTTGCAGATTGACGTTTTCCGTTCAAGCGGTGCAGGCGGTCAAAAGGTAAACAAAACCTCGTCGGCAATTCGTGTTACTCACCTGCCAACGGGTATGGTTGTGGAATGTCAGGACGAGAGAAGTCAGTATAAAAACAAGGATAAGGCGCTGAAAGTTCTGCGCTCCCGTCTTCTTGAAATTGAGCAGGCAAAGCATGACGCAGAAATTGCGGGCACAAGAAAAGCGCAGGTCGGCACAGGCGACCGCAGTGAGCGAATAAGAACATACAATTTTCCGCAAGGCAGAGTCAGTGACCACAGAATAGGTCTTACACTTTATAAAATCGAGCAGATTATGAACGGCGACCTTGACGAAATTATTGACGCACTTATAACGGCCGATACGGCGGAGAAGCTGAAAGCAGAGGAATAAATTCTGAATGAAAACGGAAATAATTGATATAAAAACCGAATATGACCGTGCTTTACAGGAATCTGCACGGCTTTTACAAAACGGTGAGGTTGTGGGTATTCCCACGGAAACAGTTTACGGACTTGCGGCAAACGCTCTTGACGAAACGGCGGTTAAAAAAATATATGAAGCCAAGGGCAGACCGAGTGATAATCCTTTAATCGTGCATATTGCAAAGTTTGAAGATTTAGCGCCGCTGGTCAGAGAAATCCCCGAAAAAGTCAAGGTTATGGCAGAGAAATTCTGGCCCGCTCCCCTTACAATGATTATGAAAAAAAGTGACAGAATTTCAAATGTTGTTTCGGGAAATCTTGACACGGTTGCCGTGCGCATGCCTAAAAGTGAGGCGGCGAGGGCGATTATAAAAAACTGCGGATTGCCCCTTGCGGCACCGTCGGCAAACCTTTCGGGAAGCCCCAGCCCCACAAATGCTAAATATGTTTTTGAGGATATGAACGGCAGAATCCCCCTTATTATTGACGGCGGAAACTGTGAAATCGGCGTTGAATCAACGGTAATTTCATTTGCAGAAGACCCGCCGAGGTTACTTCGTCCCGGCGGCGTTACTCTTGAAGAAATGACCGAAGTAATCGGTGAAATTGTTGTTGATGATGCGGTGCTTAACAAATTAGAAGAAGGTGCTGTTGCGTCTTCACCCGGTATGAAATACAAGCATTATGCCCCAAAAGCGGACATAACTCTTATTAAAAGTACCTTTGAAGAATTTAAAGCTTTTATTGAAAATCAGGCTGATATAACCGCCCTGTGCTTTGACGGTGAGGGAAAAGAATTATCCTGCCCGTTTGTGGAATACGGCGATATAAGTGACGGTTACAGCCAGTCATCACGGCTCTTTGACGCATTGCGTGAATTGGACGAAATGGGAGCAAAAACAGTTTATGCCCGTTGTCCCGACACAAAAGGCATGGAGTTGGCGGTGTATAACCGTTTAATTCGGTCAGCCGGTTTTAAGATAAAGGTATTATGAACAAAAAATTACCGAAAAGGAAAAATATAAGATTAAAGGATTACGATTACAGCAGTAACGGAATGTATTTTCTCACAATATGTACAGACAAGCGTAAGAACTTGCTTTCAAAAATTGTAGGGGGCGACGACCTCGGCGCCCCGAAAAAGATTTTTCTTAAACCCTATGGAAAGATTGTTGAAAAATACATTTTATCAATAGAAAAAGCATACGATACGGTTACTGTTGAAAACTACATAATAATGCCTAATCATATTCACTTGTTGATTTTGATAGACAATTACGGGCTGCCGAGGTCGTCAGCCCCTACAATATCCAATATAGTTTCAGCATTGAAAAGATTTACAAATCACGATTGTCATTACAAATTATGGCAACGGGGATATTACGACCATATTATCCGTAATCAATCCGATTTTGAATATCATTGAAACTACATCGAATACAACGCATTAAAGGAATACTCCCAAAAGGAAGATAAAATATGAAAATAATCGGTCTTACGGGGCTTACGGGTGCAGGAAAGAGCACCGTTGCCTTAAAGCTTATGGCATACGGCTGTTATCACATTGATGCGGACAAGGTTGCCCGTGAAGTAATAAACAGCGACGAAAATGTTAAAAATAAACTGAAAAAGCAATTCGGTGACGATGTTATAAACGGTGACAAAACGGTGAACCGTCCTCTTTTGGCAAGCCGTGCCTTTGCCGACGAAGAAAGCACCGAGGCACTAAACGCCATTACCCACCCTGCCGTTACGGAAAAAATCAGGGGAATTATTGACGAAAAGAAAGAATTGGGTTACAGCGGTATAATAATTGACGCAATAGCTCTGTTTGAAAGCGGTGAAGATAAGCTTTGCGACTTTACCGTTGCCGTTACCGCTCCCGAGGATATCCGTCTTGAACGGATAATGGCAAGAGATAAAATCAGCCGTGAAAAAGCACTTGAACGGATAAATGCACAAAAGGACGAGAGCTTTTTTACAAAGCAGGCCGATTTCATAATATGGAATTATCCGCCGTATAATCTTGATGTGGAAATAAGGCAGATTATAGCAAATTTATAAACCGAGAGGAGTAATATATATGAGTGAAAACAAGTTACAGGAGCTTAAAGACGGTCTTTTTTACGAGCCGAAGCACGCAATGGAAATTATCGACGGCGAAACAGTTAAGCAAGCCGATGAATTCTGCGAGGGCTATAAGTCATATCTTGACGAGGCAAAAATCGAGCGTGAATCGGTGGAATTTTTCGTAAGAGAAGCCGAAAAAAGAGGCTATACCGAATTTGACAACAGAAAAAAATACAGCGCAGGCGACAAGGTTTACTATAACAACAGAGGGAAATCCCTTATTCTTTGCGTTATAGGCAAAAAGAGCGTGGGCGAGGGCGTTAAGATTTCGGCGGCGCACATTGACTCTCCCCGTCTTGATTTAAAGCCCAACCCCCTTTATGAGGACACAAATCTTGCTCTTTTCAAAACACATTATTACGGCGGAATTAAAAAGTATCAATGGACTGCAATCCCCTTGGCTCTCCACGGCGTTGTTGTTAAAGCAAACGGCGAAAGAGTAAAGGTGCGTATAGGTGAGGACGAGGGCGACCCTCAATTTGTTGTAACCGACCTTTTGCCCCACCTTGCGCAGGAGCAGATGAAGCAGACAATGGCAGAGGGAATTAAGGGCGAAAACCTTAATATTCTCATAGGCTCCCGTCCCTTCTCAAAAGACGAGGGCAGCGAGAAAGTTAAGCTCAACATTATGAAAATTCTCAATGAGAAATACGGCATTGTTGAAAGCGACTTTTTAAGTGCGGAATTAGAGGCTGTACCCGCATACAAGGCAAGGGATATAGGCTTTGACCGCAGTCTTATCGGCGCATACGGTCATGATGACAAGGTTTGCGCATATCCTGCGGCACAGGCGATTTTCAGCGTTGAAAATCCCGAATACACCTGTCTTACCGTGCTTACAGATAAAGAGGAAATCGGTTCCGACGGCAACACGGGACTAAATTCATCATATATGAAATATTTTATATCCGATTTGGCAGTAATGCAGGGTGAGGAGCCTTGGAGAGTGCTTTCAAACTCCGAATGTCTTTCAGCAGATGTTAATGCGGCGTTTGACCCCACATATCCCGAGGTCAGCGAAAGAATGAACTCCTCTTATGTAAACAACGGCGTCGTTATTACAAAATACACAGGAGCAAGGGGCAAGAGCGGTACTTCGGACGCCTCTGCCGAATATATGGGTAAGATTCGCAAAATGCTTAACGACAGCGGCGTTGTGTGGCAGATAGGCGAGCTTGGCAAGGTTGACGCAGGCGGCGGCGGAACGGTTGCCATGTATGTTGCGGCGCTCAATGTTGATGTGGTGGATTTAGGCGTACCCGTACTTTCCATGCACGCCCCCTTTGAAGTTGTTTCAAAGCTTGATGTTTATATGGCGTACAGAGCGTTTAAGGTATTTTTTGAGCAGAAATAATTTGATATATAAGCTTCTCCCCTCGGCGAAATTGCCAAGGGGAGATTTTTTCGTTATGACGAGATTTTGCGGGGCGACGAGTGAATCGCCCCTACTTATTTATATAACAAAACCTACTTTTTATAACAAAATCGGTTGAGGCTGTTTGTTTTGAAGCACCGATTTTACGGTTTCGGGAATTAGGTCAAAATCCGCCACAATCGAATTGGGTTTTTCCTTTGCGTCGTCCTGTTTCATAGGAACAAAATATATATTTTTACTGTTCATTAAAAGTCCTATGTTCTTTGCGGCGGCTCCCAGCGCATCATTGGTTGAAACGGCTATAATTACAGGTCTTATATTTCTCAGGTGCGCCTTTGCGGCAAGTGTTACCGAGGTATCCGTAATTCCGTTTGCCATTTTCCCGAGAGTATTTCCCGTGCAGGGCGCAATAAGGAGCACATCAAGAAGCTTTTTCGGTCCTATTGGCTCCGCATCGCTTATTGTGTGAACAATTTTTTCACCGCATATATTCTCGATTTTCTCTATAAAATCACGGGCGGCGCCGAAGCGTGTGTCCGTGGAATATGCTGTTTGTGACATTATGGGAATTACCCTGTATCCCCTGTCTTTTAATTCTTTCATTTGCGGGATTACTTTTTTAAAGGTGCAGAAAGAGCCGCACATGGCAAATCCCACAGTTTCTGTGCTCATTCTTTTTCCTCCCTTTGCAAAAATTCTTCAATTCTTTTTCCGATTATCTCCCCTGCTGTTTTGGGGGTATATTTGCCCGGAAGCCCGAACGCCTTTATTACATCAATCGAATTTTTTCTTGCCTCGTCAAAATCCACACCGTAAGGTGCGGAGGCAAGCTCGATTATTTTACCGTCCTTTTTCATATTTTTAATTACATCCCTGCCGATAATTTGTGACGGGACAGTATTTATTATTATATCAAATTCATCGGCACGGCGGGAGAGCTCTTCTACGGAAAAAGCGTTACACCCCTTTATAACCGCGTCCTGACGCTGTGACGGATTGCGCGCGAAAACAGTTACCTTACAGGAAAGAGAATTGAGCACCGCCGCTGTTTCTTTTGCCACTCTGCCGTAACCCGTAACGGCATAATTGCCCATAGACAAGACAAAATCAATATGTTCAAGCAGGATTTTAAGCGTTCCGAAAGCGGTGAGCACTGCATTTTTCTCAATAAACTGCGCATCGTAATAATCCACAAAAGGAATTTCCGTTTCCCGCAGTCTTGAAAGCAGTTCTCCCCTGATTATTCCGCCGAACACTATGTTATCTTTACCCAAAAGGCTCAGCACCCGTTCAAGGGAGGTTTCTCTTTTGGAAAAGGGCATATTTACGGTTTTTTCGTTTCTCGTGGCAGGAAGAGGCAGCACTACCGCTGTTTCAGGGCATATCAGCGACTTTAATCTGTCGTTGTCATCGTCCCAGTCAAAAAGCCCGTAGGATTCTGTATCGTACCCCTTTGAAATAAGGTATGTTTTAAGGTATTTCTGTCTTTTATCGCCGCCGATTATTACTATATTTCTGTTTTTCATAATGGTTTCCCCCTTACCCTGCAATACATCCTATGTTTTTTGCAAAAAATGGTGATTAGGGGTTTAAATTTTTGTCCGTTTGCAATATAATAGATACAGAAATCACACGCCGAAAGGATTTATAAATATGAGCGATATTTCGACCGTACTTAAAAACGCAAAAAGAATTCATTTTATCGGCATAGGCGGAAGCGGAATGTGCCCTCTTGCCGAGATACTTCACAGCAAGGGTTACTCCCTCCAAGGCTCTGATAATAACGAAAGCTCCATTGTTGAGAGAATCCGCAAACTGGGAATCCCCGTTATGATGGGGCAAAGGGCGGAAAATATTAAGGGCGCCGATATGATTGTATATTCCGCCGCCATAAGCCGTGACAATCCCGAGCTTGCCGCCGCACTTGAAAGCGGTGTCCCCACATTTCAGCGCGCTGAACTTTTAGGCGAGCTTTCACGCCGTTTTTCTAACTGTGTCGGCATTTGCGGTACTCACGGAAAAACAACGGTTACTTCCATGACTACGCAGGTTATGATTGACGCAGGTCTTGACCCCTCCGCAGTTATCGGCGGCAAGCTTCCGTTAACCGACAGTTACGGCAGAGTCGGTAAAACCGAAAATATCGTTATGGAATCCTGCGAATTTCAGGACACTTTTCTTTATATGTCTCCCGATGTTGCGGTTATTCTTAACATTGACGCAGACCATCTTGAATACTTCAAAACAATGGATAATCTTATTTTGAGTTTTGAAAAATTTGCAAAATCCGCCACGAAAGCAGTAATTTATAACGGCGATGATGCAAACACACTCAAAGCCATAAAAGATATTCAAGGAAAGGATATGATTTCTTTCGGTTTTGAAAGCACTAACGATTACTATGCCGAAAACATTGAGGAATACAAGGGTGCTTTTACACGGTTTGACATTATGTATAAGGGTGAGCGTTTGGGTAATGTTTCTTTATCCATTCCCGGAAAGCACAATATTTTAAATGCTTTGGCATCAGTTGCGGCATCCGTTTATTCAGGGGCAAAGTTTGAGGACTGCGTAAAGGGAATTGAAGAATTTCACGGTGCAGGCAGGCGGTTTGAGCACCTGGGCACATACAAGGGTATTGATTTTATTGACGATTACGCCCACCACCCTGCCGAATTGAAGGTAACACTTGAAGCGGCTATGAAAATGGGTTACAACACCGTTTGGGCGGTTTTCCAGCCCTTCACATATTCAAGAACGGTAATGCACTTCGATGAATTTGTTGATGTTCTTAAAATCCCCGACCGCTGTGTTATGACGGAAATTATGGGCTCGCGGGAAGTCAACACATACAATATATACACCTCACAGCTTGCGGAAAAAATACCAAATTCCGTTTGGTTTAACACGCAGGAAGAGGTTGCGGATTTCGTTGTTAAAAATGCAAAACCGGGCGACCTTGTACTGACAATGGGCTGCGGCGATATTTACAAATCTGCTCATATGATGATTGCGGAGCTTAAAAATGGTTAAGTTTAACAATAATTGGGATTTGCTTTTAAAAAGTGAATTTGAAAAGCCGTACTATTCGGAATTGCGGAAATTTCTTGCCTCTGAATACAAAACCCACAAGATATATCCGCCTATGAACGATATATTTAACAGCTTGAAATATACGGATTACAGAGATGTGAGAGTTGTGATTTTGGGGCAGGACCCGTATCATCAGCCCGGTCAGGCTCACGGTCTTTGTTTTTCGGTAAAAAAGGGAGTTCCTCCCCCGCCCTCCCTTCAAAACATTTACAAGGAAATCCACGCTGAATACGGTTATCCCATTCCCGAAAGCGGCGAGCTTACATACTGGGCACAGCAGGGAGTTCTGCTGATGAACACGGTGCTTACCGTGAGGGATAGCTGCCCCAACAGCCATAAGGGTATGGGCTGGGAAATATTTACCGACGATGTTATTAAGCTTTTAAATCAACGCCCCGAGCCTATGGTGTTTTTGCTGTGGGGAGCCAATGCAAGGGCAAAAACAAAGCTTATTACAAATCCTGTTCACCTTGTGCTTCAATCGGCGCACCCAAGTCCCCTTTCCGCATACAACGGCTTTTTCGACAACGGACATTTCAAAAAAGCCAACGAATTTCTTGAAAAGCATTACGGAAAAGGTATTGACTGGCAGATAAAATAAAAAAACGGACAGTTTATTGGTTTTCAATAAGCTGTCCGTAATTTTTTATATCTCGGTTTCTACGGCTTTTCCTGCCGCAAGAGATTTTTTTGCGTCGATTACACGCTGATTGGTAGAGCCTCTGAACTTGCAATTCAGAGATTTCTTTGAAAGAACGAATTTACCGTCGATCAAAATATCGGTTTCCGAAAGCAGATGACGCCAGCCCTCATTCTTTTCCATACCTTTATAAAGCTGTTCAAAAGTATAGCCCGTATATGTTACCACATCAAGCCCTAACCCATGAACCTCTTTTGCGAGAACAGAAAAATTTTCAGCCTGTTCAAAAGGGTCTCCTCCGCTTAAAGTTACGCCTTTAAGCAACGGGTCTTTTTTTATTTCGGTAATTATTTTATCGACATCGCTCATATAGCCGCCGTTGAAATCGTGAGTTTGGGGATTTTGACAGCCCTCACAGTTATGCCTGCACCCTTGTGAAAAAACCACAAAGCGCCAGCCCGGACCGTCCACAACGGATTCACGGATAACTCCGGCAAGCCTTAACGGAGTGGACATTATAACTGCTCCATTTCTCCGCTGCCTGTACCGATTGAGTGCTTAACTCTGTCCTGTACCTCGGCATATTTTGCGTCGTTGAAGCGGTCAAGAGTACCTACAAGGTATCCTGTGATTCTTCTTATTCTCTCGAAGCCTACGCCTTCGCCTACCATTACTTTTTCTTTCTTTGCTGCCATTTTAATTACCTCCTAAAATTTTTATAATATGTTTTTATTATTTTACGGGATTGGGGAGCTTATCGGCTTCCTCAAGCGTATTTTCGTCACAGCAATGTACATCTCTGCTGTAGCCTTTGAGTTTTTTGAGCACCTCAACATCAACGCCTTCACCCTCATGGCGTCCGCAGCGGGGGCAAACATCGCCGATAATTCCTGTGT
>CAMGDG010000046.1 GCA_946041635.1 uncultured Clostridia bacterium
ATTATATATATAATTGTATATTTATAACATTTTCCATTGAAAAAGGCAAAAAAGTATGCTAAAATTGATTATGTATGAAAATAGAGTAAAATCGCTTTGAAAGAGTAAAAACGCAAAATAGAGCCGTTTTTATTAAAACTACGGCATACGCCATAAAATTTTATGTGAAAGGGAGCGAGAAAGTGAACTCATATTCCGAATTGTGGGACATGGTTAAGGAATACTGCAAAAGCAATATAAACGAAACCGCTTATAATATGTGGATAAAAGATTTAAAGCTTATAAAAATAGACGCAGAGCGCGTTATTATTTCCACCGCCCGTTTTAAAATAAATGTTACAATGGAAAAGTACCGTCAGCTTATTGAAGAAGCTTTTTATAATGTGATGGGCTTTAATGTGGAAATAGAGCTCATACCCTTTGAGGATGTTCCGAAAGAGGCAGTCCCCAAAGAGGAGGACGGCGGTTATTCCAACCTTGAAAACGCAAAATTTACCTTTGCCAATTTCATCGTAGGTCCTTCAAACAAAATGGCTTATACCGCTTCATTGAGAATTTCCGAAACACCGGGAACTGTTTTTAACCCTCTTTTTATTTACGGTAATTCCGGTCTTGGAAAAACTCACCTTTTAAACGCAATTATCGAAAAAATAAAAAGCAATAATCCCGACGCAAACATTGTATATACAACAAGTGAAAATCTTACAAACGAGCTTTTCTTTGCTTTGCAGACGAAAACTACATACGATTTTCATAATAAATACAGAACCTGCGACGCACTATTGGTTGACGATATTCAGTTTATTGCAGGTAAAACACAAACAGAGGAAGAGGTTTTCCACACCTTTGACACTCTTATCAAGGCAGGAAAACAGATTGTTCTCACCTCGGACAAGCCGCCAAGTGAAATACCGAAAATTGAGGACAGGCTCAAAACAAGATTTGCAAGCGGCATAATCTGCGATATTCAGCCCCCCGATTTTGAAACGAGAGTTGCCATTATTAAAAACAAGGCAAACTTTCTCCACTTTGAGCTGCCCGACGATGTTTGTATTTTTATTGCGGAAAACATTAAGAGAAATGTCCGTCAGATTGGCAGTGCAGTTAAAAATATCTATGCTTATTGCACCTTTAACGACGCTGTTCCCACTATTGAAATCGCAAAGGATGTTTTAAAGGATATTCTTATGACAAGCCAGCCGGTAAGCGTTGTTATCGACAATATTCTTGAAAAGGTTTCCTTTACCTTCGGCGTTACGCCGGAACAGCTTAAAAGTGAGCGCAGAGACGCAAATATTAACGGCGCCCGTCAGGCGGCAATGTATGTTATCCGTGAAATTACCGACCTTTCGCAGGACGAAATAGGAAAGGTTTTCGGAAGAAATCATTCCACCGTTAACAACTCACTTAAAAATGTTCAGTCAAGAATAGAAAAAGACTCAAAATACAAAAACCTACTGAACGAAATAATCAAAAACATAAATGATTAAAATTAACTCAGGTTTCAACAGTTTTTGAGTTTTCAACAACAGAGTTTTAAACAAGTTATTTTTTATCTTTGATTTTAACATTTATTAAAGAGTTTTTAAAAGGTAAATTTTTCGCAATATCCCTTTATTTACACGCAACGCAGTAGTTTTCGACAGTTTGAACCGTCCCTACTACTAATACTATACTTTTATTACTTTTATTTTTCAAAAAGGAGAATGAAAATGAAATTTATCTGTTCTTCACAAATTCTCAGCGAGGCTTGTATGAATGTTCAGCGTGCAACAAGCACAAAATCTTCAAATCTTCCCACTATTGAAGGAATACTTATAAAAGCGGAAAACGACCGTATTATGCTTACGGGCTACGACCTTGAAGTAGGAATAATAACATCGGTAGAGGGCAGAGTTGAGCAAACAGGCAGTATTATTCTTAATGCAAAAATCCTTTGCGATATTTTAAGAAACACTCCCGATGACCTTGTTTCAATCGAATGTGACGACCGTCTTATATGTAAAATCAAGAGCGGCGATTCCGAATTTTCAATTATGGGCTTTTCTGAGGCCGATTATCCGGAGCTTCCCTCTGTTTCGGGAGGATTTCCCATTGTTATCGGCGGCGAGATTTTAAAGGATATGATTAAAAAAACTATTTTTGCAGCCGCTGAAAACGATTCAAAGGTTATTCATACGGGAATTCGCTTTGAGGTTGGCAGTTCAAATATCCGCCTTGTTTCCGTTGACGGCTACAAGCTTGCAATAAGAAACGAAAAAATTGATTATAACGGCGAAGAAAAAGTTTTTGTTGTTCCCAAAAAGACGCTTAACGAGGTAATTAAACTCATAGGCGAGGAATGTGAAACAGTTTCAATGATAGTGGCTTCCCGTCATATTCTCTTTGAGTGCGGCAAATATGTTATAGTTTCAAGACTTCTCGAAGGCGAATTTTTAAGCTATAAGAGCGCTATTCCTACAACTGCAAAAACACAGGTGCGTGTTAATACAAGAAAGCTTATCAGCAGTATTGAAAGAACTTCTCTTATAATAACCGAAAGAATAAAAAGTTATGTAAGATGTATTTTTGACAATGAGTCAATAAGAATTTCAAGCACAACCGCTCTCGGAACGGCAAACGACAGAATTCTTGCCGATACAGAGGGTGAAAGAGTTGAAATCGGATTTAACAATAAATATCTTCTCGACGCCTTGAAGGTTTGCGATACAGATGAAATAACCCTTCGTCTTAACGGTTCGACATCACCTATTATCATTGTGCCTGACGATGATTCCTCGCTTATTTATGAAAGAAGCTTCCTGTTTATGGTGCTTCCCGTAAGGATGAACTGATAATGAAAAAAATTTCTGCACGCATAAAAGAAAAAGAGCGTATTCAAATTAAAATAGATTCGGATTTTATTAGGCTTGACGCATTATTGAAGCTTGCAAATGCGGTTATGACCGGCGGCCATGCTAAAATCGTCATTCAAGAGGGCGATGTTAAGGTAAACGGCGAGGTTTGTACCGCAAGAGGTAAAAAAATACACAAAGGCGACAGCGTTATTTTTGATAATTGCATTTATGAGGTTATCTGATGCATATTGAAGAAATAAAAATTGAAAATTTCCGCAATATCGGCTTTATGGGAATTTTTCCTCATAAAGAAATAAATGTTATTTACGGTCAGAACGGGCAGGGTAAAACAAATCTTTTGGAGGCAATATGGCTTTTTACGGGTTGTAAAAGCTTTCGCACTTCAAAGGACAGGGAGTTAGTCTGTTTTAAAAGTGAAAATGCTGAAATCTCAACGAGTTTTCAAACAAGCCTGCGTGAAAACACCGCTTCGATTTTTATTGATAAAAAAAGGACTGCTTCTTTAAACGGAGTAAAGCTTTCTTCACCGAGAGAGCTTATAGGAAAGTATTACAGCGTTGTGTTTTCCCCCGTTCATCTCTCGCTTATAAAGGACGGTCCTTTGAACAGACGAAAATTTCTTGATACCGCCATAAGCCAGATAGACAGCGTTTATGCAAAAAAACTTACATATTTTAATCACCTTATCGGGCAGAAAAACGCTCTTTTGAAAAATGCTGCCGAAAATCCGTCGCTTCTTGACACTCTTGATATATGGGACGAAAAAATTGCCCTTGCAGGGGCAGAGGTAATAGTTGAGAGAATTAACTATATTAAAATGCTCCAAAATAAGGCGTCCTTGATATACGGCGGAATTTCGGGAGAAACGGAAGAGCTGAAAATAAAATATCTGAGCAATGTCCCCTATGAAAGTGAAGAAAAGCAGGATATTGCGGAGATTTATTTTAAAAATATGCAAAAGCACCGCCCCAACGATTTGTATTTAAAAAATACCTCTTCGGGACCTCACAGAGACGATATTGAAATACTTATAAACGGTATTTCGGCACGAAAATTCGGTTCACAGGGTCAGCAGAGGAGTGCGTCCCTCTCTTTAAAGCTGGGCGAGGCGGAGATTATAAAGAATTTAAAGGGAGAGCATCCGATAATATTGCTTGACGATGTTATGAGCGAGCTTGACCATGTAAGGCAAAATTACATACTTAATAAAATGAGTGAAAAACAGGTTTTTATTACCTGCTGTGAAAAAGAAACGGTATCCCGTCTTAATGCGGGAAAGGTTTTTAAAATAGAAAAAGGAAAAGCGGTAGTCTGATGTATATAGGTATAGGACAGGACACGGTAATTAAGGATAAAGATATACTGGGTATATTCGACCTTGATAATACTACCGTATCAAAGGCTACAAGAGAATATATAAACACCGCGTCAAAAAACGGGGAATGTGTAACGGTTTCCTTTGAGGAACTGCCAAAGTCGTTTATCGTAACGGCTGATAAAAACGGCAGAAATGTTTATATATCTCCTTTTAACACATCAACAATATTTAAAAGAATAAAAGGTCAAAAAATTTGACGGAGGGAAAAATGAGCGAAGAAATCAAAAATGTCATGGAAGATGAAGAGATGAATACCGTGGTTACCGAAGAATACGGTGCGGACGCTATTCAGGTTTTAAAAGGACTTGAAGCGGTAAGAAAGCGCCCCGGTATGTATATCGGTTCAACGGGACCTAAGGGCTTGCATCACCTTGTTTATGAGATTGTGGATAACTCAATCGACGAAGCGCTTGCAGGTTATTGCTCACACATTGAGGTTGAAATTCTGCCCGGCGATATTATTACCGTTCGAGATAACGGACGCGGTATTCCCGTAGGTATAAATGAAGAAGAGGGACTGCCCGCAGTAACCGTTGTTTTAACGGTACTTCATGCCGGCGGTAAATTCGGAGGCAGCGGATATAAGGTTTCAGGCGGTCTGCACGGCGTGGGTTCTTCGGTTGTTAACGCCCTTTCGGAATGGTTTGAAGTTGAAGTAAGCCAAAACGGCCATATTTATAAGCAGAGATTTGAGCGGGGAAACATTGTTTCAGACCTTGAAGTTATAGGCGATACAGATGAAACAGGTACATTTATCCGCTTTAAAGCCGACCCTGAAATTTTCACGGAAACAACTGTTTATGAATTTGAGGTTTTGCAGAGAAGACTTCGTGAGCAGGCTTTCCTTAACGCAGGGCTTCGCATTTCTCTTTCGGATAAGAGAGACGAAGATAATATAATCGAAGAGGTTTATTGCTATGAGGGCGGTATCCGTTCCTTTGTAGATTTTATAAACACTTCCAGAGGCCTTACTCCCATTCACGACGATATTCTTCATTTTTCCACCGTTCAGGGAGACAGAAGCGCCGAGGTTGCGATTTCTTATAACGACGGATACAACGAAATAATCCTTTCCTTTGCAAATAATGTCCGTACTGTCGACGGCGGTACTCATGAGGACGGCTTTAAAGCGGCGCTTACAAAGGTATTTAACGATTACGGAAGAAAATTCAAGCTTTTAAAGGACAATGATAAAAACCTTTCGGGCGACGATGTCCGTGAGGGCTTAACGGTTGTTATCAGCGTAAAACTTACCGAGGCGGAGTTTGAGGGGCAAACAAAGGGAAAACTCGGCAATACGGAAATGCGGTCTCTCGTAAACAAAATGCTTTACGAAAAACTGATGACATATTTTGAAGAAAATCCCGCAGTTGCAAAAGGAATTTTCTCGAAGGCTCTCGACGCTTCAAGAGCCCGTGAGGCGGCAAGAAAAGCCCGTGACAGCGCAAGAAGAAAATCCGCCCTTGAAGGCAACTCTCTTCCCGGAAAGCTTGCGGATTGTATTGATAAAAACCCCGAAAACACCGAAATTTTCATCGTCGAGGGAGATTCCGCAGGCGGCAGCGCAAAAGAGGGCAGAGATAACCGTATTCAGGCAATACTTCCTCTTTGGGGTAAAATGCTCAATGTTGAGAAAGCACGAATTGACAAGGTTATCGGCAACGATAAACTTACTCCTGTTGTTACGGCTCTCGGTACGGGTATCGGCGAGGAATTCGATATTTCAAAAATCAGGTATCATAAAATAGTTATTATGGCGGATGCCGATGTTGACGGTCAGCACATCAGAACGCTTCTTTTAACTTTCTTTTTCAGATATATGCGGCCTCTTATTGAAGAGGGATATATATACATTGCCCAGCCACCGCTTTTCAAATTAAGCAAGGGCAAGCGCCATGAATACGCCTTTTCCGATGAAGAAAGAGATAAGTTGATTGAGGAAATGGGCGGAAGCTGTGATGTTCAGCGGTACAAAGGTCTCGGTGAAATGGACCCCGAACAGCTTTGGGAAACCACTATGGACCCTGCAACAAGGCTTATGCTCCGAGTAACGCTGGAAGACGCAATGGAAGCGGACGAAACTTTCTCAATACTTATGGGCGATAAGGTTGAACCCCGCCGTGAGTTTATCGAGAAAAACGCAAAGTATGTTCAAAACCTTGATATATAAGAAATAAGAGGAAAAATAATGAGTACAAACAATCAGCATAATTTAGGTGAATATGTACCCCTTGAGGCACAGAACATAGTAAATGTTGAGATAAATAAGGAAATGAGAAAATCCTTCCTTGATTACTCAATGTCTGTTATAACCTCCCGTGCACTCCCCGATGTGCGTGACGGCTTAAAGCCTGTTCACAGAAGAATACTTTATACCATGTATGAAAATTCTCTGTATCCCGATAAGCCGTACAGAAAGTGCGCCGATACGGTAGGTTCGGTTCTCGGACGGTACCATCCTCACGGTGATGCGTCTGTTTATGACGCAATGGTCCGTTTGGCACAAACCTTTTCAATGAGATACACTCTTATTGACGGTCACGGAAACTTCGGTTCAATCGACGGCGACCCACCTGCCGCATACCGTTATACAGAGTCAAGAATGAGTAAAATTTCTCTTGAAATGCTCACTAATATCGACAAGGACACGGTTGATTTTGTCACGAACTACGATGACCGACTTAAAGAACCCACCGTTCTGCCATCTCGCTATCCCAATCTTTTGGCAAACGGCTCAACGGGCATCGCCGTAGGTATGGCAACAAATATTCCTCCGCATAATTTAGGCGAACTGATAGACGGTATCTGCTGTGTTATTGATAATCCCGATGCTTCTCTTGATGATATTATGGAGCATATTAAGGGGCCCGATTTCCCAACGCAGGGCATTATTATGGGAAAAGCGGGTATCCGCGCCGCATATGCTACGGGCAGAGGAAAAATCATTCTTCGAGGCAGAGCGGAAATTGTTGAAAATGAGAAAAACGGCAGATTTCAGATAATAGTTACCGAGCTTCCTTATCAGGTTAACAAAGCAAGGCTTATTGAGTCTATTGCCGATTTACATAAGGAAAAGCGCATTGAAGGTCTTTCCGATATTAACGACTATTCCTCACAGCGAGGCGGCGGTATCAGAATAGTTATCGACTTAAAGCGTGACGCCAACCCTCAGGTTGTGCTCAATCAGCTTTATCAGATGACACAGCTTCAAATTTCCTACGGTATTATTCAGTTAGCCCTTGTTGACGGCGAGCCGAAAATTCTCACATTAAAGGAAATCATTGAGAAATATATTGCGTTCCAATGTGAAATAATAACAAGAAGAACGCAGTATGATTTGAATAAGGCGCAGGCAAGAGAGCATATATTGGAAGGTCTTGCAAGAGCCATTGATATTGTTGACGAAATTATCGCAACCATCCGTGCCTGCAAGGGCGGAAAGCCCGAAGCCAAGCAGGCAATTATGGATAAATTTGATTTTGATGACCCGCAGGCAACAGCCATTGTCAACTTCCAGTTAGGTCAGTTGGCAGGTCTTGAAATCAATAAGATTATTGCCGAGCGTGACGAATTGCTGGCAAAAATCAAGGAATATCTTGAAATTCTCGGTTCCGAAACAAGAGTTCACGAAATTCTCAAAGACGAATTGCAGGTTATCGGCAAAAAGTTTGCGGATGAGAGAAGAACGGAAATTGCAAATGTCAGCGGCGAGGTTGATATTGAGGACCTTATCGCCGAGGAGGATTGCGTTTTCACCCTTACAAAAATGGGATATATCAAGCGCCAGCCCGTTGAAACATATACCGTTCAGCGCAGAGGCGGCAAGGGTATTAAGGGTATGAGCCGCCGTGAAGAGGATGTGGCGGAAACCATGTTTATCTGCTCCTCTCACGATTATATTCTGTTCTTTACCTCCGAGGGTAAGATGTACCGCTTAAAGGGCTATGAAATTCCCGAGGGTACAAGAAACAGCAAGGGTATGAATATTGTAAATATTCTTCCCATTACGGCTGATGAAAAGGTAACCGCAATGCTGAGAGTGCCCGATTTCGGCGAGGATAAATATTACCTTTGCATGGCAACCAAAAACGGCGTTATCAAGAGAACGGCTCTTGACGCATATAAAAACATAAGAAAAAGCGGAATTATCGCCATCAACCTTGACGAGGGCGACGAATTAAGATGGGTTAAGCTTACCGACGGTGAGCAAAAGCTTATGGTCGCCACGAAAAAGGGTATGAGCATTTGCTTTGATGAGAATGACGCCCGTGCCATCGGCAGAACTGCAAGGGGCGTTCGCGCAATCTCCTTAAAAGAAGGCGACGAGGTTGTGGGAATGGTAGTATTCAGCGATGCGGGTAAGGTGCTCACCATCAGCGAAAAGGGCTACGGCAGAAGAAGCGATGTTTCCAACTACCGTGTTCAGTCCAGAGGCGGTAAAGGTCTTACCAACTACCATACCGAGCAATACGGCGATGTGTGCGCCATTGAAATGGTAGAGCCTGAGCAGGATATTATTATGATTTCCTCCGACGGAATTATAATCAGACTTCCCGCAGAGCAGGTAAGAGAATGTAACCGTCCCTCAAAGGGCGTAATCCTTATGAAGGTTAAGGACGGCGAAAAGGTTGCCACTATCTCTCTCGCACAGCACGAGGAAGAAAGTGCGGATGTGGAAAACGAAGAAAACTCGGTTGGGGAAAATGAGGAATAATTTTTTCTGTTTGTGAAAGGAAAGATACAGTATGAATAATGATAACAAGAAAAAATCAACCGATGCAAAGGTAAAGTCGAATAAAAAGAAAAAGAGTAAAAAAGCGGCTCTTATCATTTTATCGGTGATTTTGGTTTTAATTATTGCTCTTGTAGGCTTCGGTATCTTGTTTGTTAACGGCAAGCTCAACCTGATAGGTTACGATGAATCAACTACAATCGATACAAATCAGGAGTTTGTTGAAACAGACGATGACAAAATGAGTTTTGAAGAAATGGACGACGCCACGGGCAGCGACTATAAGAGTATTCTTAAAAACTGGGCTACAAACGGCGGCGAAAAAATGAGCAACAAAAATGTTATCAATGTGCTCTTAATAGGAAGCGACGCTTCAGCCGAGGAGCCGGGCCGTTCCAACATAACCGATAAGGGAAATACGGACGCTATGATTCTTGTTTCCATTGACAAGGTGAACAAAACTGTAAAACTCGTATCGTTTATGCGTGACAGTTATACTTATATGGACGGCTTTGACCGTTATGCAAAGCTTAATGCGGCGTGTGCAAACGGCGGTCCGGCTTATCTTGTGGAAACAATCGAAAATGACTACAAGATAGAAATTAACGGTTACGCCCTTGTGGATTTTGACTCTTTCAGGCAGGTTATTGATGTTCTGGGCGGAGTTAATGTTGATGTTCCCCAGTATGTTGCAAATTATCTCAGCGGTTCAAAGGGCACTTTCCCCTCAGGCGATAATGTGCTTTTAAACGGCGACCAGGCGCTCAGATTCAGCCGTATCAGAAAATCCGATGCAAACGGCGATGTTAGCCGTGTTCAGCGTCAGCGTCAGGTTATCAGTGCGCTGATAAATAAGTGCAAGGGTGCTTCTCTTTCACAAATCAACGATGTGGCAGATGTTATTCTGGCAAATGTCAGAACAAACATCGGCAAAAAAGAAATTCTTTCGTACGCAACGCAGGCGGTTACGGACGGCTGGGCAAATTACGCTTTGACCGAAATTACAATGCCCACTCCCGACGCTCGCTACGGTTACAGCGGCTCAGCGTGGATTTGGGTAGTTGATTATCCTCTTGCGGCGCAGAATTTGCAGAAAGAACTTTACGGTACAACAAATATTGTACTTGATGAAAACAGAACAACCGCTATAACCGTTGTTGGCGGTCGAGCGGAAAAAAGCAACTGACTTTTGATTACATTAAGGAGCGTTTTAGATGAATAATAACTATAATCAAAACGGTCAGTTTGGCGGTGGGGGGCAGTACGGAGC
>CAMGDG010000047.1 GCA_946041635.1 uncultured Clostridia bacterium
ATTACAACACATTCGCCGTTTGCCGTTATCACTGTTGACTGCCCTATGAAGTCGATAGATGGCGTCAAAGCCTCATAGGAGGTGCAGTAGAGCGACAAAAGCGCAAAGGTTACGGCAAGAAAAGTGCATATATGCTTTGTAAGGTTTATTTTCTTCTTCCTGCACAAAGCCCAAACCGCCGCTGAAATAAGCATAAGCACTAAAAAATATTTATAATATCTGTGACTTACCGATATTGTTGAAAATCGGCTCATTCCTATAAGCTCGGCAACGGTACGCAAATATTTTGCCAGAAATCCGCAAAGAACATATATTCCTTGGGCGAGGGGATAAATATGCAATGCGTGAACCGTCATGCCAATCACCGCCAAAAACATAAGAAGCATAGCGGGCTGTACCATAAGCAGATTTGAGAGAATAAACATTACGGGTATTAAATTGAATTTTACAATCATAACAGGTAAGGTAAATACTGCCGCCGATATGCTTACTGCCGCAGATTCCGTAAAAAATATAAAAAGTGCGTTTTCCGACATACGCTTGCCGATTCGGGTATTATAAATCAGATTTTTAAGATAATTTCCGCCGACAATAATCCCCGATGTTGATAAAACAGTTAGCCACAGGGATGCGGAATATGCGCTGAAAGGATTGAAAATAAGTATAAATGTAACGGCAAGTCCGATGGAATTTATACTGTCCGCATCTCTTTTAAGCACTTTTCCCATAAGCACCGCGCCCACCATAGCCCCTGCTCGCAGAACCGAAACGCTGAACCCTGTTACCGCAGAATATGCAAGCACACATACAGCGCCTATAAAGGGAGTATATTTTCTCAAACGGGAAAACCTTGAAAGCGCTCTGATAACTCCCAAGGACCAAACGGTAAGATGAAGTCCCGAAATCACAAGCAAATGGACTGTTCCCGCATAATTAAAGCAATCAAATGTATAGCTGTCTATTCCGCTTTTGTCCCCTATTGCCATCGCATTTGCAATAGCTCCGTTTTCACCGGGAATATATAAATTTACGGCATTTACAAAATAATTCTTAACCGCTCCCGTGTATGTATAAAGCTTGTCGGTTCTGCCTGTATATGATAAAAAATCATCCTTGGTTTCAAAGCAGGTAAAGTATATATTTGACGACAAACCGTTTTCAAGGGAATCCGTATCCTCACCGATTTCTGTGGGCAAAACATTTCCGTTAACAATATCTCCCTGTTTAAACTGTTTGCCCGATTCGGTTACATAACGGATTTTGAAGTTTGCACTTTTCCCATCAACCTCATCTACTCGTATTATGTAAGTTGCGGCGTAATCCGAAAGAGAGGGAGATTTGCATACGACGCCGCTGATTTTCACGGATTCCCCCTCAATTTCTTTGCTGACTCTGTAATACTTATATTGAGCCGATAAAAGTGACAAAGAAAAAATAATTACGGCAAACAAAGCAAAAAGTGCTGTTTTACCGCGTCTTGCCGAGGGCAAAAGCAATAAAAGACAAAAAGCAACCGCCGCCGTAATGATTACGGCAACAGTCGCTTTTAAACTCATATTGTAAATCATAAGTGATGCGGCGAGCATTGAAAATCCGAGAACGGCAAACGGTCTTTTCATTTTTTGCCCTCCGTTACAGTAAAATTACACAAGTTTTTCCGAAAGATTATCTCCGCTCAGAATGTGAAAATGAATGTGCTTAACGGTTTGCCCTGCCTTATCGCCGCAATTGTTTATAATGCGGTAACTCGCAACCCCCATAAGCCGTGCTATTTCGGGAATTTTCTCAAAAATATATGCAATAACAGAGGAATTATCACCGTTTATATCATTTGCACTGTCGGCAATATGGTCTTTGGGAATAACAAGCCCGTGAACCTGCGCCTGAGGAGCAATATCATAAAAAGCAATTATTTTATCGTCCTCATAAACCTTTTTTGAGGGTATTTCCCCCGCCGCTATTTTACAAAACAGACAATCCATATTTTCACCTTATTTCAGCATATTGCGTAAAATTTCATCGGCACGCATCAGCGCATCATCAACTTTTGAAGCGTCCTTACCGCCCGCCATAGCCATATCGGGCTTACCGCCGCCGTTACCGCCTGCGATTTTTGCAACTTCACGGACGATGTTGCCTGCGTGCGCACCCTTGGCGATTGCTTCTTTACCGCAAGCACAGGCAAAGGAAACAGTACCTTTTTCTGCGTTTGTGCCTGCTATCACCGCCACGGTGTTGGGTGCGGAATCCTTTGCGGTTTCCGCCATGGAACGAAGTGCGTCTGCACCCTCTTCACCTGCGTAATATACAATTAACTGCACGCCGTTTACATCAACGGCACCTGCCATAAGTCCCGCAGTCTTGAACGAGTTAATTTCTGCTTTGAGAGATGCTATTTCTTTATCTTTCGCTTTAATCTCGTTCGCTGTTGCAACTGCTTTTTGGGGAAGTGCCGAAACATTACCGACCTTTAAAGCGGCGGCAGTTGTATTAAGAAGTTCGTTCTTTTCATCAATATATTTAAGAACATTTTTACCCGTTACTGCCTGAATTCTTCTGACGCCTGCCGCAACGGAGGATTCGGATACAATTTTGAAAAGACCGATTTTACCGGTATTTTCAACATGAGTACCGCCGCAAAGCTCGGTTGAGAAATCCCCTGCTTTTACAACACGAACAACATCGCCGTATTTCTCACCGAAAAGTGCCATAGCACCCATTGCCTTTGCCTCGTCAATAGGCATTTCTTTTATAAGCATTTCGGTTGCATTGAGGATTTCTTCGTTTACAAGTTCTTCAACCCTTTTAAGTTCATCACCGGTCATTGCAGTGAAGTGGGTAAAGTCAAAACGAACCTCGTTAGCGTCAACCAACTGACCTGCCTGCTCAACATGAGTACCGAGAACAGAACGCAAAGCCGCTTGAAGAAGATGGGCGGAAGTATGATTTCTCATAATCGCTTTTCTGTTTTCTTCATTGTATGCGGTTATTGCTGTGTCGCCGACCTTGACAGAGTCACCTGCAAGTGTTCCGTGATGAAGAACAACGCCGTCTGCGTCTTTTGTTGTATTTGTTACATGGAAAGTACTTTCGCCTATTGTAATAACGCCGATATCGCCGACCTGGCCGCCGCTTTCGGCATAAAAAGAAGTTTTATCCAGTACAATAACGGCTTCGCCGGACTCTATAAACTCTTTTCTTTCGCCGTCGCTTATAATTGCCGCAACCGTTGCCGTTGTGTTATTCTCCGTGTAGCCTGTGAATTCGGTTTTTGCAATATCTTTTAAGGATACGCCGTTGTTTCTCCAATCGGTATCCGCACCGTCACGCTTTACGGATTTTGCTTTTATTCTTGCTTCTTCCACAAGCTCTTTGAACTTTTCTTCGTCAACGGTCATATTGTTTTCACTGACGATTTCTTTTGTTAAATCAATCGGGAAGCCGAATGTATCTTGAAGTTTAAATGCGTCTTCACCTGAGAGCACGCCGTCTTTTGCGTTCGCCATCATATCGTTGAGAAGACCTAAGCCGCTGTCAATCGTCTTGCAGAAGCTTTCCTCCTCCATGGCAATAACTTTCTTGATATAATCCTGCTTTTCAACAAGATTCGGATATGCATTTGCATTTTCTTTAATTACTGTTTCGCAAACTTCTGCTAAGAACGGTCTGTCAATTCCGATAAGTCTTCCGTGACGAGCCGCACGGCGAAGAAGCCGGCGAAGCACATAGCCTCTGCCGCTGTTTGACGGAAGTACGCCGTCACCTACCATAAATGTGGTACTGCGGATATGGTCGGTAATAACCCGAAGTGAAATATCCGCCTTGTCATCTTTATGATACTCAACACCTGAAATATCAATGATATGCTTCATGATATTCTGAACCGTATCCACCTCAAAGAGATTATCAACATCCTGCATTACACAGGCAAGGCGTTCAAGCCCCATACCCGTATCAATATTCGGATGAGAAAGGCGGGTGTAGTTATTGTTTCCGTCATTTTCAAACTGTGTGAAAACAAGGTTCCAAACCTCGATAAATCTGTCGCAATCACAACCGACCTTACAGTCGGGACTGCCGCAACCTTTATCGGGACCTCTGTCAAAATAAATCTCCGAGCAAGGACCGCACGGACCTGCGCCGTGCTCCCAGAAGTTATCCTCCTTGCCGAAACGCACCATGTGGGACGGGTCAACGCCCACCTCTTTTGTCCAGATATCATAGGCTTCATCATCTTCAAGATAAACGCTTACATAAAGCAGCTCTTCGGGAATTTCAAGAACTTTTGTGAAGAATTCCCATGCCCATGCTGTCGCCTCATGCTTAAAGTAATCTCCGAAGGAAAAGTTACCAAGCATTTCAAAATAAGTGCCGTGGCGTGCGGTTTTACCCACATTTTCAATATCAGGTGTACGAATACACTTCTGGCAGGTGGTTACGCGCTTTCTCGGTGGTGTAACTTCCCCTGTAAAGTATTTCTTCATAGGCGTCATACCTGCGTTGATAAGAAGAATACTTTTATCGTCCTGAGGTACCAGCGAAAAGCTTGGCAGGCGCAAATGCCCTTTGCTTTCAAAAAAACTCAAATATTTTTCTCTTAATTCGTTAAGACCTGTCCATTTCATATGAACTACTCCAATGCAAAAATAAAATTACAATAAATTATACATTTATAATGTAAATATGTCAATAAAAAGTCTTGTTTTATCTTTGCTTTTCATTTATAATTAAAAACAGATATTTAAGGCGAGGAGGAAATTATGAGCGCGCGTTTAAAAGCAAATCTTTATCTGATTGCGGCAGTTGTTTTTACCGCTGTTTTAATTTTTTCTCCCTTCGCCGCAGGACTTCTCAATAAAGCGGTTGTTAACTGCCCCGATGTGATTAACGGAACCGTTGATTTTAAGGATACAAAAATAACGGTTAACAACCCCCTTTATCTTTCGGGAGAATGGGTTCGCTTTGACGGTCACATTATTACGGAAGCCCCCATCTCAAAGGAGGGCAAAGCGGAGCTTATTCCGCCTTCTCTCGCCGCAGACAATTTTGATTTTTCAACGCCCTCGGGCTCACATTCATCATACAGAATTACTGTTAAAAACCTTGATTTCAAAAATGCCGTTGTATATATTCCTCATTTTGCAGGCTCTTATGAGGTGTTTGTTGACGGTGTTTCGGTTTCAAACGGAGAAAACCGTAACGCATTTTCTTTTGACGGCGATAAAAGTTACGATATAGTTATTGAGATAGATTGCCTGATGATGCCGGGAATTTATATGACCCCTGTTATCGCCGATTACGGATATATAGAAATTTACACCGATATTGCCACTACATTCCGCTGTGCTATCGTTGGAATTGTGCTTTTCTGCGGCGTGTTTATCTTTGTTTACTCCGTTAAGAAAAATTCGCTTTTTACATCAAAATGGCTTCCTCTGCTTTGCATTTTAATTGCGTTGAGAATGATGATTTCCACAGAGGGATTTTCAGCTTTCGGTTTTCTTTTCCCCTCTGTCAATTATGAGTACATTACGCTGATTATATGTATTTCCACCTTTATTATCAAGCTTGTTGCGCTGCTTTTCTATACTGAAACGCTGGACCTTAAAATCGGCAACAACACCTTTGCCGTTCTCTGCGCCGCATTTTTAGGCTGTGCGGTAATAACTGCATTTTTCCCATACACCGTGTTCAGCCCTTATTTTTACATAATTCTTCAAGCGGCAACACTGCCTCTTGACATAATACTTTTGAGCCGTCTTACCGACTGTATGGTCAGAAAGGTTCCCTATGCCACAACCTATACGCTCGGCTACATTGCCGTAATTGTTGGCATTATGGTGGACTGTTTTTACACAAACGGTCTTATCCCCTTTATTGCATCGTCATATATGCCCATAGCCTTTGGACTTTTCGTAATTACATTTACTGCAATATTTGCAAAAAAACTGACGGGAATTTACACAACCGCCCTCAATGCCGCCGAGCTTAAAAATGAACTTACTGCGGCAACCACAGCCGCTATGATTTCCCAAATTCAGCCTCATTTTCTTTACAATGCGCTGAACACCATAAAATACTTAATTAAAAGGGACCCCAAAACAGCGGAAAAAGCGGTTATTGCTTTTTCAAAATATTTAAGGGGAAATATGGATTCAATTTCTCAAAAACACCCGATTCCTTTTGAAACAGAGCTCGCACACATCAAAAATTACTGTGCCATTGAGCTTTTAAGGTTCGGTGACAAACTTAATATTGTATATAATACGGATTTTACCGATTTTTCAGTACCGTCTTTGAGTATTCAGCCTCTTGTGGAAAACGCCATAAAACACGGCGTAACCAAAAAGCCGGAGGGCGGCACGGTCACGGTTTCATCATTTGAAGAAGCTGAATTTTACTGTGTTGTAATTGAGGACGACGGAATAGGCTTTGACCCCGAAAATCCCGATTTTGCCCCCGACGATTCCCATTCTCACATCGGCCTTTCCAATGTTTCAAACAGACTGAAAATAATGGTAAACGCTCAGCTTAATATTGAAAGTGAACAGGGCAAGGGCACCCGTGTTACAATAAAAATTCCCAAGGAGGCAAGAAAATGAAAGCAATGATAGTTGACGACGAGCGTATTGCTTCGGAGGAATTATACGACATTTGTCTTTCTCATCATCTTATTGACGAGGCGGTTGTTTTTAACAATCCCGCCGATGCGCTTGTTTATATTGCGAAAAATGACGATATTGATGTGGCTTTTCTTGATATTGAAATGCCCGTTATGACAGGTCTTGAATTGGCACGCCGAATCAATGTTGTGAGCCGTGACACAAAGATTATCTTTGTTACAGGCTTCAAGGAATACGCCTATGACGCATACAGAGTAAAGGCTATCGGATATATTTTGAAGCCTTATGACGATGAAGCGGTTTTTGAGGAAATCGACAAGGCGAAAACGCTTTCGTTTTTCGTTGCAAGCAAGGAAATTACGGTTAAAGCATTTGGATATTTTGATGTTTTCGTGGATAAAAGACCCGTGTATTTTTCCAGCGCAAAGTCAAAGGAATTTTTAGCCTTGCTTGTTGACCGTCAGGGAGGCAGTGTAAGCACCGAACAGGCAATTTCCGCACTTTGGCCCGAAAGAGAATATGACGAAACGGTACAGTCGCTTTTCAGGAAAGTGCTGAAAAGCCTCCGCACATCCCTGTCCGATGCGGGAATTTCCGATATATTCATTGATGTGAGAAACCAGCGGAGTGTGGATACATCAAAATTCTCCTGCGATTACTACACATTTATGGAAAACCCCCGCGAACACATTGATATGTTCCGCGGCGAATATATGGAGGGTTACGCTTTTGCAAAGCCCACCGCAAACAGAATTAAAAATAAGTATTATGAAATTAAAGGAACATTTTAATTTTCGGCGTTTTCCCTTGACATTCAAATTTTTAACTTGTATAATAAATCTACAATATGATGTTTGCACTACTGACGGAATTCGTGGATTACCACGGGGGAATGCAAACTATATAAGCCGACCGTCTGGGCAATTCAATTTTAAAAAAGTTGAATTGCCCTTTTTTGATATAATCAGGGAGTTCAACTGAAATCAGGAGGATTTAAAATGCTTTCAGACATTCAAATCGCACAGCAGGCAAGCTGCCTGCCCATCACCGAAATCGCAAAAAAACTCAATATTGATACCGACGACCTTGAAATGTACGGCAAGTACAAGGCAAAGCTGCCCCTTTCACTTAACGAAAAGTACAAAGACCGTGAAAACGGCAAGCTTATCCTTGTTACCGCCATCAATCCCACTCCCGCAGGCGAGGGAAAAACCACGGTTACCGTAGGTCTCGGTCAGGCTATGAACAAAATCGGCAAAAACGCCTGTATTGCTTTGCGTGAGCCCTCCATGGGTCCCGTTTTCGGCGTTAAAGGCGGTGCGGCAGGCGGCGGATATTCGCAGGTTATCCCCATGGAGGACATCAATCTCCATTTCACAGGCGATATGCACGCAATAACAGCCGCAAACAATCTGCTCTGCGCTATTATTGACAATCACCTTCAACAGGGCAACGAACTTAGAATTGACCAGAGAAGAATTCTCTTTAAACGCTGTCTCGATATGAACGACCGTGCCCTCCGCAATGTAATTGTAGGCTTGGGCGGCAAGGTTAACGGCGTTCCCCGTGAGGACGGCTTTATGATTACGGTTGCAAGCGAGATTATGGCAATTCTCTGCCTTGCAACAAACATTGACGACCTTAAAGAAAGACTTGGCAACATTCTTGTTGCATATACTCTTGACAATCAGCCCGTTTATGCAAGGGATTTGAACGCCGTTGGCGCTATGGCGGCGCTTTTAAAGGACGCTATCAAGCCAAACCTTGTTCAGACCCTTGAAAACACCCCTGCGATTATGCACGGCGGTCCTTTTGCAAATATTGCCCACGGCTGTAACTCCGTAACGGCTACAAAGCTTGCTTTAAAGCTTGCAGATTACTGTATTACGGAGGCAGGCTTCGGCGCAGACCTCGGCGCTGAAAAATTCCTTGATATTAAATGCCGTTACGCAGGGCTTCGCCCCGACTGTATCGTAATTGTCGCCACAATCCGTGCTCTTAAATACAACGGCGGCGTGGCAAAAACCGATTTACAGTCAGAAAATGTTGATGCGCTGAAAAAAGGTATTGTAAATCTTAAAACGCACATCGAAAATATGAAAAAATACAATGTTCCCGTTGTTGTGGCAATCAACCGTTTCCATACGGATACCGAGGCTGAAATTGAAGTTATTGAGAATTTCTGCCGAGATATGCAGGTTCCCGTTTCTCTTGCAGAGGTGTTCGCAAAGGGCGGAGAGGGCGGCACCGACCTTGCCGAAAAGGTTTGCGCCGTTATCGAAAAGGGCGAAGCTGATTACGCTCCCCTGTATGATGAAAAACTCCCCATCAAGGAAAAACTTGGTATTCTGGCAAAGGAGATTTACCGTGCCGACGGTGTAATTTACACAGCCGCCGCCGAAAAATCAATAAAAGAGATTGAAGCTCTCGGCAAGGATAAGCTCCCCGTTTGCGTTGCAAAAACACAGTACTCACTCTCCGATGACCCCACAAAGTTAGGTAAGCCCGAAAACTTTGAAATGACCGTCCGTGAGGTTAAGCTCTCAGCCGGCGCAGGCTTTATAGTAGCCCTTACAGGCGACATTATGACTATGCCGGGACTGCCCAAAGCCCCCGCCGCATACAAGATTGATGTTGACTCCGACGGCAAAATCGACGGCTTGTTCTGATTGACAGGTATAAAAAATCTGCTCTCTGTAAAAAACAGAGGGCAGTTTTTATTTGCCTGATAAATTCAGTCTCTTTTCATTTTTGTAATAAAGCAGAACAGATTACCGCCTACAACATTGCCGAGAGTTATGACGATAAGGGGCAAAATCCAACGCTTTACAGGCAGTGAAAGCATAAAGTAAAACATATCCGCAACGCTGTGCTCAAAGCCTGCAAGAATAAACACGCTCACGCAGAACACCACGATAAGCGAGGAGGAAAAATTTTTCTTTTCGCCCTGATTTATAAATGTATCAACTGCTATATACATCATAATTCCGCAGAAAACGCCCAATATAAACAGGCTTAAAAGGCTGTCGTCCGCCTTGCCCACGGCAACGGTTAAACATCTTTCAATGATTTTACCGTTCACCTTTGTAAAATGTATAAGCAATGCCGAAATTGCCGTGCCTGCAAAATTACCCAGCCATACAAGAGCCGTAAAGCCTATGTACGACGGCTTGTTTTTTACAATATACGGCGCCTTGCCCGTAAACAAATTCAGTTTAAATACAAGCACCGTTAAAAGCCCTACGCTGAACAGAATTGAGCCTGCAACAGGGTTTTGTACCGATAAATAAACAACACAGCCAATACTTATAGCCATACCTGCCAAAACGGCAAAAGCAAATTCCTTTAAATACTTAACCATTGTAAATCCTCCTCTTTTTAATATAATACCATAAATCCGCAATAAGCACAACATAGGATTGCAGATTCAATATTGTCATACCTTCAGTGAAGTGAAGTATTCCGCCTTTTATCGTGCCGAGGGCACACTTCACGCACGAAGTGCGCTTCACTTGCTTCGCAAGCATGATATAATATCCGTTCCTCATATGCCGCAGGCATATAT
>CAMGDG010000048.1 GCA_946041635.1 uncultured Clostridia bacterium
ACGGAACAGCCGACGAGTTAATCAAAAACTGCGGCGGCAGAATCGTTGAAATATTTTGCGATATAAGACCTAACCCCACCACCGATAATGTAAACGACTGCGTTGATGTTCTGCGTGCAAGCAATGCGGATTTCGCAGTTGCTTTGGGCGGCGGCTCGCCTATGGACTGCTGTAAAGCCGCCTGCGCCATAGCAAAGGGCGATGATGTGATTGAAAGCTATCATACAGGGGGAAAGCCCATAAATTCCAATGAGGTTATCCCCATGATTGCCGTTGCAACCACATCGGGCACAGGCAGCGAGATTACCAATATTTCCGTGCTGACGGATACCCACAAAGGAGTTAAAACTCCTATGAACGACCCTCTTATGTACCCAAAAGCGGCTATTGTGGATCCCCGTCTTACATTGAGCGTACCTCCGAAGGTTACAGCCTCCACGGGGCTTGATGTTCTTGCCCATGCACTTGAAAGCTTTTGGAGCGTACTTCATCAGCCCGTGTGCGAAAGTTGTTCACTCCACGCCGCAAGGCTTGTTTTTGAGTGGCTTTATACGGCATATTCAGAGCCTGATAATCTGACGGCAAGAGAAAAAATGGCAGAGGCGTCCATCGTTGCAGGCGTTGCGTTCAGCAACCCGAGAACAACGGGAAGCCACGCTTGCTCTTTCCCTCTCACAAATCTTTACGGAGTGCCTCACGGCGAGGCTTGCGCCATGACGCTGGATTATTTCACAAGATATAATGCCGAGGCGGAAAACGGCAGACTGCATCGCTTTGCAAAGGATTGCGGCTTTAAAGACGCCTATGAAATGGCAGATGAAATAACAAATCTTAAAAAGAAAATGGGTATGGCGTGCACTCTTTCACAAATCGGCGTAAAAACCGATGATGAAATAGAAGAACTTGCAAAAGCAAGTATGCACCCCTTGCTCGAAAAAAATCCCATTACCATAACCTTTGACGATATTAAGAAAATGTATATGGATATTAAAGGTTAGGATTATCGCCGTTACCATAGGAGACTATAAATTATCGTCCCGCAAAACTCCGGGAAAATATACGGCAAAACGGTGATTATATGAAAAAAATACTATTGATTGCAACAGGCGGCACAATTGCATCACGGGAGAACGGCGAGGGGCTTGAACCCTCAATTTCCCCCGAGGAAATGCTATCGTATATATCCGTTAATGAAAATTGCGGCGTTGACTGCGTTGAGCTTACAAAAATCGACAGCACAAATGTTATGCCCTCACACTGGCTGAAAATCGGGGAGTGCATCAGAACAAATTACGACGCCTACGATGGATTTGCGGTAACTCACGGCACAGACACCTTGTCCTATACAGCCGCCGCACTCTCATATCTCATACAAAATTCAAAAAAGCCCATAGTAATAACAGGCTCACAAAAGCCTATTGACGCCGAAGATACAGACGCACGCAAAAATTTGGAGGATTGTATAACTTTTGCCTGTTCCCGGTACGGCGGTGTTTCTGTTGTGTTCGGCGGATATGCGATTTCAGGCGTTCGGGCAAAGAAAATGAGAACAAAGGGCTTTGACGCTTTCCAAAGTGTCAATTATCCCTATCTTGCAAAAATCGAAAACGGTGAAATTGAGGCGATTTCAGAGCCGCCGAAATGTGAAAACACAAGATTTTACACTTCGCTGAACAGCAATGTTGCCCTTGTCAATCTAACTCCCGGAATGAATTGCGAAATTATTAAAAATACTGCGGCTTACTGTGACGGTATTGTAATTTTAGGATACGGTTCAGGCGGAATACCCGATTTGTATCTTGATACGGTAAAAGGGATAATTGAAAACGGTAAAATTGCGGTAATAGGAACACAATGCGTTTTTGACGGCACACATCTTGAAACTTATAAGGTGGGCAGAGCGGCAAGTAAGCTTTATCTTGCACAGTCGGGGGATATGACAGCCGAACACACTCTCGTAAAGCTTATGTGGTGCCTTGCTCAAACGGATAACCCCGAAAAAGTCAAAGAACTCATGGAAAAAGATTTGATAAATTAAAAAAGCGCGTCCGAAATAAAAATCGGATGCGCTCTTTTGTCTTATTTTGCACAAACTGTCAAAATACTGTTTTCGGGAACGGAGATTTTGCTTTTGTAATCGCCTTTGTAAATTTCTTTTAGCTGACTTTCCCTGTTTGACGATGTAATTGCCATACGCTCAAAGCTTCCGTCAAGCTCGATTTCCCTTTTTTCTCCCTCGTTTACAATTACGGTAACGGTAGTATTATCAGGTGTTAAAAAACTGAAAGCGTTAAAATCATTGCTTTCGTCGGGGAAAAAGCCGTTGTCAAGGCAAACGGAGCCTGCGGGAATAAACTTTGAAAAATGAGCAAATCCGTAATAACGCATGGCAATGTGCCACTCGCTGAAATCGTCGTTAGCGGTGAGCAGACCGTCGGAATAATCAAAACCGTCCTCATGAACGGAGATTTGATTAACCGCTACCCATGAAGTCCAGCTTTGCGCTCCGCCGTATATTAAATCCTGACCGATAATTCTCGCAGTTATCAGCGCACCCTTAAAATCCTTTGTGTGACTTTTGTTGGGAAGCTCGCACCATTCGCTCATATCAAAACGCAGCTCAGGGTGAGGGGACACAAGGCTGTTTTTAAATTCCGCTCTTTTTTGCGGATTGTTATCATCGTGATATGAATGATATGCAAAGACTTCGAGAACCTGCATAACCGTTTTGTCTCTTAAAAGTATATCTAAATATTCCTTTGTAAGGCCGCCCATTTCGCCGCTTTCCGGGCCGTAGAGCTTAACCGGCATATTTCTCTTAATAATCTCTTCTGCGAAAATATGATAAACCTCCGCAAGCTCTTCCGGCTCGTAATGACAGCCCTCCTGCCATACGAATGAACCGCCCCATTTCCATTGCGGCTCGTTAATGGGACTTATGTATTTAACGGGAAATCCCTCGTCGAGAAAATGCTGTGTTACGGTTAAAAAATAATCGGCAAACTTGCGGTAATTCGCTTTGGGCAGATTGCAGGTATGATATAAAAGACTGCCCGAAGCCTGACCTGTTGAAGTTTGGGAATAATGGGGCGAGTTTGCAAAAAGAATAAGGGTGTCAATGTTTCCTTTGTCAAGGCATCTTTTCATCATATCGACCGCTGTTTTGTCACGGGAAAAATCGTATTCTCCCGTTTCGCTTTCACGGTCAAAATTATACATACTTTCAGTTCTTCTCCAAGGATTTTCAACACGGCAGTTGTTATTATCGGTGCCGCCGCCCACATTGTAGCGGTAAATATTAAGACCGAGACCTCTCTTGCCGTATAAAAGCTCTGAAATATTTTCTGCCGCATCTTTATCGGCACAGTATTGGCTCCACCAGCACGAGGAGGTACCCCAGCCTTTTAAAGCTTGCAGTTTTGCCGCATTATCTAAATTTATTTTCATAAACATCCCGCCTTTGGGCTAATTCTATAATAATTACTGCAAAAAATCAATGTAAATTACCACGAAAATATCATTATAAAATATATAATTTACACAAAGTTTAAATAATATGGTACAATACTGTTGGAAGGAGTGAAAGCAATGTTCAATATTCTTGTTGTTGAAGACGATATTAAGTTAAATAATATATATTGCTCGGCATTGCAGTCCAATTCATACAATACAATTCAGGCGCTGGACGGTGAAGAAGCTCTTGATATAGCTGCTGAAAAAACCGTTGACCTTGTAATATCCGATATAATGATGCCCGAAGTAGATGGCTATGAGCTTACAAAGGAGCTGCGGGAAATGTATCCCGAATTGCCCATACTTATGATTTCAGCCAAGGAGGGCTTTGAGGATAAGCGCTACGGCTTTATGGCGGGAATAGACGATTATATGGTTAAGCCTGTTGATTTGAATGAAATGATATTGCGTGTTAACGCCCTTTTACGCAGAGCAAAAATGGTGACGGAGCGAAAACTTACAATAGGCGGCACCGTTTTGAATTATGATACATACACAGCGGAGTATAATGGAAAAACCGTTGAAATTCCGCAAAAGGAGTTTCTGGTGTTGTATAAACTTATGTCGTATCCCTCCCGCACCTTTACACGCCGTCAGCTTATGGACGAATTTTGGGGCTACGATACGGATTCTGAGGAACGAACGGTAGATGTTCATATAAACAGACTGCGCGACAGACTTCGTGACTGCCCCGATATTGAGATAAACACAATAAGAGGATTGGGGTACAGGGGTGTTAAAAAATGAAGTTAAAGGTTTTTAACAAGCTATACAGACGAATGATATTTTTGGTGTTTTTTGTTTTCGCCATGCTTGTATTGCTGTTTTTGTTTTTGCTGTTTCTGATTTTCCGTACAAGCATTTTTGACATCAGCACAATAAGTGAAAATACCTCGCTTATAGTAATTTGCTCTGTAATTTCCCTGCTTATGGTAAGCCAGGGTATGGCGTTTTTTTGGAGCAGAAGAATAACAAAACCCATAACTACAATTTCAGCGGCAGTGGATGAAATTGCACAGGGTAACTTTGATGTGCATATAGACGATTCAAAATTCAAAGACGAGGTTAAGGTTCTTGCAGAGAATATAAACAAGATGACCGAGGAGCTGAAAAGCATTGAGGTTATGCGTTCGGATTTTGTTTCAAATGTTTCCCATGAATTCAGAGCGCCTCTCTCCACAATTCAGGGGTATGTTACCTTGCTCAGCGACCCGAAAATAAGCGAACAGCAGCGCAACGAATATTTTTCCTTACTTGCCGAGTCAACAGGCCAGCTTTCAGGGCTTGTGGACAATGTGTTGAAGCTTTCACGGCTTGAAACGCAGAATATAAAATCAAAGCCGGTAAAATTCAGCCTTGACGAGCAGCTTCGCCGCGTGGTACTTATGTTTGAACAGCAATGGTCAAAGAAAAGTCTTTATTTAGACCTTGATTTGCCCCAATGTGAAATAGTAGGCAATAAGGAACTTTTTAATCAGATGTGGATAAATCTTGTGGGTAATGCGGTTAAATATACCGATTGCGGCGGCAAAATCGGCATAAGGCTTGACGCTTCTTTAAATGATTATATTACCGTTGAGATTTATGACGACGGCATAGGTATGACGGAAGAAGTCCAAAAGCATATTTTTGAAAAATTCTATCAGGGAGATACCTCACGGAAATCTCAGGGCAACGGATTGGGGCTGGCGCTTGTGAAAACCGCCGCCGACATAACAGGCAGTACAATAGATGTGAAATCTCAGCCGCAAAAGGGAAGTACCTTTACGGTTAAAATACCTAAATAAATATAAACACGGCTTGCAGTGAACTGTAAGCCGCTTTTATATATTTATTTATTCTCTTTGTACTCAACAGCCGCGCCGATAAGTCCTGCAAAGAGGGGGTGCGGTCTTGTGGGGCGTGAATTGAATTCGGGATGCGCCTGGGTGGCAACAAACCACGGGTGGTCCTTCAATTCAATCATCTCCACAATGTATTTATCGGGAGATTCGCCGCATATGTGCATTCCGTTTTCCTCCAAGGCTTCACGGTAGTCGTTGTTAACCTCGTAGCGGTGGCGGTGGCGCTCGGTTATGAGCTGCTTGCCGTATGCCTTATATACCTTTGAGTTTTCGTCAAGCACGCATGGGTATTGACCAAGTCGCATTGTTCCGCCCATATCGGTAACGGAATATTGGTCGGGCATAAGGTAAATCACGGGGTTTGCGGTGTTGGGGTCAATTTCCGTTGTATTGGCGTCTTTAAGACCTAAAACATCACGGGCAAATTCAATAACCGCAATTTGAAGTCCGAGGCAGATACCGAGATAGGGCACCTTGTTTTCCCTTGCATATTTTGCGGCGGCAATTTTACCGTCTATTCCTCTTGTTCCGAAACCGCCGGGAACAAGTATTCCGTCGGCTGAGCCCAGAATTTCCTTTGCGTTATCGTCGTTAACAAGCTCGGAATCCACCCAATCAATCTCAACCTTTGCATCGTGGGCAAGACCGCCGTGCTTCAACGCTTCGTTAACGCTGAGATATGAATCGTGAAGCTCAACATACTTTCCTACAAGAGCAATTTTAACCTTCTTTTTAAGGCTCTTGTTAGCCTCGGTCATTTTGAGCCAGTCGGTGTGGTCGGGCTCATTGCAGTTAAGCTTTAATGTGTCAATAACAATGTCCGCCAAGCCTTCTTTTTCCAATGCCATGGGAATTTCATAAAGAGTGGGCATATCAATGTTTTCAATAACATGATTTGCGGGAACATTGCAGAAAAGCGCAATTTTATTTTTAATTCCGTCATCAATGGGATGCTCGGTGCGAAGTACGATAACATCGGGCTTAATACCGATTCCCAAAAGCTCCTTTACGCTGTGCTGGGTGGGCTTCGTTTTGAGCTCCATTGATGCTCCAAGATAGGGAATAAGAGTAACATGTATAAACACACAGTCACCGGGGCGCTCCTGTGCAAACTGTCTTATGGCTTCAAGGAAGGGCTGGCTTTCAATATCGCCTACCGTACCGCCGATTTCAACAAGTACAACATCAATACCGCTTACAGCATTAAGGGAAATGCGCCGCTTGATTTCGTTGGTAATGTGGGGGATAACCTGAATTGTCTGCCCGCCGTAAACTCCCTTTCTCTCGTTAGAAAGAACGGTGTTAAAAACGCTTCCCGATGTGCAAGAGCTGTTTTTTGTAAGCTTTTCATCAATAAAACGCTCATAGTGCCCTAAATCCAGGTCGGTTTCGGCTCCGTCATCTGTAACGAAAACCTCGCCGTGCTGAATTGGGTTCATAGTGCCGGGGTCAATGTTAAGATATGGGTCAAGCTTAATAACCGTGACCTTCATACCACGGTCTTTGAGCAGGCGTCCCAATGATGCCGCCGTTATTCCTTTGCCCAGACCGGAAACAACTCCTCCGGTAACGAAAATGTACTTTGTTGCCATAAAATCAACTCCTATGTTGTGTGTTTGTTAGTTAGTTGTAGTAAAGATTGTCGTTGTTTTTATAGGGCTCGTAAGTTACGGTAATACCTAATTTTCGGAAAACCTCTTTGTCGGCGTCCGAAAGTACAACAGTAGAGTGGGCGTCGCTTCCTCTTAAATACTTGATTGCTTCAAGTGCCTTTTGCGCAAGGGGATTCATAGTAGCGCAAATGGAAAGTGCAATAAGGATTTCATCGGGGTGCAGGCTGGTGTCACGCTCGTGAAGCGAAGCGGATTTCAGCTTTTTAATAGGCTCTATAACCGTAGGAGTTATCAAAAGCGTATCGTCGCTGATGTTTGCAAGCGCTTTAAGAGCGTTTAAGAGCACCGCCGAGGAGGCGCTGAGAAGCTCAGAGGTTTTTCCCGTGATAATCCGTCCGTCATTAAGCTCAATCGCTGTGACAGGGGAGTCGGTTTTCTTTGAAAGCTCCAACGAGGCGGAAATAACAGCCCTGTCATCGGTGGTAATGTCAAGCTGCTTCATAATAAGATCGATTTTATAAAGCTCGTCCGACACATTCTTGTTATTTTTTTGCATGACAAGATAATTGCAATAACGGCGGATAATTTCCATTTTTGATGCGTGGCAAACGGCTTCATTGTCAAAAATGCAGTTTCCCGCCATATTAACGCCCATATCGGTAGGGGATTTATAGGGGGACTGACCGTAAATACGCTCAAAAATAGTGTTAAGAACAGGGAAAATCTCAACATCTCTGTTGTAATTTACCGTTGTTTTGCCGTAGGCTTCAAGATGGAAGGGGTCAATCATATTGACATCCTTTAAGTCGGCGGTCGCAGCCTCATAAGCAAGATTGACAGGATGTTTAAGGGGAAGATTCCATATGGGAAAGGTTTCAAACTTTGCGTATCCCGCTTTAATCCCTCTTTGATGCTCGTGATAAAGCTGTGAAAGGCAAACCGCCATCTTTCCGCTTCCGGGACCGGGAGCGGTGATAACAACAAGGGAGTGGGTAGTTTCTATGTAATCATTTTTACCGTATCCGTTTTCACTTACAATAAGCGGAATATCGGTAGGATAATTATCAATGGGATAGTGGCGGTAAACTTTTATTCCAAGCGATTTAAGCTTTTGCTCAAATACTATTGCCGCAGGCTGGCTTGCGTACTGTGTAAGCACAACACCGCCCACAAAAAGCCCGAAGCTGTTGAAAATATCAATAAGGCGCAGAACATCAAGGTCATAAGTAATGCCTATATCACTGCGGATTTTGTTCTTTTCAATGTCTTTGGCACAGATTGCAATAATGATTTCAGCGTCGTCTTTAAGCTGCAAAAGCATATTCATCTTACTGTCGGGCTTAAAGCCGGGGAGAACTCTTGACGCATGGTAATCGTCAAAAATCTTTCCGCCGAATTCAAGATAAAGCTTACCTCCGAATTTGCTGATTCTCTCCTTAATATGCTCCGATTGCATACGAAGGTATTTGTCGTTATCAAAGCCTAATTTACCCATAATTCACTCCTGAAAAAAACACACAACACATATATTTTAAGGCAAAAGCCTAAAAACCTAAAAACCTATTTATTATCAATTCCCGATTGCTCCGTTTCGGGTGATGATATTTCGTCAAAAACGGCATCATTATTTATCGGCTCGTTTTTTCGTTCGTTATCAAGCCATGAAACAATAATTGCATATGATGCCGATGCAATAGGCACACCTAAAATTACCCCTAAAATGCCGCCGATGTTTCCGCCGATAATCACCGCAATTAAAACAAGAATACCGGGAAGTCCGACGGATTTTCCTACAATACGGGGATATATGAAATTATTATCCACTGCTTGAAGCAAAAGAATAAAGATTAGGAAAACGAGGGCTTTGAAAGGACTTACCATAAAAATAATGAAGCAGCCTATTGCCTCGCCGATAATCGGACCGATAACGGGCAGAAGAGCAAAAACACCTATTACAACCGAGACTACTGCCGCATAAGGCAACCTTAATAAAGCCATTCCTATAAAGCATAAAAATCCCAATAGCAATGCGTCGGTGAACTGACCGGAAATAAAACTTGAGAATGAGTCAGCGGCAACCGAAATAATCTTGCGGAACCTTTCATACACTTTTTCGGATGCAACCCGTTTTATAAGTCGGTTAAAAAATTTGCCGATTTTTTCTTTTTCCGCAAGCACATAAACAGCAATAACCGAGCCCAAAGCAAAATTTACAACACCTGAAACAACAGACGATGTTACGCCGACCGTTGTGTTTAAAATCGTATTTGCATTTTCTTTGTTGATTATTTTTTGGGACATCTGTGAAATTTTTTCAAAATCAAATCTCGGATTGTGTAAAAAATTCGTGTCGATTTCAAGGTCAAGGCGTACTATCGTACGATCAACCCATTCAACAAAGGTATCGTAATACACCGGAATTTTATTGACGAGCATAACAACAGTATCATTAAGCTGTGGAATGATTATAAGCAAC
>CAMGDG010000049.1 GCA_946041635.1 uncultured Clostridia bacterium
ATAACGGCATTTGCAATAAATGCGGCGCAAAGAAGACCTTGGGTTGTAACCGATGAGAACGGAAATGAGAGTGTGGAGCCTCGCCGGGTGCTTCCCATAACCTTCGCAATGGACCACCGTGCCCTTGATTACGGCGATATTGTTCCGTTTTTCAGAAAACTTGATGAGATTTTTGAAAATCCGCAGGTAATTGAGAGCCGGAAATAAAAAGTTAAACATAAACGGTGATTTATAAAGGGTGATTTTGGAAAAAGCCTTTACAAATCGCCGTTTTTTTATTATACTATAATAGTATTTTTATACGATGGGGTATTTTGGTACTCAATTATAAGGAGGAGTTGTGTGTCTGCATCACAGATCTGTATTATTGCGTCAATAGCGATATATTTAATCATTATGATAGTTATAGGCGCAGTATATTCAAGAAAAAACAAGAATACCGATGATTTTTATCTCGGCGGCAGAAAATTAGGTCCGCTTGTTACCGCCATGAGCGCAGAGGCTTCGGATATGAGCAGCTGGCTGCTGATGGGGCTTCCCGGAGTTGCCTTGGTATCAGGTTTAGCGGAGGCTACCTGGACTGCACTCGGACTCGGCATAGGTACATATGTAAACTGGCTCATTGTTTCAAAGAGATTAAGAAATTATACTCAAAAGCTTGACGCCGTTACCGTACCCGAATTCTTTTCAAAGCGTTTCGGCGATAAGAAGAATATCCTTGCGGCAATAGCGGCGCTTGTGATAATTGTTTTCTTTGTGCCTTATACCGCATCGGGCTTTAACGCCTGCGGAACACTTTTTTCAAGCCTTTTCGGTGTTGATTATTTCACCGCTATGATTATAAGCGCAATTGTTATAGTTGCATATACCACTCTGGGCGGATTCCTTGCCGCCTCCACAACCGATTTAATTCAGTCAGTTGTTATGACGGTTGCCTTGTTTGTGGTAGTATTCTTCGGAATAAGCTATGCAGGGGGCTGGGATAATGTTGTTGCCAATGCGCAGGCAAATCCCGGATATTTAGAGCTTTTCAACACCTTTGACGCAAGCTCGGGAGAGAAGGTTCCCTACAATGCCTTGACCGTTGCATCAACGCTGGCATGGGGTCTGGGATATTTCGGTATGCCTCATGTTTTATTAAGATTTATGGCAATATCCGATACAAAAAAGCTGAAAACTTCACGGAGAATTGCCACCGTTTGGGTATTTATTTCAATGGCGGTTGCTATTTTAATCGGCGTTGTAGGTGCGGCGGCTGTTGCTAACGGTACAATTCAGTTAAGCTCTGACAATGCACAGAGAATACTTATAGAAATTGCGAAAAAAATCAGCGCTCACGGTGCGGCTCTTGCATTGCTTGCAGGCGTTATTATTGCGGGTATTCTTGCCGCAACAATGTCAACTGCCGATTCACAGCTTCTTGCCGCATCTTCTGCCGTTTCTCAAAACATTTTCCAAGAGTTTTTCGGCAAAAAGCTTTCACAGAAAGCCTCAATGCTTGTAGCCCGCGGTACGGTTATCGTAATCGCCGTTGTAGGCGTTATCTGGGCAAGAAAAGAAGGTCAGGTGTTTGAAATTGTGTCCTTTGCCTGGGCAGGCTTCGGCGCCGCTTTCGGTCCCGTTGTTCTGTTCTCCCTTTTCTGGAAACGCACAAATCTGTACGGCGCACTTGCAGGTATGATTTCCGGCGGAGCGATGGTATTTATCTGGAAATATGTTATTTCAAAGTTAGGCGGAATATTTGAAATTTATGAGCTGCTTCCTGCGTTTTTGGTATCCTGCTTCTTTATTGTGATATTCTCGCTTGCAACAAGAGCTCCCTCAAAGGAAATTACGGATAATTTTGAAAGCGTAAAAAAAGAAACTGCTGAATAACAATAATATATATAAAGGAATGAATTGTCTGTTATGAACAACACAGAAAAAACAATGGAAAAAATTGTAGCGCTTTGTAAGGGCAGAGGCTTTATCTTCCCCGGCAGCGATATTTACGGCGGTCTTGCCAATACCTGGGACTACGGCCCTCTCGGCGCAAGGCTTAAAAACAATGTAAAAGATACATGGCGCAAACGCTTTATTCAGGAGCGTAAAAACAGCTATGAGGTTGACGCCGATATTTTGATGCACCCCAGAGTTTGGGAGGCAAGCGGCCATGTTGCGTCTTTCTCCGATCCGCTTCTTGACTGCAAGGAGTGCAAAATGCGCCACAGAGCAGATAATCTTATTGATGATTTTAATCCCGACGCACATGCCGACGGTATGACCAAGGAAGAAATGTTCCAATATATAAAGGACCACAGCATCCCTTGCCCCAACTGCGGTAAGCACAATTTTACGGATATCCGTGAGTTCAATTTGATGTTCCAGACTTTCAGAGGCGTTACGAATAACAGCAAGAGCGTTATTTATCTCCGTCCCGAAAACGCACAGGGCGAGTATGTAAACTATCTTAATGTTCAGCGCACCATGCGTGCAAAGCTTCCTTTCTCAATCGGTCAGATAGGCAAGGCGTTCCGTAACGAAATTACCCCCGGTAACTTTACTTTCCGTACCATAGAGTTTGAGCAGATGGAGTTCCAGACCTTCTGTAAGGAGGGTACGGACGGCGAGCTGTACGATTACTTTAAGGCATACGGTAAAAAATATTTTGAGGATTTGGGAATTCCTGCGGAGCACCTGCGTTATCATGACCACGAAAAGCTGGCGCACTATGCAAAGGCGGCTTGCGATATTGAGTTCCTTTTCCCCTTCGGCTGGGGCGAGATTAACGGTACTCATAACCGCACAAACTTTGACCTTACAAGACATCAGGAGTACAGCGGTCAGAAAATGGATTACCTTGACCCTGAAACCAACGAGAGATATATTCCGTTCATAATCGAGTCCACATACGGTCTTGACAGAACGGTATTGGCTCTTCTTTGCGAGGCATACGATGAGGAGATTATCGACGCCGAGAAAAACGATATGCGTGTTGTTCTTCATTTGAGCCCCGCCGTTGCACCGTACAAAGCGGCAGTTCTTCCTCTTTCCAAAAAGCTTTCCGATAAGGCTTTGGAGGTTTATGAAAAGCTCGGCAAAGAGTTTATGACCGATTTCGACGAAACAGGCTCAATCGGCAAAAGATACCGCCGTCAGGACGAAATCGGTACTCCGTTCTGCATCACATATGACTTTGACAGCGAAACCGACGGCTGTGTTACGGTTCGTGACCGTGACACAATGGAGCAGGTAAGAATGCCCATTGAAAATCTTGCTTCATATATTTCGGAAAAAATAAAGTTCTGATTTCAGGGAGACGGTAATGAGCACAACAAAAAAGCTTTTACTCATCATTAACCCCACCGCAGGCAAGCGGCTGGCAAAGGACTATACACTGCGTATTATAAATAAATTTGATGCGGCAGGTTATCATGTTACAACCTGCTGTACGCAAATAAATAAAAATGCCTGCGATATAGTTCTTAACCGCGGAAAAGAGTTTGATTTAATAGTTTGCTGCGGCGGCGACGGAACGCTGAAAGAAACAATCTGCGGCGTAACCGCTCTCGGGCTTAATACAAGAATAGGATATATTCCTTTGGGCACTACCAACGATTTTGCCCATTCGGTGCGTATTCCCACCGACGCTGTAATGGCGGCAAACGCTGTTGTGTGCGGTAAGGAAATGCCCTGTGATTTAGGTGATTTTAACGGTAGCGAGCAGTTCATTTATGTTTCCTGCTTCGGAAATTTCTGCGATGTTTCCTATAAAGCCCCCCAAAAGCTGAAAAACAAAATCGGCAGGCAGGCATATTACCTTGAAACCGCCAAGGAGCTTATAAAGATAAAAGGCTACAAGGCAAAAATCGAGTGTGACGACGGCGAGATAATCGAGGGAACCTTTTTCTACGGCGGCGTGTCCAATTCCTATTCCATTGCGGGTTTTCCTGTTTTGGAGAACGCAGGTGTCAGCTTTAACGACGGCTATCACGAATTAGCCCTCATTAAAATGCCCCGAACCCCCTCACAGCTCGCTTCAATTCTTACGGCGATGCTGAAAAAAGAAGTGCTTGATAATGAGTATATCATTGTTAAGAGGGGTAAGAGCTTTAAGTTTTATTTTGATGAGCCCGTTGCATGGACTTTGGACGGCGAATACGGCGGCGACCATTCCTATGCGGAAATAAACAATATTGAAAGAGCGGTTACTATTCTCGTAAGTAATGATGAATATGTTTCCGAACAGGGTGAAAATTTCGCCTTTGAAGAATAGTTAGAAAATATCTGCGCATCTCATTTTCGGGCTGTGCAGATTTTTTTAGGTGGTTTTATGAATACGGTCAGATTGAAAAACGGTATATTTTATGAGTCACAGCAAATCGGAGCGCAAATGCTTATGAATTTGTCGCCTGACCGCTTGTTAGCCCCGTTTTACGAGGCGGCGGGTAAAACTCCCAAAGCACTTCGGTACGGCGGTTGGGAGGCTAAGGGTATTTCAGGGCATACCCTCGGTCATTATCTTACAGCGCTGTCGCTTATGTATGAATCAACGGGCGAGGAAAAAGCAAAAGAACGGGCGCTGTATGTAGTTGACGAGCTTGATTCCTTGCAGGACGGGGAGGGATATGTTTGCGGCTTTCCGAAAAAGGAAGGCTTTATGGGCGTGTTTGACAATCCCGAAGCATTTACCTCGGCAGGCTTCGATTTGGCAGGATGGTGGGTGCCTTACTATACCTTGCACAAAATAATGCGTGGGCTTGTTGATTGCTATGAAATCCTGAAAAGCCATAAGGCGCTGACGGTTGTATCAAAATTAGCCGTCTGGGTTTATAATACAACCTCAACACTTAATGACGAACAGCGTAAAAGACTTTTAAAGTGCGAATACGGCGGAATGAACTGCGTGCTGTCCCGTCTTTACAAAATTACGGGGGATGAGCGATTTCAAAAGGTGTCGCTGTTTTTCTGCGAGGAGGATTTGCTTATGCCTTTGAGTTGCGGCGATGATATTCTTTCGGGACTTCACGCCAATACTCAGATTCCGAAAATCATAGGTGCGCTGGAAGTGTATAAAAACGGCGGAAATAAAGCGTTTTACAATGCGGCGAAGTTCTTTTTCGATACGGTAACCGAAAACCGCAGTTATGTAATCGGAGGTCACGGAGCGGGCGAGCATTTCAGCGATTTTCGCAAAGAACCTCTTGAAACAAACACCTGCGAAACCTGCAATTCAAACAATATGCTGACTTTGGCAAATGCTCTTTATGAAATAACACCCGACGCCGAATATTATGACTATTGCGAAAAGGTTTTGTATAACCATATTCTTGCCTCGCAGGACGAAACGGGAATGAAGACCTATTTTGTAGGCTTAAAATCGGGACATTTCAAGGTGTATTCAACGCCTGAGGAGTCATTTTGGTGCTGTTTCGGCTCGGGGCTTGAAAATCCCTTTACATATAACCGCCATATTTACCGTTACAACGGCGATGTGTATATCAATCTGTTTATCGCCTCAACCTTTAAAAATGAAACGGCGGAAATATCTCTTGATACGGATTTTCCCTCAGGCACAAAGGCGGTAATTACCGTCGGGAAAATCGGCGGAGAGTGTATATTTATCCGTAAGCCGTGTTGGTGCAAGGGTTTTCGCGCGGAAATAAACGGTAAAATATATACAGACAGCACAAAGGGCTATGTAAAAATCGAAAATGTGAAAGCGGGGGATAAAATCACAGTAAATATCCCTTGTGATTTTTCGGCTTACCGCAAAAAAGACGATGACAAAAGCATTGCATACCTTTACGGACCTATTGTACTTTGCGAACCTATGGGAAAAGAAAATTTCCCCGAAACCGACCGAGTACCGGGCGAAAACGACTTAACAAATTATGAGGGGATTGAAGTCCCACCCCTCAAATTCTTTGAAATGCCCGAAAAAACGGCAAAAACACTTGCTTTCAGGCTGAAAAGCAATAACATTCAGCTCGTCCCGTTCTATTCCGTCCATCATCAGCGTTACAGAGTGTATTTTGAAATAAAGGAATATTGAAGAATTATATAATCATCGCTATAATAAAATCGTACTTACGGTAGTGGCGATTCACGAATCGCCCGCAAAATCACATAAAATCCAAACAACCCGATAAAAAGGACTCCGTCCATTTTACCGGGTTGCTTTTACTTTTCATCACACAACGCTTATATGTCTGATTGCACTTTTTTATTTTTTATGACTTTTTTCTGAATATGATTAAAGAGCAACGAAATATATTTTTTCGCTTTATCCAAAAAGCAAACCTGCATAACGATGGGGACTATAATTCCTGCCGCAAGGTAGATTATGAGCCAATGATTCATATCGTTGGGGAGATAGCGGAACCATACGCTCGTTTTGAAAGCGGCGTGGTCGAACACGGGAGAAGTAAGGGAAAAGACTTTGTTCAATGCCCAAAATCCAACATTAACAAGCCAAAAGCCCAAAAACTGATTTATCATAATTGAAAAAGTGTTGTTCGCAATAAGCATAACAGCTTTGCTGTTTTTGAGTGTCGGGGTTAATACTGCGGAAACACGAAGCCAAAAGGCAATGCCTAAAAATCCTACAACAAACGGTAAAAGAGGTCCGTCTGTAAAAGTTTTACACCAGGACGGTATGTAGTAAGGAGCCTTTTTATAGATTGTGATAATCGCAAGTTGTATAATAAATATTATAGCAAAATAGGGCAGATTGGGGCATTTATCCTTCTTTTCCAACTTTTGACGGTAGAGCGTGCCCAAGGCGTAAAACGGTACAAAATAGAGCACTCGGACAAGTACAAGCCAAAGTCCTTCATTGTATCCCTGCGAAGCAAGCCAAACACCGCCGATCCCTATGAGCATATTTATGAAAAACCAAACCCATTCATTGGTTTTGAACTTAATTCGGGAAAGTAAACTTCTTGCCAGAACATTGAACACTTGGATAATAAACAACGGAATGACAAACCATCCGCCCATATTAAACATAAATTGATGCCCGTTTGTAATAGGCAGCAGAAAAAGAGATTTGAAGGACACGGGCACAGATTCGGATATATCAAAATTGTAAAAGCGCAAAAAGGTTATAAATATCGCATAGAAAAAATTCCACAGATAAAGAGGAATTAAAAGGCTCTTTATCTTTTTCAGAATATATTTGCACGGGTGGTCTTCGCTTGCGTAGCTGTAAAAATAGCCGGACGCAAAAACAAAGAGCCCCAAGTGAAAAGCATATGGGGGAAACCACTCATATGCGAGGGAAATTCCGCCGTTACGGCAGTGCCCCGCTACTATGAATATCATACCGAGGGCATAAAGAATTTTGAAACGGTAGTCGATTGCTTTTTCACCGTTTGATAAAGCCTTAGTTACACTCAAAGAATATCTCACCCCTTTTTACATCCTTGTAAATAATAACATATTGTCCGTCAAAAATCAATGTTTGGCGGCAATGTGGGGAGATGCGACGAGTGTGTGACAATTCCCTTTTTACCGGTTTTTGTGCTGGCGGCCTGTGTGGTCGATAGTGTAATTATCCTTGTATATCAGTTCCTCAACGGACACAAAGGAATAGCCCTGTTTTTCAAGCTCCGTGAGTATTCGGTCAAGTGCTTCTGCGGTGTTTTCCACTCCGTTGTGGAAAAGAATGATAGAGCCGCATTTAACCGACGGCACAACACGCTCCACAATTTCATCAACGGAAAGCTTTGTGTAGTCAAGACTGTCCACATCCCATTGAATCATAGTCATTCCCAAGGATTTTGTAACATCAAGGCTTTGGTCGGTATAGTCGCCTGAGGGTGCGCGCACAAGCGTAACCTTTTTGCCGATGATACCCTCTAATTTTTCATTGCAGTTAACGATTTCCTCTTTTATTTCCTCATATGAGCATTTTGAAAACGCTTTGTGGGTGTCGGAATGATTGGCGATTGTATGACCTGCATCGGAAAACGCCTTGACACTTTCGGGAAATTTCTCCGCCCAGTCGCCTACAATGAAAAATGTCGCCTTTGCATTGTGCTTTTTCAGAATATCAATCAGTTGCTGTGTGTCCTGATTTGTCCAGGCGGCGTCAAAGGTAATCGCAACCTTTTTTTCATCGGTGTCAACCGCATAAATAGGCAGTTTTTTCTTTGCGGCAGATGCAGAAACGCTTTTTTCGGTAATTACTCCCGCTATTATGCCAATGGCTATTAAAACGGAAAAAATAATAAGAATTGTCTTTTTAGATACGGTCCAAATTTTCATAAAAATATCCCCCTCACATAATATGAGGGGGATATAAGCTTTATGTAATTATTTAATCTGCCTTTGCACTGTGGAGCTCGGCAATTTCGTTTTCAATGAATTCCTCCATTGAGGGTTGCTCGCGAAGCTGCTTTTTCAAGCCCTTTCCTACAACTATATTCATAGCAAAGTTAACAAGGAAAAGCACAACGCCCACAATAAAGCCGAAGCCTAAACTGCAATTTGTAACAATTCCGCCGCCCAATGTGTTGCAAGAATTTGTGAAAAGCACAAAGAATACGGAAGCCGTGCCGAAGCATACGGCACTTATTGCGTTAAGAATAACATTGAACATATAGCGCATCTTAATTCCGGAAATCAGCAGAACGAAGAAATTGAGAACACCGCACACAACCGACAGAAGCAACAGCACGCAGGCGATAACAACCATCAATACGGCATTACCTAAAACCTCACCGTTTACTAACTTAATAACGCTGCCGATATCGGTTTTCAAAAGATAGTCGAGTATAAATGTTAAAAACGAAACCGTTTTTGTTCCTGTGTAGAAGGGGAGATTTAATGTGAACTTATAAAGCGGCAGTACAAGCGCTATAAGCGGCGCAAATGTGAGCACAAGGCGGACGATGCGAAGCTTGGAGCCGACTGCTGCACTTTTAAAGTTTGCAAGCTTATAATGAAATTTTGCAAAAGCGTTTTCCGCCGTATCGGAATCCTCTTCGAGCCTTTCCTCCCATTTGTAGTTGGGGATATTTGTACCGCAATAAGGGCACTCGGCCTTGATATTCCACGCTTTCAGCGTGCGGCCGCACTCGGGGCACTTTGCTGCCATATTAAATCACTCTTTCTTTTTATACCTGAAACAAATATATTCTACTATAATTATTTGCGTTTTGCAAGTCTGATTACATTCCACGAAAGGGGCTTTAAATTAGCGGTGAGAGTTTTGCCGTCCAGAACGGGCTTTTCGGCGTTGAAGGGCTTAA
>CAMGDG010000050.1 GCA_946041635.1 uncultured Clostridia bacterium
TTAAAAAGGTTGAAGGTACGGATATTGAAATTCTTCTAAAAGAAAGCGGTCTTATTGAGTAACAAAAAAACAATCAGGGGACGGTTCTCTGATTGCTCTGTATGTGATTTTGCGGGACGATGAAAGGCATCGTCCCCTACGGGTTACATATAATTATTTGTTCCCCGTTTTCAAATTATTCAATATTCGTTATTCATTGGTGAAAATAGTATCGTCCCCTATAAATATCCTGAAAAAATTCCCCATTTATTGGGGAATTTTTTTAACTTGACATATACCCTATGGGGGTATATAATGATTATACAAAAATTCAAGTGAGGTAACGGTAATGGAGAACAACTGCAACTGCTGTCATAAAACAAAAATGCGTTCAGAAGAGGAATACAAGGCGCTCGTTAACCGCCTTAACCGTATTGAGGGGCAGATTCGGGGAATTCGAGGTATGGTTGAAAAAAACGCCTATTGTACGGATATAATAATACAGGTGTCCGCCGTTAATGCGGCGCTTAATGCGTTCAATAAAGAATTGCTTGCAAATCATATCAAAACCTGCGTTACCGACGATATAAAGGCCGGTAAGACCGAAACGGTTGACGATTTGCTCAAAACCTTGCAAAAGCTTATGAAATGAGGTGGTAAAATTATGACTCAATATACTGTCAGCGGTATGAGCTGTGCCGCCTGTGCCTCCCGTGTGGAAAAAGCCGTGACGGGCGTGGAGGGCGTAACCTCTTGTGCGGTTAACCTTTTGACGAATTCAATGGGCGTTGAGGGCACGGCGTCACCCGAAAAAATAATAGATGCCGTCAGGGCGGCAGGCTACGGCGCCGCTTTAAAGGGAGATGCAAAATCATCGGCAAAATCCGATGATGATGTGTTAAAAGATACAGAAACGCCCAAGCTTAAAAAAAGACTTATCGCTTCCTTAGGATTTTTAATAATTTTAATGTATATATCAATGGGACATGTTATGTGGGGGTGGCCGCTTCCCTCGTTTTTGGAGGGAAATCATATTGCCATGGGACTGTTACAGCTTCTGTTAACATCAATCATAATGGTAATCAACCAAAAATTCTTTTTAAGCGGCTTTAAAGGGATTTTGCACCGTTCCCCAAATATGGACACACTTGTGGCTCTCGGTGCAGGCGCCGCATTTATATACAGCACCTATGCGCTTTTTGCCATGACAGACGCGCAGTTAAAAGGTGACGCGGCGGCTGTAATGAAATATATGCACGAATTCTATTTTGAATCCGCCGCAACAATCCTCACTCTCATAACCGTGGGCAAAATGCTTGAAGCCCGTTCAAAGGGAAAAACCACCGATGCGCTGAAAGGACTTATGAATCTGGCGCCGAAAACTGCCGTGGTGATAACAGACGGCGTTGAAACGGAAGTGCCTGTTGAAAACATTAAAAAAGGTGATATATTTGTTGTACGCCCCGGCGGCAGTATTCCCGTTGACGGCATTGTCCTTGACGGAACAACGGCGGTGGATGAATCAGCATTGACAGGTGAGAGCATACCTGCCGATAAAACCGTAGGTGATAAGGTGTCTGCCGCAACAATAAATCAGTCGGGATATATTAAGTGCGAGGCAACCCGCGTCGGCGAGGATACAACTCTTTCGCAGATTATTAAAACCGTCAGCGATGCCGCCGCCACAAAAGCCCCGATTGCAAAGGCGGCGGACCGTGTTTCAGGCGTGTTTGTACCTGTTGTAACCGTAATTGCGGTTATAACCGTTATCGTTTGGCTTCTTGTGGGGCAGGGCTTCGGTTTTGCCCTTGCAAGGGGAATTTCCGTGCTTGTAATAAGCTGTCCGTGCGCTTTGGGGCTTGCAACTCCTGTCGCCATTATGGTGGGCAACGGAGTGGGAGCAAAAAACGGTATTCTCTTTAAAACCGCCGAATCCCTTGAACAAACGGGAAAAGCGCAGATAGCCGTGCTTGATAAAACAGGTACAATTACCATGGGTAAGCCCGAAGTTACGGATATTATCCCTGCCGAAGGTATTACCGAAAACGAGCTTTTGACCGCCGCATTTTCCCTTGAAATTCAAAGTGAGCACCCCTTGGCAAGAGCAATTACGGCAAAAGGCGATGAAATGGGTATTCAGCGCTTTTCCGTTACCGATTTTAAGGCTCTGCCGGGTAACGGACTGTACGCAAAGCTTGAAAACGATGAAATTTACGGAGGCAGTTTGAATTTTATAAAAGAAAAGGCGAAAGTTTCAAACATTATTCAAAAAATTGCCGAGGATAAAGCCGACGAGGGTAAAACCCCCTTGCTGTTTTGCAAAAACGGTGAGCTTTTAGGCGTTATAGCCGTTGCCGATGTAATAAAAGAGGACAGCCCCAAAGCTGTAAGGGAACTGCAAAATATGGGGCTTCGAGTTGTAATGCTAACCGGCGACAATGAAAAAACCGCCCGTGCAATAGGCAAGGCGGCAGGTGTTGATGAGGTTATAGCAGGAGTGCTCCCGGACGGCAAGGAAAAGGTAATCAGGCAGTTAAAACAGCATGGCAAAGTGATAATGGTGGGCGACGGCATAAACGATGCGCCTGCATTGACAAGTGCCGATATGGGGTTCGCCATAGGCGCAGGGACGGATATTGCCATTGATGCCGCCGATGTTGTGCTTATGAACAGCAGGCTTTCCGATGTTCCTGCCGCTGTAAGATTGAGCCGAGCCGCTCTTCGCAACATTCACGAAAATCTGTTTTGGGCGTTCTTTTATAACGCTGTGGGAATTCCCCTTGCGGCGGGTGCGCTTATACCGATTTTCGGCCGGCAGTTAAACCCCATGTTTGCGGCGGCGGCAATGAGCCTTTCCAGCGTATGCGTAGTTACAAACGCATTGCGGCTTAATTTCTTTAATATACGCAATGCGAAAAAAGATAAAAGAATAAAACCATCAAAAGCAAAGGAGACAAAAGCTATGGAAAAAACAGTAAAAATCGAAGGTATGATGTGCTCTCACTGCGAGGCAACGGTGAAGAAAATGTTTGAGGAGTTTCCCCAGGTGGATGAGGCCATTGTCAGCCATACAGATGGCACGGCAGTTTTAAAGCTTAATGCAGACCTGCCCGACGATGTAATTAAAAAAGCCGTCGAAGACAAAGGATATACCGTAACAGAATAAGCAGAACAAAAACCGTGAGTTACAAAACTCACGGTTTTTATACATTTCTATTTTATTTCCGAAATGTCGTAGGGCGTTCTTTGATATACAAAGTAATTCAGCCAGTTCTGGAACAACAGACTGCCTGCTCCTCTCCATGTAAGGGGAGGCGTTAATCGTGTATCGTCATTGGGGAAATAATTATAAGGCAGTTTTATGGGAAGACCTTTGTGTAAATCACGGAAATATTCCCTTGCCAGCGTATCGCTGTCGTATTCTGAATGGCCTGTGCAGTAGAAATTTCTGCACTCCATATCCGCAACAATGTGAACGCCTGCAATATCGGAATATGAGAGTATCTGCAAATCCTTTACAAGGGCAATGTCCTCTTTTTTTACCTCTGTATGCCGTGAATGGGGGACATAGAAAACATCGCTGAAACCGCGCAAAAGGGGATGATACATATCAAGGGGCTTGTGAGGGAATATGCCGAACATCTTTTCGGGGAGTTGATATTTTGGTATTCCGTAATGGTAATAAAGCGCCGCCTGAGCACCCCAACAGATGTGATATGAGGAGTAAACATGGCTTTTTGCCCAATCAAAAATTGTGCAAAGCTCGTCCCAATAATCAACCTCTTCAAAGGGCATCATTTCAACGGGAGCGCCCGTTACAATCATACCGTCAAATTTTTCGTCCTTTATATCGTCAAAGGTCTTGTAAAATTTCAGCATATGCTCCTTTGCGGTATGTTTGCTCTCGTGAGTGGCAACCTGCAAAAGTTCAACCTCAACCTGCAAGGGCGTGTTGCTGAGAAGCCTTAAAATCTGCGTTTCCGTTTCGATTTTTGTGGGCATCAGGTTCAAAAGTATGATTTTTAGCGGACGAATGTCCTGCAATGCGGCTCTCGACTCGCTCATAACAAAGATATTCTCCAATTCAAGGTTGTGCCTTGCCGGAAGCTGGTTGTCAATTTTAATAGGCATTCGTTCCACCTCTTTTCATCAATATGCAATTTATCATTTTATCACAATTTATGGCGAATGTCAAAAATAATTGTGTTCTTTTGATGCATTATATTAAATATAAACCCCACTGTCTACTTCGTTGACATATCTTCTTTCGTCGAAAATGAGTAATGTGAGATATTGTAGGGCGCTGTCTGCTCCCGCCGTTGAGATACCTCAAATTTAAAGCATTTGTAGGGGCGGGGCTTATGTGCCCGCCCGATATATTACAAACATTTTTGCGGCGGGAGCAAGCCCTTGCCCTACGAGGTTGGAGTTGATTTTTATGTGATTTTGCGGTAATTTTTGCGGGCGATTCGTGAATCGCCCCTACGGGTTAACTGTAATTTTCGGTGTGATTGTGAAAAAATTACATTAAACGGCAACCCCGCCTGAGCGCAAATACGCTCAGGCGGGGTTGCAAGAAAGGTGTGAAAGGTAAAAAACAATGAACACAAATTATCAAAAACTATGCCACTGTTATTGTTGTATCGTGAACAGTTTTGCGGCTTGAATGAAGGTGAAGATGCTCGCCCCGTTCCACCGCTTTTTTATGGTTTTTAATGCGAATATATCTTCTGATGTTGCCGATAACGATTCTTTTTACCGACTGTTCAAAGGCAATCACCTTGTCCTCGTGAATAAATCCGTAAATCAAAAGGCAAATTGCCGCAAATTCTATTAAAGTTCTGATTGCAAATGCTGTTGTCATAATTTATACCTCCGATACCGAACAAATTTGAACAAATGTTCTTTACAAGTCATATTATATCCGTTTTTTTCGGAATGTCAATACAAATGTTCGTAAAAATTTGTCTTTTATGTCCGTTTTTTAGGACTGGTTTTTATGATGTTTTAGTTAATTTCTTACTGTAATTGTATTTTATCACAATATATTGTATATGTCAAGCAAATTGCACACAAAATAAGCGATTTTTGCAAAAAATGCTATACAAAAAATTTTTTTCAATAAAAAATCGGTTAAACTATTTATTATTTATGGGTTTTAGTGTAAAATATTAAGGATAATATTCAATTGTATGCGTATTGAGGTAAAATTATGTTTGTAGATATTGCAAAAATAAAAATCAAGGCGGGTGACGGCGGTAACGGCGCAGTTGCCTTTCACAGAGAAAAATATGTGGCGTCGGGCGGCCCGGACGGCGGCGACGGCGGCAGAGGCGGAAATATAGTTTTTAAGGTGGACGACAATCTCTCCACCCTTGCAGATTTCCGTTATAAAAGAAAATACAAGGCTGAAAACGGTGCAGACGGAAGCGGCAGCCGCAGAAACGGCAAAAAAGGCAAGGACCTTATTATCCGTGTGCCGAGAGGTACGATAATCCGTGAAACCGAAAGCGGAGTAATAATGGCAGATATGTCCGCCGACGATGAGTTTATCGGTGCAAAGGGCGGCAACGGCGGCTGGGGCAACTCCCACTTTGCCACCTCCACACGGCAAACTCCCCGTTTTGCAAAAAGCGGCGCACCCGGTGAGGAGTGGGAGGTACAGCTCGAATTAAAGCTTATTGCCGATGTGGGACTGTTAGGCTTTCCCAATGTGGGTAAATCCTCACTTATTTCCGTTGTAAGCCAGGCAAAGCCCATTGTCGGCGATTATCATTTCACCACCATTGTCCCCGTTTTGGGCGTTGTTACCATGGGACCTGAAAAAAGCTTTGTAATGGCTGATATTCCCGGTCTTATTGAGGGCGCAAGCGAAGGTATCGGTTTAGGTCACGAGTTTTTGCGCCATGTTGAGCGTTGCCGTATGCTTGTTCACATTGTCGATGTTGCAGGCAGTGAGGGCAGAAATCCCATTGAGGATTTTGAAGCCATTAACCGTGAGCTTGAAAGCTTTAATCCCGAGCTTGCAAAATGTCCTCAGATTGTGGCAGGCAACAAAATTGACCTGGCAACAGACGAGCAGTTAGCCTCTTTCCGTGAGTATATTGAGGGCAAAGGCTACGAATACTATGAAATAGTAGCCCCCATTAAGCACGGCACACAGGAGCTTATAAACGCAGTTGCGAGAAAGCTTGACACTCTGCCCCCTGTTAAGCGGTACGAAAGTGAAGAAATACCCATGGCTGTACTTGAGAAAAGGAGTAAAGATGGCTTTACGGTTAGAGTGGAGGACGGCGTATATATTGTTGAAGCGGACTGGCTTTACAGAATTTTGTGCAAAACCGACCTTGATGATTACGAGTCCCTGCAATACTTCCAGCGTGTTCTTCAACAAAGAGGTATTATCGACGCTCTCATTGAAAAAGGTATTAACGAGGGCGACACAGTAAGTATTTACGACCTTGAATTTGACTATGTACCGTGAGGACTTTTATGAGATTATTTGATAAGGATATTGATGCGGATTTATTAAGTCCGCTGACTCTTGCTTTTACAGGTGACGCTGTTTTTTCACTGTATATCCGTGAAATGCTGGTATGCAGTGCAAACCGACCGGTGGGTCAGTTACATAAGCTTTCGGTTCAATGGGTAAAGGCGTCGGCGCAGGCAAAGGGTATGAAAGCCGTTTTGCCGATGCTCACCGAAAAGGAAACAGAGGTTTTTAAAAGGGGCAGAAACGCTCACACCTCTCACACTCCCAAGAACCAAAGCGGATGTGACTATCATTATGCAACCGGCTTTGAGTCCCTTGTAGGCTATCTGTATTTAAAGGGTGAAAACGAACGCCTTTCCCTGTTACTTAATGAGGTCATCAAGCATTTCGGGGATGACGAGGTTGAAAAAAAGCCGTAAAAAGCTTATATCGTTCTTAATTGACATACTCTATTTTTTATTGGGCGGTGCGCTCTATTCCGTTTCCGTTAACTGCTTTACATCGAGAAGCAACATTTTAAACGGCGGATTTACAGGGCTTGCAACGGTATTGAATTTTCTTACGGGCGCACCCATAGGCACGGTGATATTTCTTCTTAATGTTCCGCTGTTTTTTCTTTCCTTTAAAAAATTAGGGGCAAAATTCGTAATAAGAACGGCGCTTGCCACCTTTATTATGTCGGCACTTATCGACTTGGGAACTGTTTTGCCCGTTTATAAAAACGATTTACTGCTCTCCGCTCTGTTCGGCGGAGCGCTGTCGGGCGCAGGCTTGGGAATTGTATTTATCCGCAACGCCACAACAGGCGGAACGGATATTATCGCAAAGCTCATTCAGTTAAAATCCCCCCATATTTCAATGGGCAGAACAATTTTACTGTTCGATTTGGTTATTGTTATTTTAGGCGGAATTGTTTACCGTAATGCGGAGTCAATGCTATATGCGGCGGTGGTAATATTTTTAAGCTCGCAAACTATCGACTATATAATTTACGGCGTAAACAGAGGCACAATGATAACGGTTATTACCGAAAAGGGCGAAACGGTGCGGAATATAATAATAAATGAGCTTCACCGCGGAGTTACGGTGCTTAAAGGTCACGGCGGCTACACCGACGGTGAAAAAGATGTAATCATATGCGCCTGCTATGACAATCAGACAAGCAAATTTATCAAAAAAATAAAATCAGCCGATGAAAAAGCCTTTTTCATTGTTACACAGTCAAAGCAAATTCTCGGCGAGGGATTCAGAAATATTTAGATGAGGTAAAACAATGGCAAAAAAAGAAAACATCAGAAATTTTTCGATTATCGCTCACATTGACCACGGAAAGTCCACCCTTGCGGACAGGCTTTTGGAGCTTACCGAAACCGTGGCAAAGCGTGATATGACCGACCAATTACTCGATAATATGGATCTTGAAAGAGAGCGAGGAATAACCATCAAGGCTCACGCCGTTAAGCTGGACTATAAGGCTCAGGACGGCAATACATACGAGCTTAATTTGATTGACACTCCCGGTCATGTTGACTTTAACTACGAGGTTTCCCGTTCCCTTGCCGCCTGCGAGGGTGCGGTGCTGATTATTGACGCCTCCCAGGGTGTTGAGGCTCAAACTCTTGCAAACACATATTTAGCACTCGACCACGATTTAGAGCTTGTGCCGGTTATCAATAAAATCGACCTTCCTGCCGCTGACCCCGACAGAGTTGCAAACGAAGTTGAAGAAGTTATCGGGCTTCCTTGCGACGAAGCACCCCGTGTTTCGGCAAAAACAGGTGAAAATGTCGGAGAAGTTCTTGAAAGCATTGTAAAGCTTGTGCCTCCGCCTGAAAACAACGACGACAAGCCTCTTCGTGCGCTTGTATTCGACTCGGTTTATGACAGTTACAAGGGTGTTATTGTTTATGTCAGAATTATGGACGGTAAAATCAAGCCCGGCGACACAATGCGGATGATGGCAACAGGTGCGGAGTTTACAGTTGTTGAGGTAGGTTATATGCGTCCGAACTCAATGGAGCCGCAAAAAGAACTTGCTTCGGGTGAAGTTGGATATATTACTGCTTCTATTAAAACTGTCAGCGATGCCCGTGTGGGAGACACGGTTACAACTGCCGAAAATCCTGCAAGTGAACCTTTGGCAGGTTACAGAAAAGTTAATCCTATGGTTTTCTGCGGAGTTTACCCTGCCGACGGTGCAGACTATGAAAATCTCCGTGAGGCACTTGAAAAATTACAGTTGAACGATGCGGCACTCTCTTTTGAGCCTGAAACCTCGGGAGCATTGGGCTTTGGCTTCCGCTGCGGATTTTTAGGGCTTTTGCACTTGGAAATTATACAGGAACGCCTTGAAAGAGAATACAATCTTGACCTTGTTACAACAATACCCAGCGTTATTTATAAAGTTCATCTTACAAACGGTGATGTAATCGAAATTGATAACCCCAGCCATTACCCCGACCCTGCCACCATTGACTATTGCGAAGAGCCTACTGTTGAGGCGCACATTTACGCCCCTCCCGAATACATCGGCTCAATTATGAATCTTTGTCAGGACAGACGCGGTGTTTATGTGAATACCACTCATTTAGCAAGCGACCGTGTTGATTTGCACTATATTTTGCCGCTTAATGAGATTATTTATGACTTTTTTGATGTGCTTAAATCACGCACACGCGGTTATGCCTCTTTTGACTATGAAATGAGTGACTATCAGCGTTCAAG
>CAMGDG010000051.1 GCA_946041635.1 uncultured Clostridia bacterium
TAATTCATCAAGGCTCCGGGACAAAACAAATGAATTCCGTCGGTAAAATCAGTTTGTTGCGTATGGGTGTGACCGTAAAGCGCAAGGGCACAGCCGTTGTCTTTTGCCGCCGACAAAAGCCTGCCGAGAGTGCTTTTAACATACTCATAGTGACCGTGAGTTATATAAAGGTTAATTCCGCCCTCGGTAATCACCTGATTTTTCGGATAATCACAGTAAAAATCATTGTTTCCGCAAACGGTGTATATGCGTTTATCCTTTATGTAGTGCTTGCAGTTTTCAAAATCGTCTGCACCGTCGCCTAAAAATATAACCGCTTCGGCATCTGGCTGCTGCTCAATGGCTTTTTTCATTGATATACTTCCGTATCGGTGCGAGTCCGAAAAAACAAGAATTCTCAAGCATATCCCGCCTTAAAAGAACATAGTATTTATTACATTATATATCAATTCGGCGGTGGTTGCAATGAGTAATAATAATTTTGATGAGATAATTAACGGTATGAAGGAGCAAAAATCAAAAAAAGACGCAGAGGATTTTCTTATGAAAAAGTTAAGCCCCGAGCAAAGCCGAAAATTAAATAAAATTATGAGCGACCGTGCGGCTTTGGAGCAAATGCTCTCAACACCGCAGGCGCAGGAGCTTTTAAAGAAGCTTACGGAGGATAAAAATGGCTGATTTACAGGAGCTTTTGTCCTCAATCAGTGATGAGGACATGGCAAAAATTAAAAGCGTTGCAGATTCCATAATGAACAATAATCAGAAAAGCGAAACTCCCCCGAAAAATTCTTCGCCGCTGTCGTCGCTCCCCATTGACGACGGAATTATGCAAAAACTTGTTTCCGTAATGGGACAGCTTAACAAAGAGGATACCCGAACCAGACTCATAACGGATTTAAAGCCTCTCCTCAGCGAAGAGCGGCGGAAAAAAGCCGATGAGGCAATTAAATTTTTGCAGTTGATGGATTTACTTCCGCTGTTAAAGGGGCTGTTTTGAAAATGAGTAATTATTCTTATTCCGAACTGCAAAATATGCAGAAAAGGGCAATGGAGCGCGTCCGTGAAATGCAAAGAAATTCCGATTCGGTGCTTGAAACCGCACAGCGGGAGCTGGGAGAAACGGTGCCGTCCGAGCAGAACAGCCGTAAGAATTACGAAAATGTGCAGAAGCCGCATATGAAAACAAAAATCACAAATATGCCGCCGAATTTTCCGGAAAACAAGCCGTATCCCGATTTTAAGGAGTATTTTGCAGAGAACAGAGAGCCACATCAGGAGCAAAAGCAGACATCGGCGCAATCGGGGAGCAATATACTTGAAACCGTGCTTGCAGAACCGGACAGAGCCTTGCTTTTGGGCTTGCTCCTCCTTTTAAAAAGCGAGGGAGCAGACGAGGCTTTGATGATGGCGCTGATGTATATAATGGCGTAGGGGATTTGCTATTGACAAGAGCGAAGAAATATAATAAAATAATCACTAATTGAATAGCCGGTTGAAACAGATTGAAGGTATCGACTGTCTGCGGACGGCATTCCGGAGAATTCCGCTTTTTGCGGGTACCGAAGGTGTAAAGCATAATGCTAATCTCTCAGGTTAAAGCAATTTTTTTGCTTTTGAGGACGGAAATTTCGTGATTTTTCGGGACTGATTGCATTGCGGCATTCAGTCCGTTTTGTTAGGAGAGTTAAAATGGATTTCGGAGATTTTTTAGTAAAGGTTGATGACTTTATCTGGGGCGTGCCTTTAATGGTACTGATACTTGTAGGCGGAATATTGCTGACGGTGCGTTTACGCCTTTTGCAGATTGTCCGTTTGCCCCTTGCTCTTAAATGGATGGTAAAAAACGAAGAGGGGGGCGAGGGTGATGTAACCTCCTTCGGGGCGCTTTGTACCGCCCTTTCCGCAACTATCGGAACGGGTAATATTGTGGGCGTTGCAACGGCAATATGTTTGGGCGGACCGGGTGCGCTTTTCTGGATGCTTGTTGCCGCATTTTTCGGTATGGCAACAAAATATGCAGAGGGGCTTTTGGCTGTAAAATACAGAATAAAAACTCCCGACGGTCATACATTGGGCGGACCTTTCTATTATATAGAAAACGGTATGGGTAAAAATTGGAAATGGCTTGCCAAGGCATTTGCCTTTTTCGGCACCTGCGCGGGACTTATGGGTATAGGTACATTCACTCAGGTAAACGGCATTTCCTCAGCGGTAAAGGGCTTTTTTGACCCGTCAAACGCTCACACAGTAAAAATACCCCTTGTGGGTGAATATTCCGTTTCGGTTATTATCACATCGGTAATACTTGCTGTTTGCGTAGGACTTGTTCTTATAGGCGGAATAAAACGAATTTCATCGGTTGCAACCGTGGTTGTGCCTTTCATGGCTATTGCGTATATTGCTTTTGCCCTTATTCTTATTTTTTCAAATGCAGGGAAAATCCCCGCCGCTGTTGCTTTGATAGTTAAAGGTGCGTTTAACCCGTCGGCGGTAACGGGCGGAATTGTGGGCAGTATGATTGTAGCCGTACAAAAGGGCGTTGCAAGAGGTATTTTCTCAAACGAGGCAGGCTTGGGCTCCGCTCCCATTGCGGCGGCAGCGGCTCAGACAAAAGAGCCTGTCCGTCAGGGACTTGTTTCAATGACGGGAACTTTTCTCGATACAATCGTTATTTGCACAATGACGGGACTTTCAATAATCATTACCGGCGCATGGCAGGTGGACGGACTTGAAGGCGTTGGCGTAACCACTTATGCTTTCGGCAAGGGAATACCCTTTTTGCCTGAAAGAGTAACCTCGTTTATACTTATGCTTTGCTTGGTGTTCTTTGCTTTTACCACTATTCTCGGTTGGGATTATTATTCCGAAAGCTGTCTTGAATACCTTTCAAAGGGAAACAGAAAAGCGGTTAAAGTGTTCCGTTATCTGTATATTCTCGCCGTGTTTATAGGCCCGTATATGACCGTTTCGGAGGTTTGGACAATCGCCGATATTTTCAACGGACTCATGGCGATACCCAATATGATTGCACTGTTTGCTCTTTCGGGAATTGTGGCAAAGGAAACCCACAGTTTTTTCAAAAAGCGAAAAGGTGAATAGAAAATATAAGCGGCGCCTTTTACGGAAGTATTCAAAAAGGTGCCGCTTTTTTATATCCTTTATAGTTAATTTTCGTCTTAACGGTTGTGTTTTGTCTAAATAATTGTTAGAATTATACAGATTTCATATGAGGGGCGGTGAGCAAATTGAAACAGCGCACTAAAAACTATACCGATGATTTTAAGAAAAATCGAGGGCATCTTATGAAAACGCTCTGTGCGGTTTATAAGGGGAGTTACGGGAAAATTTTCCTTTCCTCCGTATGCTTTGCCATAAAACATTCTCCCGTGTGGATTTTGCCCATTCTCACCGCAAATCTTATAAACCTTGCGGCTTCGGGAACCGCCGCCGACAAGACAAAAATCATATACAATGCAGTGGCGTTCGGAATTTTACTCATAATCAATGTTCCCTTAAACTATCTACATGTTCATTTTTACGCTTCGTCAATCCGTAATGCGGAGGCGGGGCTTCGTATGGCACTTGTTACAAAAATTCAGCAGCTTTCCATAAACTATCATAAACATACGGAAAACGGCAGAATTCAGGCAAAGCTTATGCGTGATGTGGAGCAGTTTCAAACTCTTTCCGAGCAGCTGTTTGTCAACGCACTTATGTTTGTTCTCACAATCGCTTTCACAATCGGCGTAACGCTGGCAAAAAGCAAAATCGTGTTTGCGTTTTTCCTTATAGCCGTACCTGTTGCGGTAACAATTACAATGCTTTTCCGCAAGAAAATCAGGAAAAAGAATAAGGATTTCCGCGGCGAGATGGAAACTGCGGGAGCTAAAATGATTGAAATGGTGGAATTGGTTCCCGTTGCCCGTGCTCACGCTCTTGAAGAGTGGGAGGTTGAGCGGATGTCCGAGCAGATTAACAATGTTAAATCAAAGGGCTACGCTATGGACACCTTTCAGGCTCTTTTCGGCTCTGTTTCGTGGCTCACCTTTCAGCTTTTGCAGATGAGCTGTCTTGTGTTCTCCGCAGTCCTTGCCTTTAAAAAGCTTATTCCCGTGGGCGATGTGGTGCTTTATCAAAGCTATTTTTCAACGATCGTAGGCAGTATAAGCGCCATCATCGGTCTTATTCCCATAATTGCGAAAGGACTTGAATCCTTGTCGTCAATCGGGGAGTTGCTTTTGGAAACCGATACAGAGAATAACGACGGCAAGAAAAAGTTTGCACAACTTAACGGCGTGTATGATTTTAAAAATGTAACTTTCCATTACAGTGACAAATCGGACCGTGATGTTCTTAAAGATTTCACTTTGCATATAGATAAGGGTGAAACCGTTGCGCTGGTGGGAGAGAGCGGAGCGGGAAAATCAACTGCTTTAAATCTTGTTATCGGATTCGATTTACCCACCTCGGGAACTCTTACAATCGACGGCGTTAATATAAACGATATAGATTTACACAGCTACCGTTCATTTATAGGCGTTGTACCGCAAAATCCCATAATTTTCAGCGGAACAATTAAAGATAACATTACATACGGAATGAAAAATCTCAGCCGCAAACAGCTTGACGAGGTTATAAAAGCGGCGCTCCTGGAAGAGCTTGTTGCAGAGCTTCCCGACGGTGTTGACACGCTTCTTACGGAGCACGGCTCAAATTTGAGCGGCGGTCAGCGGCAGAGAATTTCAATCGCACGGGCGCTTATCCGCAATCCGCAGGTAATTGTTCTCGATGAGGCAACCTCGGCGCTTGATTCCGTATCGGAGCAAAAAATTCAGGCGGCTATTGAAAACTTAACCCGCAACCGCACTACATTTGTTGTGGCGCACAGGCTTTCAACAATCAAGAACGCCGATAAAATTGCCGTTGTGAAGGACGGCAGATGTGTTGAAACAGGCACATTCAGTGAGCTTATGAATAAAAAAGGCGAATTTTATAAATTCAAGCAAATACAGTCTTAATTATTACCGTTACCATAAAAAGGAAAAGGGAAAAATGGAACAATTTTACTGCGACGGAATGAAAATAAGGGATTCGGTGGGTCGTGAAAGAATTTTCAGAGGCATAAACATATGCTGGAAAGTGCCTCACATATCTGCCGAAAAGGTATTGGAACTTGTTGAGTCAGAAAAATTTTTGAATTTTATTGAAACAACAGACAAGAAGCTGGGCGTTAATATTATCCGCCTCGGCGTTACATGGGCACCCTTTGAAGAAGAGGAGGGTAAATATAACGACGAGCTTATCGACGTATTTAAAAAGTATATTCAGATTTTGGGCGAACACGGTATATATGTTATGCTCGATATGCATCAGGATTTATTTGCTCATTGCCTTTGCAAATTCGGCGATGGCGCTCCGAAGTGGGCGGTGGCAAACTGCAAAAAACAGCAGCATCCGTTTGCTATTTGGGCAGAGGGATATTTCTATATGCAGTCCGTTCAGAATGCCTTTAACAATTTTTGGAATGACCGTAACGGCGTGCAGACAAAATTCGTCAATATGTGGTCGCATGTAAAAGAAAGACTGTCCGACTGCGATAACATAATAGGTTACGACTATTTCAACGAGCCTTTTATCCATGAAAACGGCAGAAAGACATTTTTAACCATACTTGAAAATGTTACGAAGATAACCTTTGACCGTGATATGGATTATGAAAAATACTTCGCTGACGGCAAGGAGAAAAAAGACTTTGCGAGAATGGCTTTGAAAATTGCGTCAATAATCAAGTCTCCCGCAGGGCTTAAAAAGTTGTTCACCGTTATGGACAGCAAAGAAAACTTTGCCTTGGCGGTAAGAGGATTGGAAAAATACACCGAGCCCTTTAACAAAGAGTATTATCAGCCGTTTTTTGACAGAATGAGCCGTGAGGTAGGCTGTGAGGATCAATTCAATTTCTTTGAGCACAACTACTATTCCAATTTGGGTATTCCATTTGAAATCAGTACAAAAGCAAATGACATATACTCTCCTCATGCATACGATATTTTCATAGATTCTCCCCTTTACAACAAATATTCAAGCAATAACAGAATAAGCTTTATCCTTGACGCAATAAGAGAAAATCAGCTTAAAATGAATGTGCCCGTCCTCTTCGGCGAATGGGGCGGAGGCGCTCCGGGAAGCGATTGGATAAAGCATATCGACTTTATTATGGGTGAATTTGAAAAGTATCATTGGAGCAGTATATATTGGGGATATCATATCAAAAACAAACAGCTTGAAAGAGTGTTTAACAGACCTTATCCCGTTGCCGTATGCGGCGATATTACGAAAATACACACCGATTCCGAAAAACGGATTTTCACTCTTGAATGGCAGTGTAGCCGTGATTTCGGAGAAGCTGTAATGACCGAGGTTTACGTGCCCGAAAAGGGAATTGTAAAATACCCCGCAGTTATCGGCGACAACAGCATTATAATTGAGTATTAAAACAACAGCCCGTCCAAAAGACGGGTTGTATTGCTTCTTGTGTAAAAAATAAATCCAAAAATTTGAAAAAAAGCGTATTTACTTATGTACATACCGCTTTTTTTGTGATATAATATCACGGTTAATATGTGGAATTATATCCTGTTCGTAAAGGAGTATGAATAAATGGCTTACAGAACACATAATTGTAACGAACTGACGCTTGAAAATCTTAATGAAAGGGTGTCTCTTGCAGGCTGGGTTGATACTATCCGTGACCACGGCGGCGTTGCCTTTATTGACTTGCGTGACCAGTACGGCATAACTCAGGTTGTAGTAAATGACGACAGCCTTATGAACGGAATCCGTAAGGAGAGCGTAATTTCGGTAAGCGGTACCGTTGTTAAGCGTGACGAGGAAACCGTTAACAAAAAACTCAAAACAGGTGAGTTGGAAGTTAAGGTTGATACCGTTGAAATTTTAGGCGAATGTACGGAAAATCTCCCCTTTGATATAAGCGAAAGCACCGATACCCGTGAGGAGGTAAGGCTTACCTACCGCTTCCTTGATTTAAGAAATAAAAAGGTGCACGATAATATTATGTTCCGCAGTCAGGTTGTTTCTTTCCTGCGTGAAAAGATGACAAGCCTTGGCTTTACGGAAATTACAACGCCTATTCTTACCTGTTCTTCACCCGAGGGCGCAAGAGACTATATTATCCCCTCCCGTAAGCACGAGGGCAAGTTCTACGCTCTGCCTCAGGCGCCCCAGCAGTTTAAACAGCTTCTTATGGTGTCGGGATTTGATAAATATTTCCAGATTGCTCCCTGCTTCCGTGATGAGGACGCCCGTGCGGACCGCTCACCCGGTGAGTTTTATCAGCTCGACTTTGAAATGGCGTTTGCAACTCAGGAGGATGTTTTTGCGGTTGCCGAGGATGTTCTTTACGATACCTTTACAAAATTCTGCGGCGGCAAAAAAGTAAGCCCTGCGCCTTTCCGCAAAATTCCCTTTGAGGAGGCAATGCTCAAATACGGTACGGATAAGCCCGACCTTCGGAATCCTCTTGAAATCTGCGATTTGTCAAAATTCTTTGAGGATGTGGAGTTCAAGCCCTTCCAAAAGAAGCCTGTACGAGGTATTGTTGCTCCCGGCTGCGCTAAAATGAGCAAGTCTTTCTTTGAAAAGATGCTTGAATATGCTTTGTCTATCGGTATGAAGGGCTTGGGATATTTAACCGTTTTGGAAGACGGTTCCTTTAAAGGCCCTATTGCAAAGTTCTTAACAGACGAAAAGAAAGCAGAGCTCACAGAAATGCTTTCTCTTAAAACGGACGATACTCTGTTCTTTATCTGCGACCGTGAAAAGGTTGTTGACCAGCTTGCAGGTCAGATTAGAACGGCTTTGGGCGAGAGAATGGATATAATCGACAAAGACCGATTTGAGCTTTGCTTTATAACCGACTTCCCCATGTATGAGAGAAACGAAGAGGGTAACCTGGACTTTACCCATAACCCCTTCTCAATGCCGCAGGGCGGAATGGACGCTCTTATAAACGACGACCCTCTCACAATCAAGGCGTATCAGTACGATATTGTGTGCAACGGTGTTGAGTTGTCCTCAGGTGCTGTCCGTAATCACCGCCCCGACATTATGGTTAAGGCGTTTGAAATGGCAGGATATACAGCCGATGAGGTTGAAAAGCGTTTCGGCGCATTGTTCCACGCTTTCCATTACGGAGCACCGCCCCACGCAGGTATGGCGCCCGGCGTTGACCGTATGATTATGCTCTTAAAGGATGAAGAAAATATCCGCGAGGTTATTGCCTTCCCCATGAACTCAAACGCACAGGATATGCTCCTGGGCGCTCCCGGAACGGTAACGGAGCAGCAGCTTCGTGAGGTGCATATTAAATTGCGCCGCCCCGTCCCCGAAAAATAAATATATGAAATCCGATTTGCCAATCCGCAAAAACCCCCGATTACAAAATTACGATTATAGCCAAAACGGATGTTATTTCGTAACGGTGTGTGTTAAGGATAAAAAGCCGATATTAGGCAAAATTGTAGGGGGCGATGCCCACATCGCCCCGAAAAAAATACAGTTATCGAAATACGGTGAAATTGTCGCAAAATACATTCAACGAATAAACGATGTGTATGATAATATTTCGGTTGAAAAATATATCGTAATGCCAAACCATATACATCTTTTGATATTCATTGACCGTTGGTGCGGCGGGGCGATGTGGGCATCGCCCCCTACAAAAGCTTTGGGTACCGTCATCCGTTCGTTAAAAACAATGGTGACCAAAGAAATCGGTGTATCCATTTGGCAAAGGTCATATTATGATGAAATAATAAAAAATGAAAGCCATTTTCAAGGCGTCTGGCAATACATCGAATACAACGCATTAAAAGAATATAACGAAAGGTCGGAATAGAAATGACCATAGACAGAACACTAGTAAAATATCTTGAATCCTTGGGGCGCATTGAACTTACCGATGAACAGCGTGAGGCTACCGAAAAGGATTTGCAGGATATTCTCACTTATATTGACA
>CAMGDG010000052.1 GCA_946041635.1 uncultured Clostridia bacterium
GTTGTTTTTCTCGCTCCTTACGGTGTAGCACCAGGCTTTAAGATAGGTGTAGGGAAGACCGTCGCAGGTATTTTTGTCCTCATCGGTAATCACCTGTGTGCGGAAGGTGCGTGCCGTTTGGTCCTCGCTTTGCATACTGTGATTGAAAATACCGGTTTTACCCACAAAAAGCTTTTCGAGAGCGTAAAGGGAGCTTTCGCTGAACCGCTCAAAATCACGGTCAATATCGTTATCGCAAAGAATAACGCTGAAAACAAAGACCTCCTCTTTTTTGAGTGGACGGAGTGCATATTTGTTAATCAGCTTCAAATCCTCCTCGGTGGGAATACCTGCTTCCTGATGAGATGTGTAGCTTTTAACCATTATTTTCACCTCCTGCCGAAAGAGCCTTTGCCTGAGCTGAATAAAGCTCTGCCTTTGCCTGCTCAACTGTGTCTTGAAGAGTTATTTCCTCCCAAAGAACTGTCGCTTTGCCGCTGTTGCCGCAAAGACGCAAAAACAGTGAGCAGATTTTTTCAATAACGGGGGTTAATATCCGTCTGTAAGCGTCAAGCTCCGTAGTGAGAGCGTCCGCCTGCTGTGAGGACATACGCTCCGTTGTGGACCATGAAAGCCCCAGCATAAAGGGAGGCAGTCCTAATTTTGCAACAATCTGCTCCAAAAGCTGTTTAACGGGTATTTCGCTGTCAAGCACCTGACTGTCTGCGCCGATAACCTTTATCTGCACATCGCCCACAGCTACAAAATCCTTAACGCTTCCGCTTTCCATGGCGCCCGACCATTCACGGGCAATTTGCATGGCTCTTTCCTTTGCGTAAGCACGGTCAAGCATATCGGAGCCGGGATTGTATGTAACGGCATAACGAAGATTTCCCGCACGGTCCCAGTTCTGCCCTATGGAATTAAAAATTTTGAGCAGTATTGACGATACAAAGGGCAGTCCTTTAAGTATGGAATTACCCATAATACTGCCTGCGTCGGGGTTAAGTGACGAATACATTACCAAATCCTGATATTTAACGGGAGTTCCGCCCGAGGTGTCGTTTCGGCAGATAAGAATACGGGTAAAATCCTCGTGACTGCGCTTTAAGCAAATGTCTTTTACCGGTACATTATAAAGAGAGGCTATACCGCCGCCGTTTATGATAATTTCACCCGCCGCCGTGCCGTAGGTGAGCAGTTCGCTGAAATATGTGTCCATAAACTGCTGTAAGCCGTTCCCTCCTGCGCCCACACTCACATTTTTTACAAAGCAGTCAAGCTCCTTCTGATTTTTACCGTTTTCGCTGATAACCGTAAAGCCGCCTGCAAGACGCACAAGCTTATAAATTGCCGTGTCGATAATGGGAACAGCCTCTCTCAAAGCGCGGTAAAGCTCGGGAGGGCAGTCACAAAGGGGAGAGTAACTGCGAAGCAGGTCAAAGGGGTGCTTTGACACCGTTTGAGGATATGACGAAGTGCAGACCTTGCGCTTACCCAGCTTGTCAAATACGGACAAATCAATACCTCCTTTCTTTTCTTTCAACGGACAAGGCAAAAACCGCATTGTCCGTATCTCCCTGCAAGGTGGATACAAAATAGCGAATATCGTCCATTGCGTGGTCATATTCCTTACGGGGAGTGTCCTTGATACTGTTGCAGTCCCAGCGGTACATTCCGAATTCACGGATTGTATCCGCACAGGAGCTGCCAATCATAATTTTTTTCGTTTTCAGCATTGTTGAAACCTTGCGTATTCCGTCCGCCACCTGATTTTGTGCAGGTACAACACGGAATTTGCCCTCACGCCTTATACATTCCATAAAGGATGCCGCCGAGGGGTCAACTATCACCGCTTCAACTCTTAAATTGCCTGCAAGGGAACAAAGCTCATCGTAATATTCCCTGTCGGTCATCTGAAAGCCTTTTGCCTTTGAATCGTGATAGAATTCCCTCAATCGGTACCATACGCCGCCGCAAAGTCCCCAAAGCCCGAAGGAGGCAGGGTTAACGGTGCCGTAATCGCAGGAAATGTAAAACTGTGTGCAGTTTTCCTCCGGGACATTGCCGATATGCTCCTTTTCGTTGAAAAAGGGATAAACAAGTCCGTCAACCGCTACCCACTTTCCCTCAATAAACCTTTCGTAAAATGCACCCGAATACAGCGAACGGTAACGGCTGCGTATTTTTTCGGAAAGAGAGGGATTGTCCTCCATAAGAAAATGGAGATAAAGGCAGTTTTTTTCTTCCGCCTTTTTTATCCATTCCTTGTAAAACCAGTGATGAGGATTTTCGGGGTTGCAGTTAAACCAGAATTTTGAGCCGTTCACCGAGCATCTTGCCATTGACTGCTCCACAAAGGAGCGGGGCATAAGAGCCACCTCGTCAAGGAGTATTCCGCAAAGTGTCATACCCTGAATAAGAGACGCCGAGGACTCGTCTTTTCCGCCGAAAAGATAAAATCGGTTTTTCTGCTTGTCACGGCTGATTTCAATAATGTTTGCGCTCCTCTTCTCCGTTACGGTAAACCCCATCCCTTTAAGCATAGGCAGCAGGGGGGTTACTACATTACGCCGAAGGGAAGAAATAGTTTTTCCGCACAGAGCAAAAGAGCTGTCTGAAAAACGGTAGAAGCTCCAAAGTATGAATGAAAGAGACATACAAACGGTTTTTCCGCTTCTTACGGCACCGTCGCATATAATGGCGTCACAGTCTTTATAAGGACTGCTTTCACACCACCAGTTGAGCACCGTAAGCTGTTTTTGTGAGAATCTTTTGAACTTAATATCAGCCAAAGCTCTCACCGTTTTCTTTTTCGGCGGCGCTTCTCTCGATTGCCTCGTAAAGTGACATTGCCGAGGAATCCTTGCCGCTTTCCGATATTTCCGCCAAACGCTCCAAAGCCTTTAATCTGTCAAAAAACTTAATCTCCATACCCTTGCCGCAGGTGTACTTGATTTCGGAAACCGTGAAAAGGTCAAGAGAATCAAGGTCGGGGGATTTGTCACCGCCGCAGGATAGGATAAGCTTTACCGCATCGGCACACGAACCGAAAGCAAGGCGTTTAAAACCTGCCGCTATGAGATTTTCGTCGGCTCGGTTTTCTTTTTCCAGCTCGTGTATCTTTTCGGTGACGCTTTTCTTTGACAAAAGGCACATGGCACGGTATTCGGGCATAACCGTAAATCCGGCTCTTATTGCCGCCTCTTTTGAATTTTGAAGCCTTGCATACCAGCGGCAAAATTCAAGTTCTTTTTTAGTCATTGTTTTCTCATTCATATTTTTCGCCTCCGTAAATAGCGGCAAAAACAAAAAATGTCCCGTGTTTTGAGGGACAAAAGGCGAAAATTTTTAACTGTTTACAAAAAGTTAATAATTTGAACGGTTGACAATATATATGAGCATTGCTATAATTATGATTAGTCGATTAACTATAAATCGATTAACTTTTAAAGAGGTGAATAATTTGGAGCTTGACGGTATAAGAAAGGCTTTTCATTTTTATCATATGACTCGGCGCAATATAATTGATAAACGCTTTCGTGACGGCGGGATTTATTTCGGTCAGCCGCCCATACTTGAATATCTGAATGAAAATCCCTATGCAACTCAAAAGGAGATTGCCGACCATTTGGGCATATCGCCGCCTTCTGTTGCGGTGTCGGTAAAGCGAATGGAAAAATCGGGGCTTTTAATGCGAGTGTGCGATAAAAACGACGCAAGGCGTAATAATTTACAGCTTACCGAAAAGGGCAGGGAGCTTTTGGATTTTACGCACAGCACATTTGACAGGATTGACGATATAACCTTTGAGGGCTTTACCGATGAGGAGATTACGGTGCTTGAAGATTTTCTCAAAAGAATGAATAAAAATCTGTCGTCGGCGGCAGATAACAAATGAGCAAAGGAGGCTTTATATGTTTAAGCTTTTAAAACACGCAAAAAAATATGCTCCCTATGCAATTCTGTGCCCCATGCTTATGGTGGGCGAGGTAGTTTTGGAGCTTATGATACCCCTTGTAATGGCGGATATCGTTGACGAGGGGCTGGCAAACGGAGATATGGAGCTTATTCTGCGATTGGGCGTAAAAATGCTCTTGCTGGCGTTGGGCTCGCTTTTCTGCGGCAGTATGGCGGCTCGCCTGGGCGCTGTTGCAGGTATGGGCTTCGGCAGTACAATAAGAAAGGAATTGCTTGATAAAATACAAACCTTTTCTTTCTCAAATATCGACCGTTTCAGCACAGCTTCGCTGATAACGAGAATGACAACGGATGTAAACACGGTGCAGAACACATTTCTCATGATGATAAGAATGTTGTTCCGTGCGCCGATTATGTTTGTTGCGGCGCTTGTAATCTGTATTATAAAGAGCCGTGAAATTTCATCGGTATTTCTTTTTTCTCTCCCGTTGATTGTAATTATTGTTGCCATCGGCGGGCCCATAGCGCTGAAACGATTTAAGAAAATGCTCAAAATGTTTGACGGCTTTAACGCTTCAATTCAGGAAAACTTTACCAATATAAGAGTTGTAAAGGCGTTTGTCCGTTCCGATTATGAAAAGGATAAATTCAAAAAAGCCAACGACGATTTGCTGAACGCTTCAATCAGTGCGGAAAAAATTATGATTTGGGGACAGCCCCTGTTGATGCTCGTTATGTACGGCACTATTCTTGCGATTGTGTATATTGCGGCAAAAGCAATTTCCGCAGAAATGCTCCAAATAGGTGATTTTTCTGCCGTATTTACCTATATAATGCAAATCCTCATGAATTTCCTGATGATAATAATGCTTGTAGCCCAGTTCTTTATGTCCGAGGCAAGCGCAAAGAGAATCCTTGAAGTGCTGGGGGAAGAACCCGATATAAACGATGATGCCGCGTCAGTGAATATTGTTAAGGACGGCTCGGTTGAGTTTAAGAATGTTACCTTTAAATATAACGGCTCTGCCGCACCCGTGCTCTCCGATGTTTCGTTTAAAATCGAAAGCGGCGAAACGGTGGGAATTATCGGCGCAACGGGAAGCGCAAAGTCAACACTTGTTCAGCTTATCCCCCGCCTTTATGATGTCACCGAGGGCGAGGTGCTGGTAGGCGGCGTTAATGTTAAGGATTATAAAATGAACGCCTTGCGTGAGCAGGTAAGTATGGTGCTTCAAAAGAATGTTCTGTTTTCGGGCACAATAGCCGAAAATCTTCGGTGGGGCAATAAGGAAGCCACGGACGAGGAGCTTGTCAAGGCGTGTGAAATTGCAGACGCCCGTGCCTTTGTTGAGTCCTTCCCCGACGGTTACGAAACCGATTTGGGGCAGGGCGGCGTAAATGTTTCGGGCGGACAAAAGCAAAGACTTTGCATTGCCCGTGCAATTCTCAAAAAGCCGAAAATACTTATTCTGGACGATTCCACAAGTGCCGTTGATACTTATACGGACTCGAAAATCCGAGAAGGGCTCAAAAACGGTATCCCCGATACTACAAAAATAATAATCGCTCAGCGTATTTCCTCCGTTTCGGAATGTGACAAGATAATAATTCTTGAAAACGGTACGGTAAACGATATGGGAACGCACGATGAATTGCTGGCACGCAATGAGATATATCAGGATATTTATTACTCACAGCAAAAGGGCAGCGATGATTTTGATTTGGAAGGAGGCGAGCTGTAATGCCGGGACCTCACAAAGGAATGCCCGCCGGCCCGAAGCCTAAAAACACAAAGGGTACGGCGATAAGACTTTTAAAATATGTAGGCAAGCAGAAGGCTCTGTTTGTAGGAATGATAATCTTTGCTCTTGTCAGTTCAATCGCAACGGTATCAGCCTCACTTTTTATGAAGCCGATTATTGACGATATTTTAACGCCGATGATAGGCAAACCCTTTACATCGGAATACACGGTGCCTCTTTTTAAAATGCTCGCTTTAATGGGCGGTGTGTTCCTGTTGGGAGCGGCGGCGTCCTTCTGGCAGTCAAGATGCTCTGTTTTCCTGACGCAGAGAACGCTTAACACGATCCGTAAGGAACTGTTTGACGCCGTTTCGGATTTGCCTGTAAGTTATTTTGATTCACGCCCCAACGGTGAAATTATGAGCCGATTCACAAACGATGTTGAAAGTCTCAGAATGTTTTTAAGTCAGGGACTTACACAGCTTGTTTCCTCGGGCATAATGATTGTCGGCTCTTTCTTTATCATGCTTGTTTTGAGCTGGCAGTTAACTGTTCTTGTAATAATCACTATGATTGTAATGGTGTTTGTTACAAAATCTTTGGGAAAACAAAGCGCCCGCTTTTTCAAAAAACAGCAAAAAGAATTGGGCGAGGTAAACGGATATATCGAAGAAATTATCGAGGGACAAAAAATTGTAAAGGTCTTTAATCATGAAGACGAGGTTACGGCTCATTTCGGCGAAATCAACGAAAATCTCCGAAAGGCGTCAACAAGTGCAAATACCTTTGCAAGTATGCTGGGCCCCATAATGAACAATCTTTCCCACATAAACTATGCAATAACTGCGGCGGCAGGAGGTCTGCTAGTTGTAAAAGGTTTTATGACCGTGGGCGATATTATCACCTTTTTGCAATACACAAGAAACTTTTCACAGCCTATTTCAAACCTTTCACAGCAGTTTAACAACGCAGTTGCCGCTCTTGCAGGCGCAGAGAGAATTTTTGAGGTTATAGACCAAAAGAGAGAAACCGACGAAGGCTATGTTATGCTTGTGAATGCGGAGTATAAAAACGGCGAGATTTGCGAAACCGAGAAGCATACGGGGCTTTGGGCATGGAAGCATACCCACGGCGACGGTACCGTAACATACCAAAAGCTTGAGGGCAAGGTGGAGTTCGAAGATGTCACTTTCAGCTACGACGGCAAAAAGACTGTGCTGGACAATATTTCTCTCTATGCAAAGCCGGGGCAGAAAATTGCCTTTGTGGGCTCAACGGGAGCAGGCAAGACAACCATAACAAATCTTATTAACCGCTTCTACGATATAAACGAGGGTAAAATAAGATATGACGGCATAAATATTCAGAAAATCAAAAAGGACGATTTGCGCCGTTCCCTTGCAATGGTATTGCAGGATACCCACCTTTTCACAGGCACAATCGAGGACAATATCCGCTACGGTAAGCTGGACGCAACTCACGAAGAGGTGGTAACGGCGGCAAAGCTTGCCAATGCCGACGCCTTTATTTCAAAGCTTCCCGATGGGTACAATACGGTGCTCACGGGTGACGGCTCAAACCTCAGTCAGGGACAGCGTCAGCTTATCTCCATTGCCCGTGCCGCAGTTGCCGACCCGCCCGTGCTCATTCTTGATGAGGCAACAAGCTCCATTGATACAAGAACGGAAAAGCTTATTGAGCAGGGTATGGATAAGCTTATGCACGGCAGAACGGTTTTCGTGATTGCTCACAGACTTTCAACAGTCCGCAATGCAGACGCCATTATGGTGCTTGAACACGGAAAGATAATCGAGCGGGGAAATCACGATGAACTTCTGGCTCAAAAGGGCAAGTATTATCAACTTTACACAGGTCAGTTTGAGCTGTCGTGATTTTAAATAATATAAATTGTAAACGCAGGAACTTCATTATACGGAGTTCCTGCGTTTCTTTAAAATAACCAAAAAAAGGTGTCAAAATTTGTATGCTTTTCAAACATATTGGAAATTTTTGTAACAAACTGCACAAATGGCTGTAACAGACTTTGGCTCAATTTTGAATAAAATAGTCAAAAAACACTTGAAATATAAATACAGCTTTGATAAAATATATCTGTATATTTATGCTTGTGAGGTGTGAAAATGCCAGGAACGAAAAATTTTGAGGAGCAGGTCCCTATTTATCTTTTCCATCAGGGAAACAATGCCCGCTCATATGAATATATGGGTGCACACCGTGTTGATAAGGACACGGTGGTGTTCCGTGTGTGGGCTCCGAATGCGGCGGCAGTCAGCGTTTGCGGTGATTTCAATGATTGGGACGCAGAAAAAAACAAAGCCGAGCGTATAACGGGCGGCGGCATCTGGGAAACAAAGATTAAAGGTATCAAGCAGTTTGACGCATATAAATACTGTATCATTACCCGTGACGGAAGAAAGCTTATGAAAAGCGACCCCTACGGATATCATATGGAAACCCGTCCCGACAATGCCACAAAGTATTATGAGCTTGATTCCTACAAATGGACTGACGAAAAGTGGGAAAAGGAAAAGCGGGATAAACAGCTTTACAGTAAGCCGGTGAATATTTACGAAGTTCATTTCGGCTCATGGAAGCAGTATGAGGACGGTAATTTCTATTCCTACCGTAAAATGGCAGAGGAGCTTATTCCTTATGTAAAGGATATGGGATATACTCATATCGAATTCATGCCCTTAACGGAATATCCCTTTGACGGTTCGTGGGGTTATCAGGTTACGGGATATTTCGCCGCAACCTCACGCTACGGCACTCCCGATGATTTAATGTATCTTATTGATTGCTGTCATAAAGAGGGTATCGGCGTAATTCTTGACTGGGTACCCGCACATTTCCCAAAGGACGCCAACGGCCTTTATGAATTTGACGGTACTCCCTGCTATGAATATGCCGATCCGAAAAAAGGCGAGCATTATGAGTGGGGAACAAGAGTTTTCGATTTCGGCAGAAACGAGGTACAAAGTTTTCTTATTTCAAGCGCCATGTTCTGGCTTGATAAATACCACATTGACGGCTTGCGTATAGATGCGGTTGCCTCTATGCTTTATCTTGATTACGGCAGGGACGACGGTCAGTGGATTGCCAATAAAAACGGCGGCAATGAAAATTTGGAGGCTGTTGATTTTCTCCACAAGCTGAGTATGAATGTGTTCCGCGATTATCCCGGAGCTTTGATGATTGCCGAGGAGAGCACAGCGTGGCCAATGGTTACAAAGCCTGTGTTTATGGGCGGTCTGGGCTTCAATT
>CAMGDG010000053.1 GCA_946041635.1 uncultured Clostridia bacterium
TCAAGAAACTCTTTATTCCTTGCCGTATCCATATAACTTATGACTCTCCATATACTCGATTATTTCCGGCTCGCAAAGCCCGTAAATGCTTTTTCCCGCCTTTATCATATCACGAATTTCCCCCGAGCTTACCGCAAAAGCGTCAAGAGGGGAGATGTGTATATTCTTCCCGTCAAGTCCGTTAATATAAATTCCCAATCGGTCAAAAGCATATGCCCGAAGCACCTTTATGCTGTCCTGAGTATTTCTTGACGCAACACAAATGCGGCATTTTTCCAAAAGCTCCTTGTGCTTATACCATTTATGAAACATCAAGAACATATCGGAGCCGATAATCAGGTACAATTCGTCGGCAGGATATTTTTTCTTTAACTCGTCAACGGTGAAAATTGTGTAGCTGTCGCTTTCTCTGTCCATTTCCATTGTGCTTATCTCAAATTTTGGATTTTTAAACGCCATTTTGCACATGGCAAGACGGTCTTTGTTATCCGCAAGCTCATCGCACCTTTTATGAGTAGGGATTTTGTTGGGAATTATGAGAACCTTGTCAAGCTCCAGCTCCTCTGTGAGCTTTTCAATCATTCTTGCGTGCCCCTTGTGCGGGGGATTAAAGGTTCCGCCGAAAATACCGATTTTCATAATTATTTTCTTCCTTTATTTTTTGCCTTTTTCTTCTCGTCCTTATGAAGTTCGGGATTGTAACGGTAAAAAATCATACTGCCGCCGATTACGCCCACACATTCGCTGTTTGTTGCCTCGGCAAGCTTTTGCGCAATTTCCTTTGGCTTTTCGGGGGCTGTTTCCAAAAGCACCTTGATTTTAATAAGCTCACGAGCTGTGAGTGCGTCATCTGTCTGCTTTATGAGTGCGTCTGAAATTCCGCCCTTGCCCACCTGAAAAAGGGGCTGCATGCCGTTTGCCTGACTTCGCCAATATGCTCTTTCTTTACTTGTCATATAATTCTCCTGTTTTTTACGGGACGCCGAGTCGTCGTCCCCTACAAATTAAATGTAATTTTTGATTTCTTCCACGAATTTTCTTAATGCATTGCCCCTGTGGGAAAGCTTATCTTTTTCCTCGGCTGAAAGCTCGCCGAAGGTTTTTTCTCCCACCAAAAACAAGGGGTCATAGCCAAAGCCGCCGTTGCCGTGTACCTCGTTTGCAATTATGCCCTCGCACTCGCCCCGAACGGTAAAATGCCGTCCGTCGGGAAAACAACAGCAAACACAGCTTACAAAACGAGCCGTTCTTTTTTCAGGCGGTACATCTTTCAAAAGAGATAACAGCTTTTCGTTATTCTTTTTATCGTTTCCGTGTTCGCCGCCGAACCGTGCGGAATAAACGCCCGGCGCACCGTCGAGAAAATCCACCATAAGCCCCGAATCGTCCGCCACGCAGACCATTCCGCTTTCCTTACAGCCCGAATTTGCCTTTAAAAATGCGTTTTCCTCAAAGGTTGTGCCTGTTTCTTCAACATCGGAAAGCTCTGTTCCCGCCATATCGGCAGTTAAAACATTTATGCCCAAGGGAGCTAAAATTCTTTGAAGCTCCGCCTGCTTTTTCATATTATGAGTTGCGATTAAAAAGTCCAAAGAAACCCTTCTTTCTCTTTTTGTCCTGCTCTTCGCTGTCTTCTGTTTCTTCCTCGATTGCGGGCTCCTCTTCAACGGCTTCTTCCTCGTCTGCCGTTTCTTCGGGTGTTTCCTCCCCGATTCCCGTTTCCTCAAAAATCTCGTTTACCGTTTCAACAAAATCGTTGATAATTTCATTGACCTCTTCTGTTTCGCTCACGGTGTCACTATGGGCAGAAGGTTCGTTTTCCAACTTATCAAGGGAAACATCCTCTTCCTCGGTATAATCTATCTTGTCAAAAAGTCCGTCTGCAAAGGCGGCAGGGTTAAAGGGCTGTAAATCGTCAATCTGCTCACCCACGCCGATAAACTTAACGGGTATTCCCAGCTCATTCTTAATTGCCAGCACAACGCCGCCCCGAGCCGTACCGTCAAGCTTTGTCAACACAATTCCCGTAATATCGGCAACCGCTTTAAACTCCTTTGCCTGATTGACTGCGTTCTGTCCCGTTGTTGCGTCAAGCACCAAAAGAACCTCACGGTCGGAATAGGGCAGTTCACGGTCAATAACACGGTAAATCTTGTTAAGCTCGTCCATAAGATTTTTCTTGTTATGGAGTCTGCCTGCCGTGTCGATAATTATTATTTCGTTATCTCTCGCCTTTGCGGCGTTGATTGTATCGAAAACAACTGCGGCAGGGTCTGCGCCCTCCTTGTGCTTGACAATATCAACACCTGCACGGTCCGCCCAGATTTGAAGCTGGTCAATCGCCGCCGCACGGAAAGTATCCGCCGCACCTAAAATCACGCTTTTGCCCTGCGCCTTATACATCGCCGCCATTTTGCCGATTGTGGTAGTTTTGCCCACGCCGTTAACGCCGATTACAAGGATAATTGAGGGGACGGTTATAAGCCCCATATCCTCGCCGCCGTAGAGCATTTCGGCAACAATATCCTTGATTTTCTGACGGATTTCAGCGGAATTTTTAATTTTACCCTTTGAAACCTCGCTCCGAAGTCTCTCTGTTATCTCAACGGCGGTGGTAACTCCCACATCGCCCATAACGAGTATTTCTTCAAGCTCTGTATAAAGGTCGTCGGTGACCTCGTCAAAGCTGTCAAGCATATCGTCAATGGCGCCTGCCATTTTATTTCTTGTTTTCGTAAGTCCGAAATTTATTTTTTTGAAAATTCCCATAACAATTTCCTTTCGAGAAGAAGATACACGAGTGCCGTCGCAAAAAGTGCAAGATAAGTAATTTTAAGCGAGACCTAACTTTCTTGCCATTTCGGCGGTCTTTAATTCAAGGATTTTAGACACGCCCTCCTCCTGCATTGTAACGCCGTAAAGCATATCTGCCTCTTCCATTGTACCTCGACGGTGAGTGATAAGTACAAACTGTGTGTTCTTTGTCATTCGGCGGCAATACTGAGCATAACGGACAACATTTACATCGTCCAGCGCCGCCTCAACCTCGTCAAAGATTACAAAGGGAGCAGGAGTTACCTTTAATATGGCAAACAGCAACGCAATTGCGGAAAGTCCCTTTTCTCCGCCTGAAAGCAGGTTGATGTTCTGAACATTTTTTCCGGGGGGCTGAACCTTGATTTCAATATCACATTCGAGAACATTCATCTCGTCCTCTAAAATCAACTCCGCCTTACCGCCGCCGAACAGCTCGGAGAAGGTTTCGCCGAAGGAGATATTGATTTTTTGGAACTGCTCACGGAACTGAACGCTCATCTTTGTTGTAAGCTCGTCAATAAGCTTTATAAGCTCCGCCTTTGATTTTTCAACATCGCCTATCTGCTCCGACATAAACTCGTACCGTTCGGAAACCTCTTTGTACTCGTCAATGGCGGAAACATTAACGCTGCCCAAGGCTCTTATCTCGTTTTTCAAAGAGGAAAGCTTTGTTCTTGCCTCGCCGATATTTTCAATGACGATTTCAAGCGCTGCCGCCTCACGGCGTGTTAACTGATATTCCTCATAAAGCTTTGCGTTATACTCCTCAAACTCATTGAGCATTGATGCCTTGCGCTCCTCCAAGCGGGCAAGCTCACCGCTTACACGCTCGCGCTCCGAGGACTTGGCTTTTTCAAGATTTCGCAAATCCGTATTTTCTTTTTCCAGCTGTGTGCGCTGTTGCAAAAGGCCGTCGATATTCTCTTTGGCGTCGCTGTTCTGCTGTCTTAATTCATCGGCAGACGCACGCAAACTTTCAATATCCTTCAAAAGCCAAATGTTTTTATTTTTGAAAGCTTCAATTTCACCGTCAAGCTCTGCCATTCTGTCGCTGTGCGAGCCTTTGAGGATATTAAGCCTTCTCATATTATCCTCTGCCGATTCAATATCCTTTTCATAGCCCAGAATTTCAAGGCGGATTTGCTCGGCAACGGCTGAAAGCTCTTCACGGATTGCCGCAAGGCTTTCACGGTCGCCGCTGACTGCTTCAAGGCTCTTTTCCTTTTCGGCAATGGATTTTGTCAGTTCTTCAACCTTTTCACGGGCGGCAATACTGTCAGCCTTTATCTTTTCAATTCGACCGTTGAGTATCTGCTCCTCGTTCAGAAGCTCCTCAACACCCCCTGCCGAGGTGTCATATTGCTCACAGGCAAGCTTATATTCGCCTTCAAGGCGGATTTTTTCCTCGTTGGCGGCGAGAATATCGCCCTCAATTCCGTTAAGGTCGGCAACTGCGGCCGCCAGTTCCTCGTTTACGGATTTTGCCGTTATGAGAAGATTATTTTTTTTGCTTTCAAGGCTCGCAACATCACTTTTAAGTTTATCAATCTCATTACTGCGGCTGAGCATACCAACGCCCTGCGCCTTACTGCCGCCTGTCATTGAACCGCCGGCGTTTATAACCTGACCGTCAAGTGTCACTATTTTAAAACGGTTATTGTATTTTTTCGCAATGGCGATGGCAGAATCCATATCGTCACAGATAACGGTTTTTGCCAAAAGATTTTCGATAATGTCACGGTACTTGCCGTCCGCCGAAACAAGCTTTGAGGCGATGCTTACAAAGCCGTAGCAATCGTCAAGTCCCGTTTCGTCAAGGCGCCTCGATTTAATGGCGGTGAGGGGCAAAAAGGTTGCTCTGCCGCCACGGGTTTCTTTAAGATATGCTATGGCACGCTTTGCGTCGTTCTCATTATCAACAACTATGTTTTGAATTGCAATTCCAAGCGCTGTTTCAACTGCAACGGAATATTTATCCTTTACTGTGATAAGCTGGGAGAGAGGACCGTGGATTCCCCGAAGTGCGCCGCGCTTACTCTCGTTCATAACGCTTCTTACGGAGCCTTGATAGCCCTCCATATTCTTTTCCAAATCGTCAAGGACTCTTATGCGCTCGTTTTTACGCCCGATTTCACTGTCAAGAACGGCGATTTCTGCCTTGATTTTTTCGCTTTTTTCAGTTCTTGTCTGCACCTTTATGCGATAGCCCTCAACGGCGTTTTTGTAGCCGTCGATTTTTTCTGTGCACTCATCAAGGAGGGCTTTTGCGCTGTTCTTTTTCTCCGTTAAAGCCGTTACCGCTTCACGGCGGCCGCCCAAGGAGAGGTTGATTGCGTCAATTCTCGCCCCGATTTCATCAATTTGTGAATTTGCGGTTTCGCTTATAACACGGTTATCCGCAAGGCTTACGGTTAAAACGGAAATCTCCCTTGAAAGGTCGGCGGAAAGTGAGGCTTTCTCATCATTTTCGCCTTGGAGCTTTTCAATTTCGCCCATTTGCATAGAGAGTTTTTTGTTTGCCTCTTCAAGCCCTTTTTGAGCCGCTTCCTTTTGCTTATTCGCCTCTTCTATCTGTGAATCCACATCGGTTTCGTTTTCATTTTCCGAAAGCTTGTCCTTTTCGAGCCTTTCAATGGACTCGTTGTTGTGGATTATGGAGTTTTCATAAACCTTTGCCTGACTTTCAAGCTCTGCCGCCTGCTCCTCAAAATGGGAGGCAGAGGAACGCACCTGCTCAATTCCCACATTGATTTCACGGGTTTTTTCAAGGTTTGCGTTCATTTTTTCTTCAATTTCCGAGAGCTGTTTTTGTGTATCGCTGTACTGAACGGAGGCAATGTCGATTTTTCTGTCCTGCTCCTTTAAGCGTTCCTGTGTTTTTTCAATATTATTAAGCCAAATGCCGATTTCAAGCTTTTTTCTCTCCTCGGCAAGGACTAAAAATTTCTGTGCCTTTTCGCTTTGTACCTTTAAAGGTCCTACACGGCTTTCAAGCTCCGTTAAAATATCTCTTAAACGGACAAGGTTTTCCTCCGCCTGAGAAAGTCTTTTTAATGCGTCGCTTCTTCTGTAACGGAAATGGGAAATTCCCGCCGCCTCTTCAAACATTTCACGGCGTTCACCCGATTTTGAGGAGATAAGCTCGGCGATTTTTCCCTGACTGACCATTGAATAGCCGTCACGCCCCAAGCCTGTATCCATAAACAACTCGTTAATATCACGAAGGCGCACGCTTTCGCCGTTTATCTTATACTCACTTTCCCCCGAACGGTAATAACGGCGTGTTATGCTCACCTCGTCCTTATCGCATTGAAGGGCTCTGTCCGTATTATCAAGGCACAGCGTAACCTCCGCAAAGCCTGTTGCCTTGCGAAGAGATGTTCCGCTGAATATTACATCCTCCATTTTTGACCCTCGGAGGCTTTTTGTGGACTGCTCGCCCAAAACCCAGCGGACAGCGTCGGAAATATTGCTTTTTCCGCTTCCGTTAGGTCCTACTACGCCTGTTATACCCTTGTCAAAATGAAGAACCGTTTTGTCGGGACAGGATTTAAAGCCCTGCATTGTTATTGCTTTTAAAATCATATGTTAACCTCAGCCTCATATTCGGGCAAATTATGCTTTCCCTTTATTTTACAATAAAAGCCCTCGTTTTTCAATGCTTTTTCGTTTCTTTTATTCTGCCCTTTTGCCTTTGACAGAGCTTTTTCGTTTACAAAAACCTCATAGGTACGGTTTTTATCGCAATCCTTTAACTTTTCAAGGATTTTTTGAAGATATATGTACCCCTCGCACAGCTCACGAAAGGCAGGGTGATACGCTCCGCCTATCATATCCTGTTCCACGGTTTCGCTGCTGTGAAGCCCTAATTTTATCACATTTATCTGGGCTTTTCCGAAAAGCTCCAAAAGTTTTGCGCAAAACGGGGCTGATTCCTCTGCCGTCGGAGCTTTATACTCCCCTGTTTCCTGCAAAAATCCCAAATATGTGTTTTTAAGCACTACGGTGGGGTAAATACGCACCGTGTCGGGCTTTAATTTTATTATCTCCCTTGCGGTGTATTCGTCCTTTGCAAAGTCGCTTTTATAAAGCCCTGTCATCATTTGAAGCCCCAAGGAAAAGCCATGCGCCTTAATAAGAGCGGAAGCTTTTCTTACATCATCTGCCGTGTGACCCCTGCGATTCCATAAAAGCACCTCGTCGTCCATACTCTGCGCCCCCAGCTCAATGGCTGTTACGCCGTAGTTTTTAAGAATTTTCAATACATCTTCATCAATGCAATCGGGACGGGTTGAAACACGGATTCCCGAAAAGCCCTGCGTATCCAAAAAATGCTTTGCGGCGGTTAAAAGAGACACCATATAATCTCTTTCAATCGCCGTAAAGCTACCGCCGAAAAACGCAATTTCAGCAGTTTTCGGATTAACATTATGCAAAAGTGCCGTTTTGACCGCCGCCTCCACATCTTCGGGAGTGGCGGGAACGGTTTGACCGCTGATTGTCCGCTGATTGCAAAAACTGCAATCGTTGGGACATCCCTTGTGAGGGACAAAAATGCTTATATTCGAGTGCTTCATAATCCCATAAGCTCCAGTGCGGACCTTGCCGCCTCCTGCTCGGCACGCTTTTTACTGCTGCCCTTGCCTCTGCCTATTACATTGCTGTTGAGATGCACCTCAACAACGAATTCCTTATCGTGGTCGGGGCCGCTTTCACCCACAAGGATATACTCAAACTTTTCCGTTGGATTTTGCTGCAAAACCTCTTGAAGCGTGCTTTTGTAATCCTTGAAAACAGGCTTTGTTTCGCTTGCCGTTTCCACAAAGGGGAGCACGAATTTTTTTGCGCTTTCAATTCCGCCGTCAAGATAAATTGCGGCGATAAGAGCCTCGAAGGCGTCGGACACCACGGAAGGGCGCTGCCTGCCGCCGGTATGCTCCTCGCCTTTTCCTAAAAGTATCATATCGCCCAAGCCGATTTTTTCCGCATATCCGAAAAGTGTTTTTTCGCAAACGGCATAGGCTCGTTTTTTTGTTAACTCACCCTCGGGATTTTTTTTGAAATGCTCAAAAAGAAATTCCGCCGTGATAAAGCCCAAAACGGAGTCGCCCAAAAATTCAAGACGCTCGTTGTCAAGCCCCGTACCCTTTTCGTTGGCGTAGGAGGAATGAGTTAAAGCCCTTTGAAGAAGCGCTTTGTTTTTAAATTCATAACCTATTTTCTTTTCAAAATCAGTCATTTTTCAACACCTGAATTATATTTGTACTTGCTGCTTTAAGACTTTCTGTTCCTCTTTCGGCAAGCATCATATATCTTTCCTGTTTATCTCTTATTTTCTCCGAGAGGGGCGGCAAAATACCGAAATTCGCACCCATGGGCTGAAAATTCTTCACCGTTTCGTCGCTTATATATCGGCTGAGAGCTCCTATCATTGTGTCCTCGGGCAGTATCACCGTTTCTTTTCCCAAAAGGCGGAGAGAGAGGTTAATTCCTGCCATAAGTCCGCTTGCCGCCGACTCCATATACCCCTCAACGCCTGTTATCTGACCGCCGAAAAAGAGATAGGGGTTATTGCGCATACTGAAATCTCCGTTTAAAAGGCGCGGAGAATCAATAAAGGTATTTCTGTGCATAACGCCGTAACGCAAAAATTCCGCATTCTTCAAGGCAGGGAACATTGAGAATACTCTTTTTTGTTCGCTGAACTTTAAATTCGTCTGAAAGCCCACAAGATTATACATTGTACCGTCACGGTTTTCACGGCGAAGCTGTAAATTTGCCCACGGTCTGTGCCCTGTTTTAGGGTCGGTAAGCCCCACAGGCTTTAACGGGCCGTAACGCATTGTGTCCTTACCTCGGGACGCCAGCACCTCAATGGGCATACAGCCCTCATAAACATCTTTTCGCTTATCAAAGGAGTGAAGCTCTGCGCTTTCGGCATTTACAATAGCCTCATAAAACGCCTCATACTCCTCTTTATTCATGGGGCAGTTTATATAATCGCTGTCGCCTCCACGGTCATATCTTGACTGAGTAAAGG
>CAMGDG010000054.1 GCA_946041635.1 uncultured Clostridia bacterium
AATTTCTTTTGTATATGCTCCGTTGTTATAATTAAAAACAAGGGGAGAATTTTCATAAGAAACATCTGTACCGCCGTAAAGAGTCAGAAGCAAAATATTCTGTGTTCCCGAAACTCTTTCAAGCTTATAGTCTTTATTGAAAACAAGCTGTTTCAGCTCAGAACCCTCACCATCAGCCTTGGCTTTGGTGCAATAAAGGGAATACGCATTTAAATCGTTCATATTGTCGTTGGAAAAGTTAAATCCGTCTGCAACAATGGTGATATACGCCGTAACAAAATCATCGGTCAAAGAAGTGGGGAAACACTTAATGTTTGAATTGATGGAGTTCGTATATATTGTTGAAAAACCCGCTTTAATATCCGTTGGATTGGAAAAAATAAAGCTGCCTCCGATAGGATCAATCTGACCGCCCGGATTCGCGGCAGTTTTAACCGCAACCGAGGTCTGAGGAACTGTTTTTGTTACACTGCCTTCAGTAACCTCTGTTTCAGGGGAATTAAAAACAAGGGGAATTGAAGAAACATTTGATTCATATCCGCTGTTTGCACCCGTGCCCTTACCGCCGATAAGGCTTTGAAGCTTACCGGCTTCTGTATATGTGGCTTTCAATTTATTGCCCGAAATTTTGATTGTATTGAAATAACTGAGATATAAGGGAGCAAAACAGAATATAATCAGCGCAAGTATTGTAAGCGCCGTAAGAGTTTCCACAAGGGTCATACCGCGTTTTTCTTTTAAATATCCTGTCAGTCTTTTCATATCAAGTGCTCCTCCTTTCAAATAAAACAGCTCTATGCATCTTGCCGCTGTATGCTAATAACATTTATTACTGAAAAACATCTCCGCCTCTTGGTCTGCCCCATATGAGGGAGGTTGAATCGGTGGGACTGGGCTGAATTATATCCATTACAGTGCCGTAGTCGCCGTCAACCTCAACCAGACCGTTTGCGTTATAATCAACAACTATTTTTCTTACAAGGACATTGCCATTATCGAAATATGATTTGGATTCCTTACCGTAATAGAGTTCTCTGACACTTCTTAGTTTGTTCTTTAATGCCTCGCCGTAATTATAACCATCTTTATTTGCCAAAGCGGCATCAATAAAGTATTTCAAAAGGTCTATGCCCTTTGACTCAGTAGCTACAGTACCGTCTTCTTGAGTAATAACAGTTCCTGCTTCGGTATATGCGCCGTAAAAATATGCCATATCACCGGCATTGAACACACGGTAGGTCTCCGTACTGCCGCCCTGAGTATAAATTTTTACATAAACATTACCGTTAAAATAAATCTTATTGGCGGGAACCGACGCACCGTTATACTGCAATCCGCCCTTATTCAGCGGAACAGGGTCTCTTCGTTGCGTCGGAATTCTTGCAGCATCACCTATAACAACTGTTCCTAAACGAAAGCGATTGCCGATCATCGCAAGTGTTGATGTAAACTTATTACCAGAGCTATAATAAACCTCCATGGTAATGTCACCGTCAACCACTATCTCATCGCCGTAAAGACCGATTGATTCATAATGCCCCTTAGTAGGAGTAGCTTCGATGCCTACGTTATCTAAGAAAAGATCGCCTGTAGTGGCAAAAACATAGAAATTATCCATGCCGTCATTTCCTCTAATGTATTTTGAATCGGCAGGCTTTGAAAGAATCATATTTCCCTCTCCCGATTTTGCATAAAGAGAAATATCTCTGGATGTTTCTTTAAAATATTCAAAAATGGACTTGATTATTCCTTTGAAGAACCTTTTAAGAAAATTGTCTCCCGGAGATTCAATATTGGTCTTAAAATTTATTGTCCTTGTAGTTACCGTAAACTCGTCTTTAGCATTCTCTCCATAATAAAGCACTCCATTATTATCGTAAAGCTCCAGCGGAGCAACATTCTCGGCAGGGGTTATGTAACCGAAAGCAACCTGAGATTTTTCACCGCATACAGCCTTCGATCTGAACACCTTAACATCTACATTCTGTGGGGTTACGGTTCCGTTGCTGTCACTTACGCGTATTTCATCCGTTCCGTCGCCTATTTGAACCTCAAAATACCCGATACAGCTCGTATCTGCAACGGCTTCGTTTTCGGATGCGTAGGTTTTGAATTCAAGACCGCCCCACCTTGTTCCTGCATTTCCACCGGAGTTGGAATAACGGAGATATACTTTGTTTGTAGTAATCTTGACAGCTCCGTCCTCTGAAATTGTTACAAACTTGTCGAACGCATTAAAACTTTCATATTTGTTAAGGTCGCTGTAATTACTGCTTGTTTTTGATACAGCATTCTGATAAGCATATGCCGCGGCTTCAACACCGGCTCGGGCAAGATAATAAGCACGCTTTTCCTCATTCATCCATCTGACAGACAAATATGAATTATGGGCATAAAGAGCCAATCCCGTTGCAAATAATGACAGAACAGTCATTATAATCAACACCATCGGGAGAGCCATTCCCTCTTTATTTTTAAGATACTTTTTCATTTGCCCGTCTCCTTTCTGCCGTTTTGGCAAGGTTAAAGCCGTTTTTGTTTGCGAACTGCCGTATTACCGCCAATCGGTTATACGATAACTCTTATAAGCTCTTCAAGGGAGGTTCTGCCCTCCATAACTTTATAAAGACCCTCATCTTTAAGGGTTTTCATATCCTGTTTAACCGCCAACTCCTTAACCTCGGCAACTGTTGCTCTGTCAAGAATAAGGCGTTTCATTTCCTCCGTTACGGTAAGGAACTCGAATACTGCCTCTCGCCCTTTATAGCCTGTATTGTTGCAGGTAAGGCAACCCTTTGCTCTGTAAAGCTTAAAGGTATCGCCCTCATAACCGTAATCATCGAAATCGTGAATAATCTTTTTGAGCTCCTCGCGGGACATTTCATATTCTTCCTTACACTTGGGACAAAGCTTTCTTACAAGACGCTGCGCCAAAACGCCTACAAGGGAAGACGCCGTAAGGAACGGCTCTACGCCCATTTCGTCAAGACGGGTAACGGCACCGGGCGCATCGTTTGTATGAAGTGTTGAAAGAACCATATGTCCTGTCAAAGCGGCCTCAACGGCAATTTTCGCTGTTTCGCTGTCACGAATCTCACCGACCATCACTATATCGGGGTCGGAACGGAGAACCGAACGAAGCGCCGCCGCAAAGGTCATACCTGCACGGTTATTCATCTGAACCTGATTGATACCTGCCATACGGCGCTCAACAGGGTCTTCAAGTGTAATAACATTTTTCTCGATTGTACTTATCTCTGCAAGTGTTGCGTAAAGCGTTGTGGATTTACCGCTACCTGTGGGCCCTGTAACGAGAACAAAACCGTAAGGCATATGAATAGCGGTGTTGAATCTGTCAAACTGACGGGGACTGAAACGGATATCTTTAATGGTAACAGACTGCGTATTACTTCTTTCAAGAAGACGCATAACTACCTTTTCACCGTAAACGGTAGGCATTGAAGCAATACGAACGTCCATCGTTTTATCTTCAAACTTAACAGTTGCACGGCCGTCCTGAGGAATACGGCGCTCGGCAATATCCATACCGCCGATAACCTTAATTCTGGAAATAACCGCCGGATACATCTTTATGGGGTTTTGCATAATCTCCTGCAAAACACCGTCTATTCTGAAACGCACCCGCATGCTTTTTTCCAATGCTTCAATATGAATATCGGATGCGCCTGCCTTAATTGCGTTGTTGATTATCTGATTTACAAGCTGAACCGCAGGCTTATCGTCAATATCAAGGTCTTCTGCTTCTACCTGAATGTCATCGTCATCCTCATTGTAATCCTCAACGCCGTTATTCATATTGGCGAAGTTTTCAATAGCGGCGGTAAGCTCCATATCGGTTGCAACTACGGGACAAATTTCATAACCCGTAAGCATACGCAGGTTATCAACCGTCAGAATATCATTAGGATTACGCATTGCAACATAAACAACATCGTCCTCCTGATAAAGGGGCAAAACATTGTTTCTGAGTGCAAATTCGGGAGTGATAAGGTTAGCAACAGCAATGTTTACGCCGATTTCGTTAATCGACACATACTTGAAGCCCGTTTTCTTTGCGAGCATTCTTGCTATATCTTCTTCCGTACAATATCCGAGCTGTGTTAAAATTGTTCCGATAAGCTGCTTTGAGGTCTTCTGGATTTCTAAAGCCTCTGCAAGCTGTGCATCGGTAATTATTCCGGCGTCTATGAGTCTTGCACAAAGACTGCCGGGTACAATTATCTCATTTGCCATTAAAATACCCGTCTTTCGTCATTCGTTTATATACTACCGATTATTTTGTGAAATTAACTATTGTCATAGTTGCGGCAACAGTTCCGTCCTCTTGCTTTGCCATTGCAATATCGTCAATTCGTGCAATGCACTGCTGCGATACTATTGCGGCGGCCATTTTTCTTACATCAAGCTCGTCGCCTACAACGGAAAGTGTTGTTTTTGCCACATTAACATTTCCCTGATTCTCGATCTGGCCTACATTCATCTCAACAATATCAAGATGATATTCGGTACAAAGCTCATCGAGCTCAATAGTATATCCTTTTACGCTGTATGAGCCTTCGTCTGCTATAACAGCGTCATATTTCTCTTTCTGCTCAATGTATTCGCCGGAATTATTTTTTAGTGCTTCCAAACGGCTTACGAGAACTTTGTTGTCATTATACTCGGAAACAACATCGTCAATAGAAGTTTTAACCTCCAAAGAACTCTTGATCGTGTACCATGAAGCAAAGCCCATCACAGCAACAAGAATCACCATAACAACGCCGATAAGAGCAACGCCGTTCAATTTATCTTTTAACAGGGAAAGATCTATTTTTTTGTTCATATTTATTCCTCCTCTGTTATTCTGCGGCTGTTGTGGCTTCATTTTCTGCCGCCGTTGAAGACGCTGATGTTGTTTCTCCGTCGGCAGCCGCCGTAGTGGATTCCGTGGTGGACTCCGTAGTAGTTGTTGTTGTTGTAGTTGTTGTTGTTACAAGAGAGCCGGATTCATCAACATTTATCTGACCGCTTAACGAAACATAAAGCTTGAAGGTGTATGTTACCGTACCGTCTGTGCCCTCTTCCTTAGAAGGCATATCGTTAATAACTTTAATCTCTTTTACAACTCCGCCGTAAGCTTCATTTGTTTTAAACGAATCCGCATAATCGTCAAGCTGTGTTATAGCCGCTCCGATGGACTGTGCAGAGGGAAGCTCGCCCTCAATAGCACAAATTGCCGCACCCGACCAATCGGTAAGTCCGATTGCATTGATCTTTACATACTCAGGTCTTTGCGCCTGCACTACCGACAAAAATTTTACCGCACCGGGTTGCCTTGACTGAACGGTATTTACTCTTTCCTGAGCAAGCACGAGGCTGTCATAAAAGCCTTTGTACTGTTGAAGTTCGTTAATTTCGACAACAACATCGGAATTTGCCCTTTGAACTTTTTTCAACTGACTTTGCAGTATCAAAAGCCTTGCCGCAAATCCGCTGTATATTACCAGCATGCAAACAAGCACTATAAGCGCTACTTTTAAAATTAAATCTTTTTTCTTTTTGCCTTCAAGATACTTCCTGTAACTTGCAGGCAATAAGCTAACCTTAAACACCGTCATCCCTCCAAACTAGAAATTGCAATTCCTATACAGCCCGCATATTCGCCCAGCGGAACGGTTGCTTCAGCTTGAAGAGCCGGATAGAAATTAGGTATTTCCATATCCACATATAAGTTTTCCCTCAAAGCGGGCAAAACCCTTTCGGTTGCGGTGGAATTCATTATAAAGTAAATTTTATCCATGGGAATACTGTTCTGCATTGCGTAATAACTGATTGTTGACGATGTTTCGGAGGTGAGCAAGGAAATAACTGTTTCCAAATCCTCCTCCGAATATGACATATCCCGGGAGCCTTTAAAAATATTACTTACTGCCTTTTGGCTCTTTTCCGGTATTGTTATGGAACGGACCATTGAAATTTCATTGCCGTGAACAACAATAAAGTTGAGCACATCATCTGTAAGGTTTACTATTCCGTATTTCGCTCCGCCGCAGATTTCGTTTATTCCTCGGCAATATGAAAGCAAAGACGAATCAATTTCGACGACCTGAAGCTTTGAAGCCGTGAAAATATTTATGTAACCTTCAAGCATTTGCCGCCTTGCAGCAAGGAGCATAACATTTGTCTGCGGAGCCTCATCTTCCTCTTTTGTTTCACCGGCAACTACATAGTCAACCTCCATTTCCTGTATGGGAATGGGAATAAACTCCTGCGCCTGCAAAAGAACCATATTGCGGAGCTTGTCGCTGTCAACCTTGGGGAATGCCGCAAAACGCATAAGCAAATTTTCATTATTTACGCCTATCGCCACATCGGTTGTCTGGAAATTTCCGCTTGAAAGAAGCTCTGTTATAGCAGTATTAAAGCGGTCTGCATCTCTGATAAAGCCTTCTTCAACAATTCCTTCCTCTAACGGGATATATCCCATCGCGAGAATTGAATAAGCACCGTCTGCTTTTGTAAGCTCAACAGCTCTTATTTCATTGGTTGTAATCTCACAACCTATAATACTCTTCACCTTTGCCATAATATCATTCTCCTGTGGTCTATGGATAGTGTAGTCTTACTTTTTTATTGCTGTCCCATTGAGGTAGATGCGGTAAGCATGGGAACATAAAGAGCTATAAGCATTCCGCCGACGATAATACCGACGACAACGAGCGCTATGGGCTCAAGCATTGCTCGAAGATTTCGTGAGGTAGCGTCAACATCTTCTTCAAAGAATTCCGCAACCTTATCAAGCAATTCGGGAAGCGTACCTGACTCCTCACCGATGGCAATCATACCTGTAACCATTGGTGGGAAAAGTCCGCTTTTATCAAGAGCTTCTGAAATAGTGCTTCCTTCTTCAATCTCGGCTATTGCTTTTTCAACTGCGGCGGCAAGTTTCTCGCTTCCCGCAGTAGGACCTGCGCTCTTTAATGCGTCAACCGCCGTTACACCGCCTGCAAGAAGGGTTGCCAAAGTACGGCAAAATCTTGCAACAACCATTTTTGTGATGAATGTTCCGAACATGGGCATCGTAAGCTTGATATTTTCCCAAAAAACATGAGCCGGCTTACTTTTTAATACCAGGATAAACACTACTACTATGGCGGCTGCACTGCCCGCCCATACCAACGGTTTACCGCGCAAGCTGTCGGAAACACTGAAAATGGCATTTGAAAGCGCATTTAATTCAACACCGCTGGGGATCATTTTCTTGAATATGGGAACCATGAAAACAAGCATGGCAATAAGAATGAGCAATGCCATTATACCAACATTTTTAGGATAAGAATATGCTGATTTGATATTTTTTTGAAGATTCTTTTCCTTTTGAAGCTGGTCCGCAAGGCTTGTAAGGGACTGTTCAAGAATACCGCCCGTTTCACCTGCGGAAATCATTGCAACGAACAGCTTTGAGAAAATCTTAGGATATTCTTTAAACGCATCCGACAAAGGCATACCGCTTTCAACATTTTTCGCAATTGTGTCAATTGCATCTGCAAGTCTTGCGTTTTCAGTCTGCTTTGAAAGCGTTGACATAGCCCTTGTTATGGGAACGCCGGCAGACAGCATAACTGCAAGCTGACGGCAAAAAACTGCAACTTCTGTTGTAGAAACCTTTTTGCCTTTTGACTTTTTAGTACTGGTTTTTGTGCTCTTTTCTTTCATCTCCGTAACGACGATACCCGCCTCACGAAGCTTGTTTATAGCCTGTGTAGAGTTGTCGGCAACAACTTCGCCGTGAACATTCTGACCTTGCTTATTAAGGCCGTCATATGTAAAAGCTGCCACAAGATTTCCCCCTTATGAAATCATTAGTATCAGTAACCCATTGTTGCCATCAGGCGCAAAACTTCCTTTTGATCAACGCAAAACTCGATAACCGAGTCTTTTGATATTTTTTGCTGTTTAAGCAGGTTGAGCAACGCCTGGTCCATAGTCTGCATTCCCTGCATCTGACCTGTTTGCATTGCCGCATAGAGCTGATGCTCTTTTTCCTCACGAATCAAATTTTTGATTGCGGGAGTATCAATCATATATTCAACCGCCGCCACACGGCCTTTGCCGTTAATTGTGGGAATAAGCTGCTGAGAGATAACCGCTTTCAGCGAGTTTGCAAGCTGAGAACGAATCTGACCTTTCTGCTCGGCGGGGAATGTATCGATAATTCTCGAAATTGTCAAAGGAGCCGTCTGCGTATGGAGAGTTGAGAAAACGAGGTGTCCCGTTTCGGCGGCAGTTACCGCAACCTGAATACTTTCAGGGTCACGCATCTCACCTATCATAATCGTATCAGGGTCGTGACGGAGCACGGTACGGAGAGCATTTGCAAAGCTTCTCGTATCTGTACCGATTTCTCTTTGACGAATTGTTGATTTTTTATGTGTATGTAAGAACTCGATGGGGTCTTCAACCGTTACAATGTTAGTTTCATATCTTTCGTTTATGAAATTCAGCATTGCCGCAAGCGTTGTAGATTTACCGCTTCCCGTAGGACCTGTAACAAGAACAAGTCCTCTCGGCAGGTTGCAAAGACGCTTAACATCGGGGGGAAGCCCCAGCTTATCAAGCTCGGGAATTGAGAAAGGAATTGCTCTGAATACCGCCGCTATTGTACCTCTCTGCACAATAACATTTCCGCGGAAACGGGCACATTCGGGAACAGAAACAGCAAGGTCAAGCTCCCATTCTTTGACGAATTGTTGATTTTTTATGTGTATGTAAGAACTCGATGGGGTCTTCA
>CAMGDG010000055.1 GCA_946041635.1 uncultured Clostridia bacterium
TTTTATCAATAAAAAAGATGATTTCGGTGCTGTTTTTATGTGCAAAGTGACAGTCCAAGTAATTTATATAATAATAGTGTTTTATATTATTGCATTTTAATAATACTAATTGTTATATTTACGGCACTGCCCCTGAAGGTGAGGAGAGTTGAACACAATATGCCGAAAATTTGATATTACGGCGTATTTTCACTTTTTCACCGTTGTCGGGCGTCAGCCCGACTGCCGTCTCAAAAGCAAAAATCCATCCGTGCTCTCTGCATTTTCGGTGCAGAGCAGTTTAAAACGAGGAGATTTTTAACGCAGTTCAGGCGAAAATACACCGTTTTAAACCATATCTGGTTCAACTCCCCTCACCTTATCCTTTTTACTCAAAATTATTAAAAATTTTTTCTGATATTATATTGACAAATGAAATAAAAGTGAATATAATACATTTGAACGGTTATTCAAATGTTTATTTGAACGATTTTAAAAGTGAGGTTCTTTTATATGCCTGAGAAAACCGATATACTAAGCTGCGAATATATGCATGTTCACGGTGATTTGGTTGACAAAGTGAACGAAAACATGCCTGACGAGGAAATACTGTATGACCTTGCAGAGCTTTATAAGGTTTTCGGTGACAGCACAAGGATAAAGATACTTTATGTACTGTTTGAATCGGAAATGTGTGTTTGTGACATTGCACAGGTTCTCAACATGACTCCATCGGCGATATCGCACCAGCTCAGAGTGCTGAAAAACTCACAGCTGATAAAATTCAGGCGTGAGGGTAAATCAATATTCTACTCCCTTGCCGATAATCATGTACGAACAATTCTTGACCAGGGAATTGAGCATATTTGCGAATAACAAATTCAAATTTATTAAGGAGATTTATTATGAAAAAGACTTACAAGCTTATTGACCTTGACTGCGCCAACTGCGCCGCTAAAATGGAAAATGCAATCAAAAAGATTGACGGTGTTGAAGATGCAAAGATAAGCTTCATGACACAGCGCCTTACTCTTGTTGCTGATGAAAACAGAATTGATGGCATTATGCAAGAAGCGGTTAAGATTTGCAAAAAAATTGAGCCCGACTGTCAGATTGTGCTTTAAGGTGATTTTATGAGCAAAAAGCAGAAAATAGTTTTATCAAGAATTATCGTGAGCGCCGCTTTGCTGATTGGATTTGCAACAGTTGAGCGTATTTTTGAGCCTGATTGGTACATTGCACTGCCCATGTTCCTTATCCCCTATTTTATTATAGGTTATGATGTTTTATGGGACGCTGTCAGAAACATTGTTCACGGTCAGGTTTTTGACGAGAATTTTCTTATGTCATTGGCCACAATCGGCGCTCTCGGAACTCAGCAATTTGAAGAAGCCGTATTTGTAATGCTGTTTTATCAGGTGGGAGAGTTTTTTCAGAACTGGGCTGTGGCTAAAAGCCGAAAATCAATATCTGACCTTATGGATATTCGTCCCGATTACGCAAATATTGAAAAGGACGGTACGATTATACAGGTTGACCCTGACGAGGTAAAAATCGACGATATAATCATAATTAAACCCGGTGAAAAAATACCTTTGGACGGAGTTATTATTGAGGGCAGCACCAGCATAAACACAGTTGCCCTGACAGGAGAGTCACTTCCGAGAGATGCTGAGACGGGTGACGCTGTTATCAGCGGATGCGTTAATCTTAACGGGCTTATAAAGGTTCGGGTAACAAGCGAATTCGGTGATTCGACGGTGAGCAAAATTCTTGAGCTTATTGAGGACTCTGCATCCAACAAAGCTGTCAGTGAAAGCTTTATAACGAAATTTGCAAGATACTACACGCCGATTGTGGTTATAAGTGCAGTTTTATTGGCGTTTGTTACCCCCATCTTTGTGGGAAACTTTAATATGTGGTTTATGCGTGCGCTGACCTTTCTTGTTATATCTTGCCCATGCGCTCTTGTTATTTCCATTCCCCTCACCTTTTTCGGCGGAATCGGCGGGGCATCAAGAAAGGGTATTCTTATTAAAGGTTCCTGTTATCTTGAAAATCTTGCAAAATGTGAAATCGCCGTTTTTGACAAGACAGGTACGCTGACCGAAGGCTCGTTTGAGGTTACGGCTGTGCATCCGCAGAAGTTTTCCGAAGAACAGCTGGTTGAATACTGCGCGCTGGCAGAGGGATTTTCCGACCATCCCATTGCAAAATCCGTCAAAAAATATTACGGAAAAGATATTGACACTTTACGGATAAACGGTACTGAAGAAATTGCGGGACACGGCATATGTGCAGACATTGACGGGCATAAAGTACTTGCAGGTAACAGCAAGCTTATGAACAAATACGGAATTGAATATCACGATTGCAGCAAGGTGGGCACAATACTTCACATAGCCATTGACGGTGAATATACAGGTCATATTGTAATTTCCGATAAAATTAAGGTTAATTCTCAATCCGCAATTTCCGAGCTAAAATCCATTGGTTGTAAAACTGTTATGCTCACAGGAGACAAAACATCCGTAGGAAAAGAAGTTGCAGAGGAAATCGGCATTGACGAATACCACACAGAACTTCTGCCTGCCGACAAAGTAACCATCGTTGAGGAACTGTTGAGCAAAAAGAGTGAAAAAGGACAACTTTTATTTTCGGGCGACGGCATAAACGACGCTCCTGTGCTTTCCCGTGCCGACATAGGAATTGCCATGGGTGGAATAGGCTCCGACGCTTCAATAGAAGCCGCCGACATTGTTATTATGGACGACGATATAGGGAAAATAGGAACTGCTGTCAGAATTTCCAAAAGGACGCTGAAAATCGTCAGAGAAAACATAACATTTGCAATAGGTATAAAAATACTGTTTTTGATTTTAGGCGCTGTGGGAATTTCCAATATGTGGATGGCGGTATTTGCTGATGTGGGTGTAAGCGTAATCGCAATTTTAAATGCAATGAGAGCTTTGAAAGTAAAATAATACTGTAACAGAATCACAAAAAGGACTGCTTTACTTCACGGTAAAACAGTCCTTTTATTATTATTTTTAATTATCAATCGAGGAAATCGCGGAGCTTTTTACTGCGGCTGGGATGACGGAGCTTTCTGAGCGCCTTTGCCTCAATCTGTCGGATACGCTCACGGGTAACATTAAACTCCTGACCGACCTCTTCAAGGGTTCTTGAATGACCGTCTTCAAGTCCGAAACGAAGAGACAACACCTTTTCTTCTCTCGGAGTAAGGGTTTTAAGAACTTCGGCGAGCTGTTCTTTCAAAAGTGAAATTGAAGCGGCGTCCGCAGGCGAAAGAGCATCGTCATCGGGGATAAAGTCGCCTAAGTGACTATCCTCCTCCTCACCGATGGGAGTTTCAAGAGAAACAGGCTCCTGTGCGAGGCGGAGAATTTCACGAACCTTATCGGGGCTCATACCCAATTCCTCGGCAATCTCCTCTGCCGACGGATCGTGGCCGTTCTTATGGAGTAGCTGACTGCTTGTCTTTTTAACCTTATTGATAGTTTCAACCATATGCACGGGGATACGGATTGTTCTTGCCTGGTCTGCAATGGCTCTTGTAATAGCTTGCCTTATCCACCAGGTAGCATATGTTGAAAACTTAAATCCCTTTGTATAGTCAAATTTTTCAACAGCCTTGATAAGTCCCAGATTGCCTTCCTGAATCAAATCAAGGAACTGCATACCTCTGCCCACATATCTTTTTGCAATACTTACAACAAGACGGAGGTTTGCTTCTGCAAGACGCTGTTTTGCTTTTGCATCACCGTCGGCAATTCTTATTGAAAGCTCAATTTCCTCTTCCGAGGATAAAAGGGGCACTCTGCCTATCTCTTTAAGATATACTCTGACAGGGTCATCCATTGCAATACCCTTGCCGTCAACAATGCCGCCGTCATCGCTTTTTGCCATATCTGTTTCGTCGGTTATGGCGTCTCTTGCCATATCGCCCAAATCGTCGATAAGCTCAATGTTGTTGGCTTCGATAAGTTCATACAGCTTGTCAAGCTCGTCCATCTCAATATCAAGCTCAACTATTGCGTTGTCGATTTCCTGCGTTGTGAGCTTGCCTACCGCTTTGCCCTTTTCCACAAGCGCTTTTATTGCTGATTTTTTATCAACTGTTTCCATACTTTTCTCCTACACCTTTCAATATGTTAATTCTTGAAAAATTTCAAAAAGTCCTCGTCGCTTATGTCTTCCACACTGACATTTCTAAGGTCTTTTTTATTTTTTTCATTTATTATTACCTTTATACAGTCGGCGCACTCTTCCTCTGTGTTTTTCAGCGTATGGGACACGGTTTGTATCTTTGCCACCGCACTGATTTCATCATCGTTTAGTTCGCCGCGTAAAAATGATATTTCAGCAGATTTGCCGGCTGAAATTCTGTCTGTTACCGCCCTGAAAATTCTGCCGTTAAAATCCGTTACAAAATCCGTATATGATATTTTTCCGGTAACGAATTTTATAAATTCGGGATTTGCCATAACAAGGGCTATAAGCATTTCCTCTGCTTTTGCCGCTTTATAAAAGTTTTTTCTGTCGGGATTCAGCTTGTCCAGCAAATCGGGCTGCCGCTGAATTTCGGTAAACTCTTTTTTGCGGCGAGAGGCTAAATTTTTCTTTGCGCTTTTCTTTGCCTCGTTTATAATAACTTCCTTTGAAACGGAAAGTTCGTCGGAAAGCCTTGATGCGTAAATATCAAGCTCAATCGCTCCCACATTTGAAAGCACACCCACGGCACTTCTTAAATACTGCCGTTTACCGTCGTCGGTGGTTATATCGTATTTTGCTCTTTCACGCAACAGACTGAACTCAATCTCGTTGGCAGCGCCCTCGATTATACCGCGCATTTTTTCGGGACCGTAATTTTTTAAAATTTCATCGGGATCCTTGCCGCCGCTTAAACGGAGTATTTTGATTTTGGCAGGCGTATTTTTAAAAATTGTCAGCGCTCTTGCCGCCGCCTTTTGCCCTGCTTCGTCCGCATCGTAAGAAATGAGAATTTCGGAGGCGTACCTTGAAAGGAGCCTCGCCTGTTCGCCTGTAAGCGCTGTTCCCAAACCTGCCACGGCATTTGTAAATCCCGCCTGATGCAGAGCTATAACATCCATATAGCCCTCACAGAGAATAAGGGAATCCTTGCCGCTTTTTTTAGCAAGATTCAAAGCGAAAACTCCTTCGCTTTTTTTATACACCATGGTATCCGAAGTGTTAAGATATTTAGGCTTTGAGTCGTCCATAACCCTGCCGCCGAAAGCTATAACATTGCCCCTTATATCAATTATGGGGAACATTATACGGTTGTGGAAATTATCATAAATGTTGTTTGGATTACGCTGTGACCGGCGTGCAAGATTGGCGAATACAAGCTCGTCCTTTGTATAACCCAAATTCATCAAGTGATTTGAAAGGGCGTTAAAGAAATCGGGAGCAAAACCCAAGCCGAATTTACGGATTGTTTCATCGGTTAAGCCTCGGTTTTTAAAATATCGGTATCCTTCCTCACCGTCTTTGGTTTTTAAGCAGTTATGGAAAAATCTTGCCGCCTCACGGTTTGCCTCCAACATACGCAGCCGCCTTTTGTTAACGGCGGAATCGTATGTGTTTTCGTTAGGCATATCCATACCTGCACGGTCTGCAAGAAAACGGACGGCGTCAATATAATCAAGGTTTTCTATATTCTTTACAAAGGTTATAACATCGCCGCCGCTTCCGCAGCCGAAGCAATAGTAAGACTGCGTATCGGGATAAACGGTAAAGGACGGTGTTTTTTCATTATGAAAGGGACAAAGTCCTTTGCTTATTCTTCCCGCTCTTTTCAGATTAACATACGAGGAAATAGTATCTTCAATGTCGCAACGGCTTCGCAGTTCCATTAAAAATTCGTCAGAAAGTGCCAATACTATCCCTCCTCAAGTCCTATATCAACCCATGAATCGGGGATAAATATTTTTTGGTAAATACTCAAAAGGTAACGGTCGCTCATTCCCGCAATATAATCGCAGGCGGCACGCTCTTTACCCTCGTTTTCAATAATATAATAATATGCCTGCGGTATTTTTTCCGGCTTTTCCGTGAAATAAAAATACAGCCTGCAAATAACATCAATCGCCTTTGTTTCTTCGCCCTTGCATTTAGGATTTGTATAAACCTTTTCAAACATAAACTTGTGAAGCTCGTCAAAAGGCTGTTGAACCTCGGTAGAAAAAACTATATCATCAGTGCTGTGAGTTACCGTATCCACAACCATTGTGTTTATTCTTGCGGATTTTGTAAATCCCAGCGCCTTGCGGATTTCAAGAGGAATATCCTCCTCGCACATTACGCCTGCACGCACCGCATCGTCAATATCGTGATTTATATAAGCGATTTTATCGGCAAGCTTTACAATTCTGCCTTCGAGAGTATCCGCCTCTTTTCCCCTTGTGTGGCACACGATACCGTCACGCACCTCATATGTAAGGTTTAATCCGCTGCCGCCCTTTTCCAGCTTTTCAACTACACGAAGGCTTTGCTCGTAATGGCGAAAGCCTCCGGGAAAAACGCTGTTAAGCGCACGCTCCCCTGCATGGCCGAAGGGCGTATGCCCCAAGTCGTGCCCCAAAGAGATAGCCTCTGTTAAATCACCGTTTAAGGAAAGGCCGTTGGCGATTGTGCGGGCAATTTGCGACACTTCAAGAGTATGAGTAAGGCGTGTTCTGTAATGGTCTCCCTCGGGAGAGAGGAAAACCTGCGTTTTGTGCTTTAAGCGGCGGAAGGAGTTTGAATGAATTATTCTGTCACGGTCACGCTGAAAATCGGTGCGCAGGGGACATTTCTCCTCCTGACGCTCTCTGCCCTTTGTATTCACGGAAAGGCACGCATTTTCCGACAGTATTAACTTTTCATTGCTTTCAAGTCTTTCACGAACCGTCATAAAATTCGTCCTCCCTTTACTGTTTCTATAAATATATACAACCGAAATCAAAAAATCCCTTTATTTTTTCAAAAAAAATTTAAAATTCGCAGAATTTCTCGGAAATTATCTCGGCTTCGGTCTTTCCGTTGCTTAAATCCGTAAGTTTTGCCGAAAAAGCCTCGTAAAAATCCTTTTTGATTCGGAAAATAACCGTAACGCTGTCAGTAAACACCGTATCGAGAATTACCGTGTTTTCAGACGATAAAAAAGCGCCAAGCTTACCGTAAAAGTTGTAATCACACTCAATTTTCAAATCAAGGCAAAGCGCCATTGTTATAATTTTTGCGCTGTCAACGGCTATTTTTGCGCTGTGGGAATAAGCGCGAACCAATCCGCCGCCTCCGAGCAAAATGCCGCCGAAATAACGGGTAACCACCACGGCGGTATCCACAAGGTGCTCCTTTTCAAGCACATCAAGCACGGGCACGCCCGCCGTTCCCTGAGGTTCACCGTCATCGGAATACCTTTTAACTCCGCCCTCACGGAGAATATATGCATAAACATTGTGAGTTGCGTCCCAATGCTTTGATTTAATTTCCGCTATAAAGGCATTGGCTTCTTCAACGGACGCAACGGGTTTGGCGTAGCCTATAAAACGGGAACGCTTTACGATATACTCATCGCTGTTAAACCGATTGACTGTTCTATACTCCGAAGGCACGGGGTTCACCTCTTTTTATTACATAAAACAAAAGGTGGTACAAAGTACCACCTGTATGTTATTTGGATTCAAGATTGTAACGCTTGTTAAATCTGTCAACGCGTCCGCCGGTATCAACAAGCTTTTGTTTACCGGTGAAGAACGGGTGGCAATTTGAGCAGATATCAACTTTCAAATCATCTTTAGTTGAACGGGTTTCAAATGTTGCACCGCAAGCGCACTTAACTGTTGTTGTTTTATACTCAGGATGGATTCCCTGTTTCATGAATTGTCACCTCTTTCGGATACTGATTTACATAGCCTAATGATTTTAGCACAAGAGAATACAAAAATCAAGTATTTTTTTACAAGTTTATCGTAATTTCCTTTGAAAGGCTGAACGAATACAGCGTTACCTTAACATTTTTAATACCGAAGCATTCCTGGGCGGCGGTTTTGTATATGCGCATTTGCTGTATATACTTTTCTATAAGTTCTTCATCCGTTTTTACCCTGTCGGTCTTATAATCTATTATCTCGCCGTTAACGCCGTTTATTATAAGCCCGTCAATCACGCCCTGAACAACCGCATTTTCATTTGCAAGGTCGCAGTTCGTTTCTGCGTTAATGCATGAGACGGGAATACTCATTGTAAATTCGCTTTCGCGCAAAAACCGCTCGGCAGAGGAAATACGCTTATACATATCGCTTTTGAAAAACTTACTGATTTTTTCGGTATTTATCGCCTTTGCCTCCTGCTCGGTAAATACTCCGTCATTTATCAACCGACAAAGTTCATCCTTTACGCTGTTACAGGCCGAAGAAAAATCGCATTTTTCCATAAACTTATGTGTTAGAGTACCTCTCTGCGCGGGAGTTAATTCCTCTGCGCCCATAAATGCGGGATTTTCCGCCGCAAGATACTGCAAGCTTATATTTTTATCCATATTAGAGGCGGTATATTT
>CAMGDG010000056.1 GCA_946041635.1 uncultured Clostridia bacterium
TACAAAGCACCCCTTTCTTTTGATGATTTAAAGCAATAAACTTTTTGTCAAAAAACTATTGACACCGCCGTAAAACGGTGATAAAATTATTCTCAATCAGCACAAAGAGGTAGATTTTTTATGAAAGCTCTTAATTTTGCAGCTGAATACTTTTACTTTTGCTTTAACTTTTTCTTTACAAAGTCAAGGCTTTCTTTCGCTGCGAAAAAAGAACAATCATGCTGATTTTTTGAAAATCTGTATTTTATGTTCCCACAGCGAAAGCGGCTGTGGGAATTTTTATTGTAAAGGAGTATTTTTTATGGTAGTAATTCTTAAAAATCATGCGGACAAGGACAAGGTTGAAAACCTAACCAACTGGCTGCAAAGTCAAAAACTTATGATAAACGAGGTCAAGGGTGAGTACCAGACAATTCTCGGCCTTATCGGCGATACAAGCCGTGTGGATATTGACCTTATCCAAAGCCTTGATATTGTTGAGGATGTCAAGCGTATTTCGGAGCCTTACAAGTGCGCAAACAGAAATTTCCACCCCGACGATACGGTAATTGATGTTGAGGGGTATAAAATAGGCGGCGGCAACTTCCAGTTTTTCGCAGGTCCCTGCTCTGTTGAAAGCCGTGAGCAGATTATAGGCATCGCAAAGGAGGTTAAGGCGGCAGGCGCAAACATTCTCCGAGGCGGTGCTTTCAAGCCAAGAACTTCACCCTACGCTTTCCAGGGAATGAGAGCAGAGGGCTTGGAGCTTCTTCTCGAAGCAAAAAAAGCAACGGGTATGCCCATCGTAACAGAGATTATGGACGCATCTCATATTCCGCTCTTTGAAAATGTGGATATTATTCAGGTGGGTGCACGAAATATGCAGAATTTCGAGCTTTTAAAGGAGCTCGGTCATCTTGACAAGCCCATTTTCCTGAAAAGAGGACTTTCAAGCACTCTCCAAGAGCTTTTGATGAGCGCCGAATATATTATGGCAGGGGGCAATGAAAAGGTTATTCTCTGCGAAAGAGGTATAAGAACATTTGAAACCGCAACAAGAAATACCCTTGATATTTCGGCAGTACCTCTCCTTAAAGAAAAATCACATCTTCCCGTAGTTGTTGACCCCTCTCATGCTTCGGGTATTGCCCGCCTTGTTGAGCCCATGGCGTATGCGGCGGCGGCTTGCGGAGCGGACGGACTTATGATTGAGGTACACAATGACCCTGCAAAGGCTCTCTGCGACGGTCCGCAGGCTCTCACTCCGCCTCAGTTCGCAAAGGTTGTAAAGGGCGTAGAAAATATCAGAAATCATATAAAATAAGGGGCTGATTAAATGACGGTAGGAATTATAGGCTTGGGGCTTATGGGCGGTTCTCTTGCCAAAGCCATAACCTTCGGAACGGAGCATACCGTTTGGGGCGCAAACAGAAGTCCCGAACCGGTCAAAAAAGCACTTTTTGCAGGGGCTATCCAAAAAGAACTTAAAAAAGAGGATTTGTCCGCCTGCGATTTGGTGATAGTCTCCCTTTATCCCGAGGCAACCGTTAATTATATAAAGGAAAACGCCTCTCTTTTCAAAAAAGGCGCAATCGTTATGGATGTAAGCGGCGTAAAACGCTATGTGTGCGACGCTCTTTATGATACCGCAAGAGAACATGGCTTTGTGTTCTTAGGCGCTCACCCCATGGCAGGATACCATTTTTCCGGATTTGATTATTCAAGTGCTGAAATGTTTAACAATGCCTCTATGATTTTAACGCCCTATGAGGACACTCCGAAACAAGCGGTGGAAACAGTAAAGGAACTGTTTTTGAAAATAGGGTTTACGAATATTCAGCTTGCAACGCCCGATGAACACGATAAGATAATTGCCTTTACCTCGCAGCTTGCCCATGTGGTATCAAACGCCTATGTTAAAAGTCCCGAGGCACTCTTGCACAAGGGCTTTTCCGCAGGAAGCTATAAGGATTTAACGAGAGTTGCGTATCTTAACGAAAATATGTGGTCGGAGCTGTTTTTGGAAAACAGGGATAATCTTATAAAAGAGATTGACTCAATAGTGAATAATTTAGTACAATATAAAAAGGCTTTGGAAAATAACGACCGTGAAGGACTGACAGACCTTTTGCGTGACGGAAGAATACTGAAAGAAAAGATTGACGGGTGACAGTATGGAAACAGTTAGAGTTTCTGCATCAAAGGAATACAATGTTTATATCGGTTCGGGCTTTCTCTCCTCTTTGGGCGAAAGAATAAAAGAAATTAAAAATCCCTGCCGTGCCGTAATAGTTTCGGACGACACCGTTTATTCTCTCTACGGCGGAACAGTAAAAAAATCCCTTGAAAAAAGCGGATTTACCGTTTGCGAGTTTGTTTTCCCTCACGGTGAAAAATCAAAGTCTCTCCTGACTTTCGGTGAAATTCAAGAGTTTTGCGCCGAAAACAGCATAACACGAACCGACCTTTTTGTGGCTCTCGGCGGCGGTGTAACAGGGGACTTAACAGGCTTTGCGGCGGCTTCTTATCTGCGTGGCGTGGATTTTGTGCAGATTCCTACTACCGTACTTGCAATGGTGGATTCCTCCGTGGGCGGTAAAACGGCGGTGAATTTAAATGCGGGCAAAAACCTTTGCGGTGCTTTTTATCAGCCCATAGCCGTGTATGCCGACTGTGAAACTCTTAGTACTCTGCCCGAGGAAACTTTCTCTGAGGGATGTGCCGAAATAATAAAATACGGTATGATTTTAGACGGCGATTTTCTCACATTTTTGCAGAACAACAGCATTAAGGATAATATAGAAAAGGTAATAAAACGCTGTGTTGAAATAAAGCGTGATGTGGTGAACCGTGATGAATTTGAAAACGGCGACAGAAAACTTCTGAATTTCGGCCACACAATAGGTCACGCAGTGGAAAAATGCAGTAATCTCACAATATCTCACGGTAATGCGGTATCAATCGGTATGGTTATTGCCGCAAGGGGAGCGTACAAAACAGGCATGGTAAATGAGGACTTTACAAAGGTTCTTTTGCCTGTTTTAGAGGCGAATTCTCTCCCCGTAAAGTGTGAATTTTCAGCGGAGGAGCTGTATGCGGCGGCGCTTTCCGATAAAAAACGCAGTCTGGACACAATTTCGCTTATTGTGCCGGAAAAATACGGACTTTGCAAAATTCAAAAGGTGTCCGTTAAGGATTTAAAGGAATTTATAAAACAGGGACTGAACTGAATGGAAATGAGATGCACTCCCCGAATACTTTCGGGAAAAATCAGGGCAATTTCATCAAAATCCCATGCCCACAGACTTCTTATATGCGGGGCTCTTGCCGATAAGCCGACAAAAATCCGTTGCAACTGCTTTTCAAAGGATATTGAGGCAACGGTGCAGTGCTTAAAGGCAATGGGAGCGGATATAAAGGCGGAAAACGAGATTATAACCGTCACTCCTGCCGCTTTTAACGAAACAGCAAGCCTTGACTGCGGCGAGAGCGGCTCAACGCTTCGTTTTTTACTTCCCGTGGTGTCCGCTCTGGGTATTGACGCAACCGTTTCGGGGCACGGAAGATTGCCCGAACGCCCGCTTTCCCCGTTAAAAGAGGAGATGGAGAAAAACGGCGTTTGCTTTCATACGGGGAGTCAGTTTCCTCTGCATATTTCCGGGCGCCTTTCGGCAGGAGAGTATGTTCTTGCAGGTAATGTAAGCTCACAGTTTATAAGCGGTCTTTTGTTCTCACTCCCCTTGCTTGAAGGCGACAGTACAATAAGACTTCTCCCCCCCGTAGAATCCCGTTCATATATAAACATAACGCTTTCCGCTCTCTCACAATTCGGTATTGAAATAACAGAGCAGGAAAATGTGTATAAAATAAAAGGCGGTCAGAAATATATCTCACCCTCTGAAATTTCCGTGGAGGGGGATTGGTCAAACAGTTCCTTTTTCCTTTGTGCAGGGGCAATAAGTAAAGACGGCGTAACCGTTACGGGGCTTGATGTAAATTCACCTCAGGGGGATAAAAAAATCCTCGATGTGTTAAAGCGCATGGGCGCCGATGTGACTGTCAGCGGAAACGAAATAACAGTTAAGAAAAACAAGCTTATGGGCACAATGGCGGACGCTTCGGATATACCCGACGCAGTTCCCGTAATTTCCGTTACGGCGGCGATGTGCGATAAGGGCGTTACTCATATTATAAATGCGGGCAGACTTCGCCTTAAAGAAAGCGACCGTATAGCATCCGTCGGCGCAATGCTTACAAAGGCGGGGGCGGCGGTCAGCGAAACTGACGACGGACTTGTAATTTGGGGCGAAAACGAGCTAATCGGCGGCAGAATTGAGGGCTGTAACGACCATCGAATTGTAATGGCGGCGGCAGTATTAAGTTCTCTTTGCCGGTTGCCTGTGGATATAACAGAGGCAGAGGCGGTCAATAAATCGTACCCCGATTTCTTTAAGGATTTTAACAGCTTGGGAGGTAAGGCAGATGTCATCAATGACGGGAAATAAAATAAAAATATCGGTTTTCGGTCAGTCCCACTCCGAGGGGATAGGGGTTGTTATCGACTCACTCCCTGCGGGCAAGAAAATTGACCTTGAAAAGGTATATCAGTTTATGGAACGGCGTGCCCCCGGCAGGAGTATTCTATCTACACAGAGAAAAGAAGCGGATAAACCTGAAATTTTGTCGGGGCTTGTAAACGGCGTCACCTGCGGCGTGCCTCTTTGTGCAGTAATCCGCAACACGAATACACGCTCTGCCGATTATAACAACATAGCGGATACGCCCCGTCCCTCTCATGCCGATTTCAGCGGATTTATGCGTTACAACGGCTTTAACGATGTGGCGGGCGGCGGACATTTTTCGGGCAGACTTACGGCTCCTCTCTGCTTTGCAGGGGCTGTATGTATGCAGGTGTTGGAGGAAATGGGCATAAAAATTCAGGCTCATATTCTTAGAATTAAAGATGTGAGCGATGAAAGCTTTAACCCCGTCAGCGTGGCGGAAATGAATATCGGCAAAAAGCCTTTCCCTGTTATAAACGAAAAAGCAGGGGAGAAAATGCGTGCCGAAATTGATAAAGCAAGGCTTGACTGCAACTCCGTTGGCGGAATAATCGAGTGCGCCGTAACGGGACTTCGGGCAGGGCTCGGCAACCCTATGTTTGACGGAGTTGAAAATATGCTTGCCAAAAACATTTTCGGTATTCCTGCCGTAAAGGGTATAGAGTTCGGCAACGGCTTCGGGGCGGCAGGACTTTTCGGCAGTGAAAATAACGACGATTTCTGCATTGAAAACGGCGAAATAAAAACCGTTACCAACAACAGCGGCGGAATAAACGGCGGTATTACAAACGGTATGCCCATAATTTTCAGAGCGGCTTTCAAGCCCACTCCTTCAATTTACAAGGAACAAAACAGCGTTAGCATAAAGGATAAAACGGAAAAGAAATTAAAAATTGAGGGCAGGCACGACCCGTGCATCGTCCCCCGTGCCGTTCCCGTTGTTGAGGCAGTAACGGCTTTCACCATTTTAGATATGATAATGTGAGGATAATTTATGGAAGACCTTTCAAAAACCCGTGAAAAGATAAACGCAATAGATAATAAAATAATCGACCTATGGAAAGAGAGAATGGATGCGGCTCTTGAAGTTGCAAAGTATAAAAAGAAAAACAATCTGCCGGTTCTCGATTCCCAAAGGGAAAAAGAACTTCTCGACCGTGTTGCCGAAAGGGCAGGCGAGGGGCTTGATACCTATGCAAGAGCGCTTTATAACACGGTTATGGGTGTTTCCCGCTCATATCAGCATAAATATCTTTACAGCGGCGGCGAAATATCCGAAAAAATCAAATCCGCCCTTGAAAATACTCAACAGCTTTTTCCGCAAAAGGCGATTGTCGCCTGTCAGGGCGTTGAGGGGGCATATTCGGGGCTTGCCGCCGAAAAAATCTTCAAATATCCGAATGTGTCGTATTTTAAGAGCTGGTACGATGTGGTTAATGCCGTTGAGCAGGGACTTTGCCGCTACGGTGTTCTGCCCATTGAAAACAGCACGGCAGGCAGTGTGAACGGTGTTTATGACCTTATGGCGGAGCACAATTTCTATATTGTCAGAAGTATCCGTCTTAAAATAAATCATTGCCTTTTGGCGAACCGTGGCACAAGCCTTGAAAATATCAAAGAAATCTATTCTCATGAGCAGGCAATAAACCAATGCAGTGAGTTTTTGCGTCTTCACAGCGATATAAAGGTGAATGTTTGTGAAAACACCGCCGTCGCCGCAAAGAAGGTTATGGAAAGCGGCAGAACGGATGTTGCGGCAATATCCTCCGAAAACTGCCGTGAGCTTTATAATCTTTGCGTAATTTCCGATTCGGTTCAGAATAAAAACAATAACTACACACGCTTTATCTGCATTTCAAAGGAAGCGGAAATTTATCCCGGAGCGGATAAAACAAGCGTTGTGCTCACTCTCCCTCACCGCCCGGGCGCCCTTTATCAGGTGCTGGCAGGCTTTTACGCTTTGGGTATAAATATAATTAAACTTGAAAGCCGACCTATTCAGAATAAGGACTTTGAGTTTATGTTTTATTTTGATGTGGCGGCGTCGGTTTACGATGAAGCTTTTTATGAGATATTAGAGCAGTTGAGTGATGAGTGCGAGTATTTCCATTATTTAGGCAGTTATTCGGAGGTGATGTAATGTACGGATTATTAGGCGAGCATTTGCCGCACAGCTTTTCCCCGCAAATTCATTCAGCTTTGGGTAATAAGGATTACCGCCTTTTTGAAGTTGTCCCCGAAAAGCTTGAAGCATTTTTAAAAGAGCATAATTTCAAAGGAATCAATGTAACAATACCGTATAAAAAAGCGGTAATTGAGTATCTTGATAAAATTTCCCCCGAAGCCGAGAAAATAGGTGCGGTAAATACAATTACCGTTTGTGACGGTAAGCTTTGCGGAGATAATACCGATTATTTCGGCTTTGTATATATGCTTGAAAAGTCGGGTATAGATGTGAACGGAAAAAAAGCTGTTGTTTTAGGCGGCGGCGGTGCTTCGGCAACGGTACAGGCGGTGCTTCGCGACTTCGGTGCAAGTGAGATAATTGTTGTTGATTTGAATACCGAAAACAATTACGATAATCTTTATCTTCACTACGACGGTGAAATTATTGTGAATACAACTCCCGTAGGAATGTACCCTAACAACTTGAAAACCCTTGTAAATCTTGACGATTTCAAAAATCTTAAAGGGGTACTTGATGTTGTATATAATCCCCTTAAAACAAAAATCATTCTTGATGCGGAAAAGAGAAACATTCCTTGTGCGTCAGGACTTTCAATGCTTGTGGCTCAGGCAAAAAAAGCACACGAGATTTTCTTCGAAACAAAAGTGGATACATCCGTTTGCGAAAAAATCGAAAATACACTTAAAATGCAGATGTGCAATATAGTCCTTGTGGGTATGGCAGGCTGCGGTAAAACTACCGTAGGCAAAGCACTTTCGGAAAAGCTGGGAAAAGAACTTGTTGATACCGACGAGGTTGTTGTGCAAACCGAAAATAAGCCGATTCCCGAAATTTTTGCCGAAAAAGGCGAAGATTATTTCCGCAAGTGCGAAACGAATGCGGTAATGTCTGTGGGAAAAGAAAAAATGCAGGTAATCGCAACGGGCGGCGGCGTTGTAACAAGGGAAGAAAACTATAATCCGTTAAAACAAAACGGAATAATTGTTTTTATTAACCGTGATGCCGACTTGTTGCCTACAAACGGCAGACCTCTTTCACAAATGCACGGTGTAAAAGCACTTTACGAGCAAAGAATGCCCCTTTATCGCCAATTTGCCGATATTGAAATCGACGGCAACGGTACAATAGAAGAAGTAGCCGAAAGAATTGTAAAGGAGATAAACGCTCTATGAAAATTCTTGTAATCAACGGACCGAATATAAATATGCTGGGTATTCGTGAGCCGGGAATTTACGGCAACGATAATTATGAAAGTCTGCTCAAAAAAATCAAGGTGTGGGCAGATGAACTCGGTTGCGAAACCGAATGTTTTCAATCCAACCACGAGGGCGATATCGTTGATAAAATTCAACAAGCATACGGCAAAATTGACGGAATAGTAATCAATCCTGCCGCCTATACCCACACAAGCGTAGCGATTTTAGATGCTCTTAAATCCGTGAAAATTCCCGCAGTTGAAGTGCATATTTCAGATGTTGCCAAGCGTGAGGATTTCAGGCAGATTTCTTATGCAGGTATGGCTTGCGAAGAGCATATTATCGGCAAAGGACTTGACGGCTACCGAATGGCGTTGGAATACCTTTGCAAGAAATACATTAAATAAAGTAAAATCAAAAACCGTACAACACACATTTTTGCTGTGATGTACGGTTTTTAATTATCTGATTGTTTGATTTTACGGTAACCGCCCGCTTTTAGGGGAAATACGGTAGGGCGGGGGCTTGCCCCCGCCGTGGAGTTTTCTGCAATTTGGCGGCGGGAGCAAGCATTTCTCGCCTGCCGGCTCAGACAGCGCTTCTGCTCATTCCATTCACAGAGGTGTCCAC
>CAMGDG010000057.1 GCA_946041635.1 uncultured Clostridia bacterium
CCGCCGCAAGATACTGCAAGCTTATATTTTTATCCATATTAGAGGCGGTATATTTGAGGGCTGTACCTGAGAGAAAGGCATAGGGATAAACATATGACGCCTTTTTTCGGATTTCTGTTAAAAGGGCATCGTCGGGCAATGCTTTTTCCGACTCCGACTCCTCGATTTTCTGCTCCTCGGGCGAATCGGCAATTATCAGGGAAATACGGCTGTCGGTAGAAACGGAAACACTGTTTAAAATTCCGCAGTTCTTTACAAAGTCCTTCGCCTCGGGGTGATAAAGCATTGCAAGCATTATCCACTGCATAAAGCTTTGACAATGGGACAATGCTACAAAATTTTCGTCAAAGCCCGTATATCGGCTGCAATAAAGTTTTCTTACGGTTTCCTGTGGAGAATACATACTGCCCACGATATAAAGCTTTTCCTTGGCTCTTGTCATGGCGACATAGAGTACACGCATGGCTTCGCATAAATCCTCATATTCGTTTTTAAGTTTTACCGAAGTATAGGTTTGTGTTTCAAACTCTTTGTTCAAAGACTTATCATATCTTAAAGCGCCGATACCCATTGTTTTATCGGTGAGCGCTTTGCTTCTGTTATCTTTTGCAAATTCTTCCGAACAGTTCGCAAGGATAACCACGGGGAATTCAAGCCCCTTGCTTTTGTGTATACTCATAATTCTTACTACATTGTCGTTTTCGGAAACGGTATTGGCGTCTTCCAAATCGAAATTGTTGCGGCGCAGTTTATCCACATAACGGATAAAGCCCGAAAGCCCGTTTTTTCCGTTGCTCTCATATGCTTCTGCATAAGAAATCAGCATACGCAGGTTAAGTGCTCTTTTTTCACCGTTATTCATAGCTCCCACAACGCTGTCGTAAGAGGTTATCTCAAAGACACGGCGGATAAGCTCGCCGACGCTTAATGTAACGGAAAGAGTACGCAAAAGATTTATTGTGTCAAGAAAATATTTCACCTTTCCGTCGGTTTCATAGTTTTCCGTGAGCATACCGTAAACAGAGGCTTTTCTGCTGCGGCATCTCATAGACGCTATATCGTCCTCGGTAAAGGGAAACATGGGCGACAGCATTACGGAAACAAGGGGCACATCCTGAACGGGATTGTCGATTACCCTTAAAAGTGAAATCATTGTTACGATTTCGGCGTTGTCAAAAAAGCCTCCGTTTTTCTTGAAATGCACGGGAATCCCCGCCGCAGTCAGCGTGCGGGCAACAACGGGCGCCTTATTTTTTAAGGTGCGCATAAGAATACATATATCGCCGTAGCGCACGGGGCGTTCCTCCCCTTTTCTGCCCACTTTAAGTCCGCTGTGCACAATATCGTCAATCAAACCTGCAATATATCTTGACTCATTTTCAAGATTTGATGCTTTGGGCGAGGGCGAGGTTACTATATGCACCTGTGTATCGCAATTGTCGCTTTCGGAATAATCTGCCGCAAAAACAAGCTGTTCGCCGTTTTTGTAATCAATATCGCCCATTTTGCGTGTCATGAGAATATTAAAAAAGAAGTTGACTGCATCAACAACACCTTTTCGGCTTCTGAAATTACGGTCCAAAGAAATATTTGCAGGATAATCGACGGCGTTATACTCCGAAAAAGCGTCTTTCAACGAAATGAATATTTTCGGCATTGCCTGACGGAAGCGGTAAATACTTTGCTTTACATCGCCCACCATAAATTTATTTTCGGAGTTTTTCGATATGGCGTCAAAAAGAGCGTTTTGCGCTTCGTTTGTATCCTGAAACTCGTCTATGAGAATTTCATCGTATGTATCGGAAAGCTCTTTTGCCAAATCGGTTTTTTGCACAGTTCCGTCGTCATTACAGACAACAAGCAAATTCAGCGTCATATGAAGAATATCGGAGAAATAATATGTATTTTTCTCTTTTTTTACCGATAACAGCAACTCGGAAAAACGCAGTACACAACGCTTAAAAGAAGACATTACGGGGCGCAGATACTCCATATCCTCCGCAAACTCATCGGAATAACAGCAAAGTATTTTCTGCGCTTTTTCCACATCGGATTTAACGGACGCACAGCGTTCCTTAATTTCAAAGAAAAGCCCGTCCTTTTCCTCTTCCTTAAATCTGCCGAAAGAACCGAATTTTATACTGTCCAAGGTGTTTTTAATATCGTTCCAAGCGCCTTTATTTTCAATCAAAGAAATTACTGTGCGAAGTTGATTTTCAACGCTTTCAAGGTTTTCACGGGCAACGCCGCCTAACTTTCCGTCCCCCGCATCGAGAATTATTTTATCAATTTTTACGGTTATATATTTTGCCGTTTCCGAAAGTCTTTTCAGGGCATACCTTCCCCATATGCTTTGTTCGGCGGAGCAGTTTTCAAAATAATACGAAAAATGCTTTTCTATCCACTTTTCGGGGTTTGGTGCCGCCATGGAAAAATCGTATATGGAAAGGATTGAATTTATAAGGTTTTCGTCATTTCTACCGTTGGAAAACAAATCCAACAGCATTGCGGTATCATCGCCGTTTTCCGCATACACTTCTTCCAAAACCTGCTGAACAACATCCAGTTTAAGTATTTTATGCTCAGGCTCGCTCAACATGGAAAAATCAGGCAAAATATCAAGCTTCTGAAAATTCTCCTTTACAAGCTTCTGACAAAAACTGTCCATTGTGCAAATGCCTGCGTTGGGAAGAAACATTTTCTGCCTTTTCAAAAAAGAATCGGTGGGGTTTTCTTCGATTTTTTTTGAAAGAACTTTTCCTATGCGCTCACGCATTTCCGCCGCCGCCGCTTTTGCAAAGGTGACAACAAGTAGATTTTCAACATTTACGGGAGATGCTTTATCGGTGATGCGCTCAATTACACGCTGAACAAGCACTGCTGTTTTTCCCGAGCCTGCCGCTGCGGAAACAAGAACCGTGCCGCCTCGCGCTTCAATAGCGTTTTTCTGTGACGGAGTCCAATCAGTGCTCATTTACATCATCTCCCAACATATTTATTGCGTCCGCAAAACCTATTTTTTCGATTTCACGCACGGTGTCATCGTCCTCACGCTTGCAAATATCGCCGTATTTACAATACTTACAGGCGTCTTCGGCGGGAACGGCGTCAATTTCGCCCTGGTGCAGATTTTCCGCCATATCGCAGACAAGTTTATTCACACGGTTTTTAAGCTTTTCAAAGGAGTCCAATGAAATTACATTGCCCGAAGCGTTACCGTCCTTTGCAATCTTTGCAGGTATATAAACGCCTGCGCCACCCTGCTCCATGGCGTTGATAACATCAATGTTATTTAGAACCATACCGCTCATTTTCAGGCTTTTCTGCAATTCGGCTTTCACCTTTTGAGCATCGTCATATCTTGTCAGATTTGAGCGTGTGGCACGGCTGTTTTTAGCCTGGAAATACAGAATTCCCGCAGGTACGACATTACCGTAGCGTTCTCCGCCGTTTTGCCAGATTGCAAACAAGTATATGAGCATTTGCATATTGAGCCCTGAAAGCACCTCGCCTAATTCAAACTTTTTTCCGCCTGTTTTATAGTCGATTACTCTTATAAAGGTATTTTCATCGGTTTCATACTTATCCACACGGTCAACACTGCCTATGATTTTTACCGTTCCGCCGTCGGGCAACTCAATAAAATACGGCGCAATTTCACCGTCGTTATTTATTGAAAGCTCAAAATCAACGGGCACAAACCGACAGTTGGCAAACTCCTCAACAAGCTGCATAACAATTCCTGCGGTATTTTCTTTTATTAAGTTAACGGAGCGCAGGAATGAACTGTTTTTATCGCTGTATCCTCCAAGCTTTTCGCAAACATACTCGTCAATTATAGCGGCGGTCTTTTCGCCTACAACTGATTTTGAATATTTTTCAAAAACTCCCTTGGGATTTTCACGCATAAAGCGTTCGAGGGCATAGTGCACAAGCGTACCCGTTTGGGCAGGGTCCATTAAAGCCTCACGCCGCGGCTTTGCCTTTATACCGAACTCGCAGAAATACTCAAAGGGGCATTTATAATACTTCTCGGTTTTTGATGCGGAAATATACATATTTTTACCGAACAGTTCTGTTGCGGTACTGCCGTTTTCCAATGCGAAGTGCTTTTTGCCGATTTTTTCAATCATTGCAATCTCTGTTTCGGAACCGCTTTCTCCAAAGTATTTATATAGCGTTGCTTCAAGAATTGAATTGCTGTTTTTCTCCTTTGCATATGCAGTAAACGCAGAACGGCGGCTTTCAATCCTTGTTAAAGAATCGGTTTTAAGAACAGCGCACCCGGGGAAGATGCTTTTAACCTCCGTTATAAGCTCCGATGGGGTAAGCGCAGAGGAATCACCGCCTATTGAACTGTATGAAACATACAGCTTTTCGGTTGCAAGAGTCATGGCGTGATATGCGATAAACCGTTCGCTGACGCTGTTATATTCAAGATTGCTGACAATATCGGCGCCGTTTTGCATAAGCTCACAGCGCTCGCTGTCGCTGAGTAAAACTCCGCCGCCGCACTCGGCAGGAAAGACGCCCGTATTTGCGCCCACAATAAACACAGCCTTAGGTGCCGCCGCTCTCATTCGGTCGGCACTGCCGATAATTACCTCGTCTATTCCTCCCGGGATTTGCCCCAAGTCCTTGGACGAAGCAAGTATTTCAAAAAGCTCACGGTAACGCTTTACGGACACGGCGGTTTTTCCCAATGCCGAATAAAGGCTATCGAGAATATCGGCTAAAATTCGCCATATCCTGCCCTGTTCAATAGAAAGGTCCGTTTCTCCGCCCCCTGCAAGCACAGTGGTAAAGTATTTAAGGTTTTCGTCAATTCCGGCTTTGCGCAAAAATGCGAAAAGCTCGGCGGACACGGTTTCGCCGTCCGTATCGGTTATTTTATTTTTTAAAGACAATACGGGCCCTACAATTTTTTCACGGAGAGCATTCAGTTTTTCAAGTTCTTTTTTGTTTTCCTCGGTGAAATCCACGCCGAAGCCATCCGGGTTTTCCGTCCATTCATTTGTCCAATCCGACCCGTTTATTCGCCATGTAAATGAATAGTCCTCAATTGCCGCAATTTCAAGGGCTGAAAACCCGTAAAGCCCCGTTTTTAAAAAGCGGAGCACGGTTTCCGTCCCGAATCCGTCAATCATCAAATCAAAAAGTGCCGTCATAAAAGCCATAAGGGGTTGATTCAGCACGGGCTGACGGTCATCCTCAAAGTAATCAATCCCGTATTTTCTGAAAGAGGAAAGCAACTCGTTTTTATACGCTCCGCCCCGTTCGATTACGGCTATATCACGGTATCTGTACCCCTCCTCACGGGCAAGCCGCTTGATTTCAGCCGCTACCGAATCGCACTCCTCGGCTACGGTGCGGCAAGGCATAACGGAAATACAATCTGCTGTTTCGCCGTATACAAATCCACTTTCGGAAAACAGATTTTCTTCAAGAACATTAAGCGGTTCAGCCTTAAACTCTCTTTTTGAATACAGGATTTTTTCAGGCGCAATTTTTATGCCTGTACGCTTTGCAACGGCTTTGAGTTTTTTAATTTCCGTTTGAGCGTTATAAAAAAGTTCATAACGGCCGTTGTTTTTTTGCGTGTCACAGCAAAAAGTCACATATGTTTCATCGGCGGTTGAAATAATTCTTTCAAGTATTTTGTATTCCTGCGCCGAAAAGCCGGAAAATGCATCAACAAACACCTTTTTGCCGGCAAACGGACGCACCTCGCCCAACAAATCGTAAAGCATATCAAAAAGCATACAGTCATCGCTGAACTTTTGATTCAACAGGGCTTCGTAGCAATCGAAAATGAGTGAAAGCTCCGCCAGCTTTTGCGAAAAGGTTGCTTTTTTCACCTTTTTTGAAAGCTCTTGGAGCTGACTTACGGGAATACAGCACTTTTTCAGTTCTCTGTAAAAGTTCAACAGCTCGCCGATGAGTGCGGGAGATTTTCTGTAACGGTTGAAAACGGTGATTTTATCTTCAAGAGTTTCAATGGCAAGGCTCATGAGCACCGCACGGGTACCGTCATCGGCAATCTTTTTATCGAGCCTGCCGTAATCGGTTAAAAGCCTTTCCGCAAGGCGTGAAAAGCTTAAAATCTCAACATTATTTATTTTTTCGTTACCCAGCAGGGACAACATTCCCTTTTCGGTTTCGAAAGAAAACTGTTCGGGAACAATTATAACCGTTTTGCCCTTTTCCTCCTGCGCCGACTGTGCCGCAAGAGAACGGATATAACGGGTTTTTCCGCTGCCTGTTCTGCCCGTAATAATGTTAAGCACCGATTTACACCTGCCTTAATTCAAAAATTCTTGCTCCGTGTGAGTTTACATCACAAATCAATTCGCCGTTTACTGTTCCTATATCCTGCCTTGCCCAAAGGTCACGCAAGGAAAATTTACCTGAAATGCCGTATTTTTCCAAATCTGCCGATACGGTCATTTTTTTGTTTGAAATATTAAATACTGCTACAATGGGATTACCGTTTTGAGAAACAGCGCTCCATATAACGGTGTTTTCGTCACGGTAAAGCTGTTTTCCGCCGTGGGAATACTGATTTACTCCGATTATTTCGGGATTTGTCATAAGAGAAAGCGTCCACTCATCGTTATTGCGCATTTCTCCGCCGAACATTAAAGGTGAACGGAAAACAGACCAAAGCGTCATAAGCGTTATCTGCTCGTCCTTTGAAAACTGCGTGTATCTGTCCTGCGGACCGTGGCAGGTGCCGTTTCTTGAAAGATTGCCTAACGGCAGCATATCGCAATCGGGCCAGCAACCCTCACTAACATAAGGCGCCCATTTTTCACAGCGCTCGAACATTTCATAAAGCTTGTCCCATTGATCCCAAAAATCGCCTGTAAGCCGCCACATATTTGCGTTTTCACAAAGATGCTCCGCATTTTCAAGCTGTGCAGGTCCCGGGGAAAGGCTTAAAACTATATCTCTGCCCGTTTTGTCGATGGCTTTTCTTATCATTTCAATTTCGTAGGCTGCCGAATACGGTGTATCCCACTTTCTGAATTCAGTAACGCAAATGTCGTCAACCTTTACAAAGTCAACGCCCCATTTTGCGTACATTTGAAAAATTGAGTCATAATAGCTTTGTGCACCGTCACAGTCATACATTCCGTACATATCGGTATTCCATGAGCAAACGGAAAAATGGTGAGCAACCTGACGGGCAGTTTTGTCCGAGCCTAAAATTTTCGTGTTGTTATGTACTGCCTGACGGGGAATACCGCGCATAATATGTATTCCGAATTTAAGTCCCATAGCGTGAATTTTATCGGCAATAGGCTTAAAGCCCATACCGTTCGCCGATGAAGGAAAACGGTTTTCGGCAGGAATGAGGCGTGAATACTCGTCCATACAAAGCTCGGTAAAATTATTGTAGTCGTTATCACGGGCTTTCGGCTCGTACCATTGAATATCGCACACAACATACTGCCAGCCGTACTGTTTGAGGTTTTTCGCCATATATTCGGCGTTTCCCAAAAGTTGTTCCTCGGTAACTGCGGCGCCGTAGCAATCCCAACTGTTCCACCCCATGGGCGGCGTGGGCGCAAGCTTATTTTTATTCATTACACTTCTCCTCATAAACCCTGTGACATCAGTCTAACACAACGGATTTTTTCTTTCCGTTTTTGTTTCTCGGATATTCTCTTATTCTTGTGATATAATCGCAATTCACAATATCACGCTGCCCGTTCTTCTCAATCTCTATCCAGCCGTCTTTACAGCAATGGATTACGCCCTCAATCTGCGTTGATGATGTGCAGGTGTATATTATGCACTCCTTGCCGATGTATTTTTGGATAAGCTCCGTCATTTCCTGCTTCCCCCTTAATTTTTTCGTTTTTCTTATTTTGTGAAGAAGAGCGGTTTTTTTGCTTCTTTCCGACAACAATATGAATATTATCAAAAAGAAAAAAATAATGTATGTTGATTGCATACCGCACTCCTCCTTGTAAATCAGATTAGTATAATTTTATCATTATTGAATGATTTTGTAAACACAGCTCCGCGTAAAATATAGGACTTGACATAAGTGATTTTTTCAATAAACGCCTTGACAAGGCTTTGTTTTTATGATATGATAATCAAGCCCAATACGGAGAGATACCGAAGTGGTTATAACGGAACGGTCTTGAAAACCGTCGTACGGCAACGTACCGTGGGTTCGAATCCCACTCTCTCCGCCAAAAGCAGGCTGTGGTAACCCCACAGCCTGTGCAAATTGAATATCGGTTAATCCGTTACACTTGCAGAAGTACTCAAGTTGGTGACGAGGCGCCCCTGCTAAGGGCGTAGGCCGGGAAACCGGTGCGAGAGTTCGAGTCTCTCCTTCTGCGCCAAATAATCTCATACACCTTTTGGTGTGTGGGAT
>CAMGDG010000058.1 GCA_946041635.1 uncultured Clostridia bacterium
CCAAGCTTTTTGCGTATTCGGTATAACGCTTATCCACGCCCGCAAAGAATTTTTTGCCGTATTCTCTGTATTTTGGGTGGGTATATACCTGATACATCAAGCGGTATTTCTTGCCGTGCTTTTCTGCCGTCCAATAGGGTATTTCGTCAACAAACCGCCATAAATCCTCCACATCTGTGGGGGCTTTCGCCATAAAGTCCTCCTCCACCTTGCTCATACAGTATTCGGTGGACTGAATAATCAGGTCGTCCAAATCTTCAAAATATGTATATAGCTTTGTGTGGTTAAATCCGCATTCACTTGCCAATACGCGGATACCCGTCCCATGCAGACCGTGTTCCGCAAAGCAGTCAAAGCATTTTTCCATTAACTCCTCTTTCTTCGCCTTTCGTTGCTCCTCGGTATAATTCGCCATACTATCACTCCATTTAAACAAACCGTTCGTTCTAAATAAAAGTTTATCATATACATAATTGTTTTGCAACATTTTTCTGCACTTTATTACGGTAAACTCCGCAAAAAGCCACCCGTTTTCCTCATAAACGAAGTCAACAGACGGTGGGTAGAAAAATTTATAATTTTGATGTATAATAAGAAATTATAAAAAAGACAAACTGGATTTTGCAAAGATCTTTTTCCCATAAAAGGAAAGTATGACTTTTCGGCATGGAACTGTTCACACAATTTCGTCATTGAGAGGAACTTCAAATATTATGGAAATAAAAAAATACAAAAAGACACTGATTACATGTTATATCGGATTTATTACGCAGGCAATTGTTGCAAATTTTGCACCGCTTCTGTTTTTGCGATTTCATGCCGAGTTTGACATACCCATTGCGAAAATCGCCCTGATTTCCACCGTTTTTTATATTGTCCAAATTCTTGTGGATGTATTTTGCGCCAAATTTGTTGACCGAATCGGATATCGTAAATGTGTGGTTGCATCACAAATTACTTCTGCCGCGGGTTTGATTTCATTGGCGTTTTTGCCGAGCCTTCTGCCGAGCCGCCTTCTGGGAATTTTGATCAGTGTTGTGATCTACGCTGTGGGAAGCGGACTGATTGAGGTTTTGGTCAGTCCCATTGTAGAGGCATGTCCGTTTGAAAACAAAGACAGCGTGATGAGCCTGTTGCATTCCTTCTATTGTTGGGGCGTTGTGGGCGTTATTTTGGTTTCCACATTGTTTTTTGCACTGTTTGGCATTGAAAACTGGCGTATCATGGCCTGCCTGTGGGCGATTGTTCCGCTCATCAATGCATACAATTTCTCAATATGCCCGATCGAGCGTTTAGCGGAGGAAGGTAAGGGGATGACGCTGAAAGAGTTGTTGCGTAAACCCGCCTTTTGGGTTTTTATCTTTTTGATGATCGGTGCGGGTGCAAGCGAAGCATCTATGGCGCAATGGGCGTCTGCTTTTGTTGAATCTGCGCTGGGCTTTTCCAAAAGCATCGGGGACTTGATCGGTCCTTGTATGTTTGCGGCAACGATGGGGCTGAGCCGTCTCCTGTACGGCAAATTCGGTCATAAAATAAATTTGCCGAACTTCATGCTGGGATCCGGGGTTCTGTGCTTGATCTGTTATTTGTTGACCGCGCTCTCCTCCCAACCGATTTTCGGACTGCTGGGCTGTGTTCTCTGTGGATTTTCAGTGGGGATTATGTGGCCGGGGTCGATCAGCATTTCTTCAGCACGGATTCCCTTGGGGGGTACAGCCCTGTTTGCCTTGCTTGCTATGGGCGGAGATATGGGAGCGTCTATTGGCCCGAGCGTCATCGGCATCTTTACGCAGAATGCAAATGATAATATGAAAGCCGGAATGCTTGCGGGAATAGTGTTTCCGATACTGCTGATCATTGCGATCTGCATTATAAAATTGTTCATCCCGTCAAGTAAGCACGACACTTAGTCCCTGCGTTTTCATCGACAGCTTACATTTTATCGGACTAACTCTAAATAGTTAAAGACCGCTTACAAATGTGTAGGCGGTCTGTTTTTGTGTACAAAGGAAACGGTATAGAGATAGTATGCGACTGCCGCTTTCCCTTTAACTGAACGAATTAACCAGGTAACAACTGCCCCCAACCTTTGCAGAAGTCATATTTATTAACAAAAATCTCCGGCTTGTTCGTTTTCGTCCCTTTTCAATAAAAATGAAAACCGCCGTAAGCCCTTGATTTTACTCATATTTTCGGCAGAGTTTTTGGCAATAGGCAGCAAAAAAAGATTACACCTCGAGAAATATCGACATCTATTTTCTTGCGTATTATGTAGCAATATGTTATAATACATATAATTGTAAAAGGGGGATAATTGTGAAAGTTGTAATACTTGCGGGCGGTCTTGGTACACGAATCAGTGAAGAAAGTCATTTAAAGCCTAAACCTATGATTGGAATTGGCGATAGACCAATTCTTTGGCATATAATGAAAATCTATTCACATTACGGATTTAACGATTTTATTATTTGTCTCGGTTACAAGCAGTACATAGTGAAAGAATTCTTCGCAGGCTATTATATGCATACTTCCGATGTAACATTTGACCTAAAAAACAACGAAATGACGGTTCAAAAAAACACATCAGAGCCTTGGCGAGTAACCCTTGTTGATACAGGTCTCAATACAATGACCGGCGGTAGAATTAAGCGTGTTCAAGAATATATCGGCAATGAACCGTTTATGCTCACTTATGGCGACGGGGTTGCAGATATTGACATTGATAAGTTATTAAAATTTCATAAAAGCCATGGTAAAATCGGTACCCTTACCGCAATCAATATTGATCAGCGTTTCGGCGTGCTCGACATTGCAGAAAACGGGAACATCAGTGCCTTCCGTGAAAAGAAAGCTTCTGACAAGAGCGTAATAAATGGCGGATTTATGGTAATGAACCCTGAAATATTCGATTACATTGATGGTGACGATACGGTGTTCGAAAAAAGTCCCCTTGAAGAAATTGCAAAACAGGGGCAACTCATGGCGTATAGCCATAACGGATTTTGGCAGTGCATGGATACGCAAAGAGATAAGCAATTGCTTGAAAAATTATGGGAAAGCGGAAATGCTCCGTGGAAATTGTGGAAAGACTAATGAATATTCTTGATTTTTACAAAGGAAAAAAAATTTTTGTAACCGGTCATACAGGATTTAAAGGTTCTTGGCTTTGTAAAATACTGTTAATGTCAGGTGCCGATGTTACAGGATACTCGTTATCTCCTGAGACCGAACCAAACTTGTTTGATATGGCTGAAATTGAAGGAGAAATGACATCTATAATCGGAGATGTTCGTGATTATGAATCTTTGAAAAAAGCATTTGACGAATGTAATCCCGAAATAGTCTTTCATTTGGCAGCACAGCCTATTGTACTGAAATCTTATGAAGATCCCAAATATACATATGAAACAAATATTATGGGTACGGTCAATTTGCTCGAATGTATTAGGCAAAGTAAAGGTGTAAAATCCTTTTTAAATGTTACAACTGACAAAGTTTATGAAAATAATGGAGATGGCTTCACCTTTGTTGAAAGCGATAAGCTTGACGGATATGATCCATATTCTAACAGCAAATCTTGCTCCGAACTTGTAACACACTCGTATTTTAAATCGTTTTTAAGGGATAGAAAAATCTCAGTTTCAACCGCAAGGGCAGGAAATGTCATCGGCGGCGGCGATTTTGCAGAAAACAGAATTATACCTGACTGTGTTCGTGCATGTGTTAACAATGAAAAAATAATAATTCGAAACCCATATTCAATCAGACCGTTTCAGCATGTTCTCGAGCCGATTTTTGTATATTTAATGATCGCAGCAGAACAATACATTGATTTCAGTAAATCAGACAGTTACAATGTGGGGCCCGATTCTGAAGATTGCATTACAACAGGTAAGCTTGCAGACATATTTTGCAAAGCTTGGGGCGATAATGTTGAATGGGTAAACATTTGCAAAAAAACACCTTACGAAGCGGAGTTTTTAAAGCTTGATTGTGAAAAGTTAAAAGACACTTTTAATTGGCAACCGGTTTGGAATATTGAAAAAGCCGTTGAAAAGGTAGTTGAATTTACAAAGGAATATTATTCGGGAACAAGTGTTTCTGAAATAATGGAAAAACAGATTAAAGAGTATTTAGGTGAAAAAAATGTTTGAGAATATGTCCGAACAGCAAGCAAGAAAAAAAATATTAAAAGAAGTTGCTGAATATGCAGAAAAATTTCACTCATCTAAACCATATGAGAAAGGTGACAAAATTAACTATTCGGGCAGAATTTATGATCGAAAAGAAATGACTTTACTCGTTGACTCTGCTTTGAAATTCTGGCTTACTTCAGGTGAATATACAGATAAATTTGAAAAGAATCTTGCAGAGTATTTAGGCGTAAAATACTGTTCTGTTGTAAATTCCGGGTCATCTGCAAATTTGCTTGCGTTTATGGCATTAACCTCACCGCTTTTAAACGAAAGGGCCGTAAAACGAGGCGACGAAATAATTACAGTTGCCGCAAGTTTCCCCACAACCGTTTCCCCGATTATTCAATACGGTGCAGTGCCTGTTTTTGTCGATGTAACCATACCGCAATACAACATTGATGTTGAAATCTTAGAAAAAGCAATCAGCAAAAAAACAAAAGCAATTATGCTTGCACACACGCTTGGGAATCCTTTCAATATCAAGGCGGTTAAAAACATTTGTAAAAAATATAACCTTTGGCTTATTGAAGACAACTGCGATGCCCTTGGAAGCAGTTATACTCTTGACGGTGTAAAAAAATATACGGGTACATTCGGAGATATCGGGACATCAAGCTTTTATCCTCCGCATCATATTACAATGGGCGAGGGCGGTGCAGTTTATACCGACAATGCGCTATTACATAAAATTGTTCGCTCTTTGCGTGATTGGGGAAGAGATTGCGTATGTCCGTCAGGTGTTGACAATTTTTGTAAGCATAGATTTGACGGGCAGTATGGCGAATTGCCAAAAGGCTATGACCATAAATATGTTTATTCTCATTTTGGATATAATCTTAAAGCCACAGATTTGCAGTGCGCTATCGGTTGCGCACAGCTCGAGAAGCTTTCGGAATTTACTGAAAGAAGAAAAGAGAATTTTGCAAAGTTATATAAATTACTGGAAGGCGCACAAGACAAGCTAATCCTTCCGGAAAGATGCGAAAACTCCGACCCTTCTTGGTTTGGATTTCTAATCACTTGTAAAGAAGGTGTTAGCAGAGATAAAATCGTTTCTCATTTAGAGAACAACAATATTCAAACCAGAATGCTCTTTGCAGGCAACCTTATAAAGCACCCTTGCTTTGATGTAATTAGAAGCGATAAATCCGCATATAGAATATGCGGAAATCTTGAAAATACAGATTTTATTATGAAGAATTCCTTCTGGATAGGCGTATACCCCGGAATGACAGACGAAAAACTTGCCGAAATGGCAAATAGAATTATTGAGGCGGTTGGATAATGAGTTATATAAGTAAAATTGAAACAATAATAGATAAGTTTACACATACTCGTACAGGTCGTACTACTATGAATTTGTTGCGGGGAAGTGGTATTTCACCCGCAATAAGGAAAAGACTGGTTTTATTTAAAATGGCGAAAGAAACGAAATTACCAACAGATGAAATGCTGAGGTCGAAAGCCTTTTTTGTCGAAAACGCACAAAGAGTAAACAATATTCTTTCTTGGCTGGCTGACGAGGAATCAAAAGAAACATATAGAAAAGCTATTGAGTTTCGTATAACTCATGATATAAAGAGAGCTCCCAAAATATACAATACAAAAGAACAGTATTTCGATAAAAATATAATCAAATCAGAAAACGATGTTTTTGTAGACTGTGGTGCATTTATCGGCGATACAGTCGACTGTTTTATCGATTTTTGCAAAAGTAACTATAAAAGCATTATTAGTTTTGAACCTGATAATTTCAATTATAAAGAATTATGTAACAAAAATGTTAATAACATGACCGTCTTTAAGGCTGGTGTTTGGGATAAAAGTACACGCTTGTCATTTATTTCTAATGGTTCAGGCTCACGAATTGTTGAAAGTACTGATAACAACGATAACGCTATTGAGGTGCTTGCAATTGATGAAGTTGCAGAATGCAAAGAGGCTACCTTTATAAAAATGGATATTGAGGGTGCTGAAAAAAAAGCGCTTATGGGAGCCCGGCAAACAATTATCAGAAACAAGCCCAAACTTGCGATATGTATATATCACAGTGATGAGGATATGATTGAAATTGCGGAATATCTACATAGCTTAGTACCCGATTATAGGCTTTATATCAGGCACTATTTTTATGAACCTATTGAAACCGTTTTATATGCAATTTATGAGGATTAATTATGAATATTCTTTATCAATGTAACAATAAATATGCTCCATATTGCGGAGTTTCAATAACTTCTTTATTTGAGAACAACAAGAATAGTGACAGAATATCTGTTTACATATTATCAGATAATATCGAACAAGATAATTTGGACAAGTTTCAGTTGTTGGCTTCAAAATACAACAGAGAAATTTTTATTATTGAAACAGAACAGATTGTTCAAAAAATGATAGAATTAGGAATGCCGGCATATCGTGGCTCATATTCTGCAAATTTGAAAATGTTTGTCAGCGAGTTTGGTTTGGATACCCTTGATAGGTTACTATATATTGATAGCGATACTGTTGTTACGGGAGATTTATCTGAAGTTTTTGAACTTGATATAAAAAACAGTCCGGTAGCAATGTCACAAGATTCTTTGGTGATAAATCATAAGATCGATATTGGTTTTAACATAGAAGAAAAATATTATAATTCTGGTGTAATTCTATTTAATATTGAAGAATGGAAAAAGCAGCATTGTACAGAAAGAATAGTTGAACATGTAATAAATGTTCGCGCACATTATCCCGCACCCGACCAAGATTTAATAAATGTTGTAATAAAAGATGATATTTATGAATTGCCTCCGGAATATAATATGGAACCCGCATACTATATGTTTAGTGCAAAAAATTATTACAGAGTATTTAGAAATCCCAGTTTTTATAAAAAAGAAGTTTTAGAAAAAGCAAAAGGCAATGAAAAGATAATTCACTTTTTTAGAGTTATGGGCGAATTTCCTTGGCATAAAGACAATATGCATCCATTTAACGATTTGTTTGACAAGTACCTCTCTATCTCTCCGTGGGCAGATTATGAAAAAGAGTCATCAAGAATTGCATGGGTGTTTAATGCTGAAAAGCTTCTGTATAAATATTTACCTGAATCTTTATTTATTAGATTATTCCATCTTTCTCATATTTACTTTATGAAAAAATCAAATAAATTGAGTTTGAAAAACGAAAGTAATAAATATATGTAGTGATTTTATGAGTTCTCTTTTAAATCTTTTATATTTTAATATCTGCAATTTTAAATTCCTTTGAGCACAATGGATAATATCTATAGTGATTGTCCGAATGGGCGGATTTGAAGATGCCGGTTATTTCTCTCTTGCCATGACAT
>CAMGDG010000059.1 GCA_946041635.1 uncultured Clostridia bacterium
ACCTAAGCCTTCGTCGGCAGCGTCAGATGTGTATAAGAGACAGGTGTTATACTATTGTAAAAGTATTCACGGCGTTTGGAGAATCTTACTGATATTACATCACCAAACGCTGTTTTAATGTTGTTTTCTTTATTCGATTTTATTTGATTTTAGGAGGAATTGTCCTTGGAAAAAATCATAATAAACGGCGGCAACCGCTTAACCGGTGAGGTTGAAATCAGCGGAGCAAAAAATGCCGTTGTTGCGATAATTCCGGCGACTATTCTTGCAGAGGACGTTTGCAGGATTGAGAATATTCCCAATATCAGCGATGTTTCTGCTATGATTAAAATTCTCCGCCGCTTGGGCGCAGAGGTTAAAATGATAAACAAAAACACGCTGGAAATAGATACTTCCCATATCCGTTCGAATGTTGTTGAGCACGATATGTCAAAGCTTTTGCGTGCGTCATACTATTTTATAGGTGCTTTGCTGGGCAGATTTCATCACGCCAAGGTTGCAATGCCCGGCGGATGCTGTTTCGGCGTTCGCCCCATAGACCAGCACATAAAGGGCTTTGAGGCTATCGGCGCAACCGTTTCCATTGAGGAAAACGCCATGGTTGACGCCCGTGCGGACAAGCTTTTGGGAACTTCCGTTTATTTCGACGTGGTTTCCGTGGGTGCTACAATCAATCTTATGCTTGCCGCCGTTAAAGCAAAGGGCTTAACGATTATTGAAAACGCCGCAAAAGAGCCCCACATAGTTGACCTTGCAAACTTTTTGAATTCCATGGGCGCGGATATAAGAGGCGCAGGTACAGATGTTATTAAAATCCGCGGAGTGGACAAGCTTCACGGCTGTGAATATGCGATTATCCCCGACCAGATTGAGGCGGGAACATATATGGTAGCCGCCGCCGCTACACAAGGCGACGTGCTTATTAAAAATGTTATACCCAAGCACCTTGAATCAATTTCCGCAAAGCTTATTGAGAGCGGTGCGGTGGTTGAGGAGTTTGACGATTCGGTGAGAGTTTTTGCCGACTGCCGCCCAAATCATTGCAGTATAAAAACTATGCCGCACCCCGGCTTTCCCACCGATATGCAGCCGCAGTTTGCAGTGCTTCTGTCCATTGCAAGAGGTAACAGTATGGTTTCCGAAAGCGTTTGGGACAATCGTTTCCGCTATGTGGAGCAGCTTACGAGAATGGGCGCTAAAATCATAGTTGACGGTAAATCCGCTTTCATTGAGGGCGTTGACCGATTAAAAGGCGCTCCCGTTAAGGCGGACGATTTAAGAGCAGGCGCAGCAATGATTATCGCAGGGCTTATCTCAACGGGCACAACCGAAATCGAAGAAATACATCATATTCAGCGTGGGTATGACAATATTATTGAAAAAATGCGCAGTCTGGGTGCAGATATTGAATTGCGAGTAGAGCCCGGCGATGAAAAATCCGTATTAAGCGTAGGATAAATAAATGGATGGACGGCGCAGAGCCGCCCATCTTTTATATTATATAAGGAGAAAGGTTCATGGCAAAATTTTGTCCGCTGTTTTCTTCTTCGGGAGGAAACAGCATTTACATAGGCGGCGGAAATAACAACATACTTATTGATGTGGGAATGTGCGCAAAGCAAACGGAGCAGGCGCTTTGGAACATCGGCGTTGATGCGGACAGTATCGGCGCAGTGTTTATTACTCACGAACATTCCGACCATATAAGAGGTTTAAAGGTTTTCACAAAAAAGCATAAGGTTAAGCTTTTTATGACCGAGGGCACATATACGGCGCTCTCCAAAACCGACGCTCTTGATAACGCCACAGACTGCAATATAATATCGGAAAGCGGAGCCGATTTAGGCAGTATGCTTGTAAAGCCTTTCAGTACTTCCCACGATGCGGCTGAAAGCTGCGGATATACCATGGAGCTTTCAAACGGCAGAAAGATAGCCGTTGCAACGGATTTAGGTATAATGACCGATACGGTTTCAGAGGCAATCACAGGCTCTGACCTTGTAATGCTGGAATCAAACCACGATGTGAATATGCTCCAATGCGGCGGATACCCGTATATGCTCAAACGGCGTATTTTAGGCGTTAAAGGCCATCTTTCCAACGACGCCTGCGCCGAAACCGTTGCAAAGCTTATAAAAACGGGCACGGCAAGATTCTTTTTAGGTCATTTAAGCCGTGAGAATAATGTTCCTCAGCTTGCCTACCAGACAAGTGTGTCGGCCTTAACAGCGGCAGGGGCAAAAGAGGGCGAGGATTATCTGCTCCGTGTTGCAAAGCCTGTTTGGGACGAAAGGGCAATGATATTATGATGAACATTCACCTGATAGTTTTAGGAAAACTTCGGGAAAAATATATGAGTGATTTCGCCGCTGACTATGAAAAAAGACTTTCGGGTTATTGCCGTCTTACAGTTACGGTTTTAGAGCCTGTCAAGCTTTCCGACAATCCCTCACAGCAGGAAATAGGAAACGCACTTTCAAAAGAAGCGGCTATGATAAAGGCAAAAATTCCGAAGAATTCCTATGTTTTCTCAATGTGCATTGAGGGAAAACAGATGTCCTCAGAAGAATTTTCCGAAAAGCTCGGGAATATTGCTCTTGACGGCAAAAGCACGGCTGTTTTCATAATCGGCAGTTCTTTTGGGCTTTCGGAGGAAATAAAAAATTTATCCGATTATAAGTTTTCAATGTCGAAAATGACTTTTCCCCATAAGCTTGCAAGAATTATGCTTACGGAACAGCTATACAGGGCTTTTTCCATAAGCGGCAACGGAAAATATCACAAATAATTCCGAAAAAATGTAAATATTTATAAAAAAACAAAACTTTGTTTTTATTTTGTTAAAATTTTCAATATATTATTTACCTATAAGAGGAGGTTGACGAAGATGCAGAAAGAAAAAATCCTTGTTGTTGACGACGACAAAAACATTTGCGACCTTTTAAGGATGTATCTCGAAAAAGAGGGCTACACGGTGGTGCTGGCGCACAACGGAGTTGACGCGGTAAGCGTATTCGGTTCGGAATCGCCCGACCTTGTGCTTCTTGACATTATGCTCCCCCAGCTTGACGGCTGGCAGGTTTGCCGTGAGATAAGAAAGACCTCTGAAACGCCCATAATTATGGTAACAGCCAAGGACGAAACCTTTGACAAGGTTCTGGGGCTTGAATTGGGTGCAGACGATTATGTTACAAAGCCCTTTGACACAAAGGAAATCGTTGCGAGAATAAAGGCGGTTCTGCGCCGCACCTCTGCCGTTAAGGACGGTGACACGAAAGAGGTTCGTTACGATAAGCTTGTAATAAATCTTTCAAATTACGAAATGAAGGTAAACGGTGTTGCGGTTGACACACCGCCCAAAGAATTAGAGCTTATTTATCACCTCGCAAGCAATCCCGACCGTGTTTTCACCCGTGACCAATTGCTTGACGATGTGTGGGGCTTTGATTATTACGGCGACAGCCGTACTGTTGATGTTCACATTAAAAGACTGCGTGATAAGCTCAAGGGCGTTTCCGACGAATGGGAACTGCGTACAATATGGAGCGTAGGGTATAAATTTGAAACACATGGAAAAAAACAGTAATTTTTTTAAAAAGCATTTACGAAGAATTGAAAGCTTTTTTATCCATAAACCGCTGTTTCTGAAATATTTTACCATTATGACGGCGTTGATACTTGTAAGCTACTTTGTTCTTACCTCTGCTCTTTTTGTATTTCTTTCAAACCGCTGGTCAAAGGAAAAGAAAGAAACGCTTACCGATAATGTGACCCGAAACGCCCAATACTGCGAAAGAATTTTCGGGAGCTGTGGCAATGACGAAGAATTCAGCAACGCAATGCTTCTTGTGTGCAACAACTTAGGAGTTACCTCCGGAGCCATAAATGCAGATGTGTTTTTCTGCAATGTTGAAGGCAAGGTTGTTTTATGCAAAGAGAACTTCTCATACGAGTTCAGCGGCGATGAAGGCTGTTCAATCCACAAAAATTTTGATATACCCGATGATATAATGGAAGCCGTTGAAAACGGGTTTTACATTAACGATGAGAAAATCCCCGGCATTTTCGACGAAAGAACATTTTTGGCAGGCGCACCCGTTAAGGTGAACGGAACGGTAATAGGTGCCGTTTTCGCCGCCGAAGCTGTTGAACACAGTTTCAGGGAATACACGGGCAACATTTTAAGAATGTACCTTTCCTCGGCGCTGTTTGCGATTTCTCTGTCGTTTTTGGTAGTTTACGCCTTTACCGCAAAGCTCACCAATCCTCTGCGGCAGATGTCAAACGCAACAAAGGCTTATGCACAGGGGGATTTCAGCAAGCGTGTTGCAGTAAGAGGCTCCGATGAATTTGCAGAGCTTTGCCAGTCCTTTAACAGAATGGCGTCTGCCCTTTCAATATTAGAATCATCAAGGCGAAGCTTTGTCGCCAATGTTTCTCACGAGCTTAAAACACCCATGACAACAATAGGCGGCTTTATAGACGGTATGCTTGACGGTACAATTCCGCCCGAAAGGCATGAGGAATACCTGCAAATAGTTTCAAATGAAATCAAACGGCTTTCACGGCTTGTAACCTCAATGCTCAATCTTTCAAAAATTGAGGCGGGCGAGCTGGAGCCCAAATACAGCGATTTTGATATTTCATCGGTAATAATTGACTGTATGCTGAATTTCGAGCAGGCTATCGAGAAAAATAACATTACGGTTGAAGGCTTTGAAAACATAAGAACGGTTATGGTTCATGCCGACCGTGATATGATACATCAGGTTATTTACAATCTTGTTGACAATGCCGTAAAATTCACTCCCGAGAACGGTACGATTTCGGTGTTTACCGGTGAAAACGACAGCAATCAGGTATATGTATCCATTCAAAATACGGGCGACGGTATTTCCCCCGAGGAAATCGGCAGAGTATTTGAACGGTTCTACAAGGTTGATAAATCACGAAGCTATGATGTTAAAAGTGCAGGCTTAGGTCTTTATCTGTGCAAAACAATAGTTGAAATGCACGGCGGAAAGATTTTTGCCGAAAGTATTGAAGGTCAATTTACAAGGTTTACTGTTTTGCTTGAAAAAAAGAAACAGGAAAAGCCTAAAAAATAACGAGAGGTCATTTATATGAGCGAAGAAAACAAGAATACTGAATTTGACAACTCTTTTGCGAATAACAACGAGGCGTCTTCTCAACCTGCGCAGAATTCCGATTTCGGAGATAATGCGTCTGCAAAAGAAGCAACTCCCCCGCCTTACAGACCGCCTGTAAATTACAGTCAAACCGGTTACACGGCATACGGCGCAAATCAGCAATACGCATCATATACGCCGTACGGAACGCCGAAGCCCGAGGCCCCCCAGAAGCCCTCAAAAGGCAAGAAAAAGGGCGCGGCGATAGCGGCAATCATTATCTGTGCCGTGCTTGTGCTGTCTGTGGCAGTTGTGGGCATAGTATTTATTGCAAAAGATAACCCTTTTAATAATAAGGAATCCGTTACCGGTGACGATTCTCAGTTGAATTTGGCTGATATGCCTGAAAAGTCGGAGCAGGAAGCCGAAACCGACGGACCTCTCACCTCGGGTCAAGTGTATAACAAGGTGTATGAAAGTTCCGTAGGCATTATTGTATATACAGGCAACCGCCAGACAGTCGCCTCAGAGGGCTCGGGAATAGTTATGGGGCTCACCGGCGACGGCAAGTCAACATATATTGTTACATGTGCCCATGTTGTAAATGTTCAGAGCCCCAAGGTGCTTGTGCAAACTCATGACGGCGAACAGTATGACGCTGTTGTGGTAGGTATTGATTCAAAAACGGATATAGGCTTGCTTCGTGTTGAAACAACCGATCTTAAAGCCGCTGAATTTGCAAATTCCGATTCACTTTCGGTGGGCGACACGGTTTACGCCATCGGCAATCCCGGCGGAACACAGTTTTTCGGCTCTTTCACAAACGGAATGGTTTCCGCAATCGGCAGACCTGTTGACAGCCCCGTAGGCTACGAGGTTCCCTGTATTCAGCACACGGCTGCCATAAATCCCGGCAATTCCGGCGGTGCTCTCGTAAACGAATACGGACAGATTGTGGGAATAAACTCATCAAAAATCGCCTCAACCGAATATGAGGGTATGGGCTTTGCCGTTCCGTCTGTAACGGTTAAGGAAATTGTTGACGAGCTTATAAAGAACGGCGCTGTTACAAGCAGACCTGCTCTCGGTATAAAATTTGCGCCTGTATATTCAAGTCAGATATATTCTATTATCGCCCGCGCAAACAATCTTCCCGCCGGCTCGGTTATTATCGACAGTATTTCCGCAAGCAGTGATTTGAATAATCAAAATGTTAAAAGCGGAGATATGATTCTTGCCGTTAACGGTCAGGATTTGGAAAGCTATGAAACACTGCTTGATGTTGTTGAAAACGGCAAAATCGGCGACACGATAAAGCTTAAAATCGGCAGAGTTGACGCCGATTACAATGTGACTACCTTTGAGGTTGAAGTTAAACTAATCTCCGACGCCACGGTAACCTCCGAGCAGAACAGCGAAACACAAAGCTACAATTTCCCCTTTAACCGATAATATAAATCATATACTATGCTGTATTTTTTGTTATGATGCCGTAATAATTTGTGAATTTTCCAATAATTTTAATTTTGCCCTTTACAAATTTACAAATCGGTGATAGAATGCTTAGTGGAATACTTGGATTTGGGTAGATTCAAGTGTTCTGGGTTTTTGATGGAATGTGATGGCTAATGGATTAGATTATCCGCCGTGAGCGTACTGAAAGAGCCTTGTTTTGCGGGAAGCCGGAGGGCGTGCCTGACCGATTTTCGCATTATAATGTAATTTCTTTGCGCAGCGGCGTTCCGGCGGCTGCCGAAGCAGGTACCGTTTAAGTTGCAACATCAGTATTCGGCGTTCGGTAAACCATAACCCACGGTTTTTTGACCTTGCGGCGAGGTTGGGGCAGGTTGGTACACTGTTGCCGCATATGCGGCTGACCCGAAAGAAGATACTGTTATAAACGGCGTTGTGCTCCGAATGAAACCCTAAAAGCCCTGTCTTTGCGGACAAGGGCTTTTTAAATTTACAGGGACGGTTTGATGCCGAGTGCTTAAACCGTCCCTGTTTTTTATTTTACCATTTGCATTAAATAATATATGATTCCGTAAATTACACCTGCAAATATACCGTATGCGATAACGGGGCCTGCAATTTTAAATATATTTGCGCCCACGCCCATGACAAAGCCCTCTGCTGCTGTCAATATAGGACACCGTAGTTTGCAAAAATATTTACATTAAATCAGCGGTGTGGTATAATGAAATAAAACGAGGTATAAAAATATGAAATCTATAAAAAGTTTATA
>CAMGDG010000060.1 GCA_946041635.1 uncultured Clostridia bacterium
ATTACTGTTGCGGCGGCTAAAAATGCCGTTTGTGGGATTAGTTGTCCGTGAGAAAAAATAAGCATTAAGGCAAAAATAAACAGGCAGAAAAACAGTGAAGATAACGCTCCTGCAACTATACCTTTCAGTCTGCTTTTTCTCGAAGAAATTACTCCGCATACGAATCCGCCCAACAAAACAGAAATTATAAAATATACTCCTGATTTATCGGATAAAGTCGGAGATTTTGACAAGACAACCGAAAAAATCAATGTAAGTAAAACGCTGATAACAGTACCGACGGCACCTGATACGGCAGTAATGATGATTTTTTGTATCGGCATCATATTTTCGCTTTTGTTCTTACTTTTGTTCCTTTTATGCATAAAAAAATCCCCTCACATTCAATAAAGAATATGAGGGGGAAAATCATATTATGATTTAATTATTCAGAATCCTTGCTGTCGCTGTCCTTGTCTTCTTTCTTGGACTTCTTGCCTTTTTTCTCCTGAACAGCAGCTCTTGCGGCTTCACGCTCAGCCTGAATTTTTTCGTTTGCAGTATGATTTGTTGCAATCGCATATTTCTGGAACTTAATCTTTGTTCTGTCAGAACCCGTTTCAATTACAATCGTATCGTCTTTAACGGCAACAACTCTTCCGCAGATACCGCCGATTGTAGTGATTTCGTCACCGATTTGTGTGCTTTCACGAATTTCCTGTTCTTTTTTCTGCTGCTTTTTCTGCGGTCTGATTGTGAAAAAATACATTGCCGCAAAAAGCAAAACCATCATTATAATCATAGGAACAGGGCTTGAGCTTGTGTTGCCTGAATTAGGCATCATAGCAAATGTAAGAAAATCTGTCATTAAAATATCCTCCAAAGTTAATTTTTATTCAATAACTCTAATATTATACATAACGCTTTGGCAATTTGCAATAGTTTTTGAAAAAATTAAATTCTTGTGTCCAGCCTATCAACATATTTATTATAAAAATCATCAAATGTGTCATTGTCAATCGAATCTCTGATGCGTTGCAACAAATTATTATAAAAATACAAATTATGCATAACGCACAAACGCATTGCAAGCATTTCCTGTGCCTTAAAAAGATGGCGGATATATGCCCTTGAATGCTTTTGACAAGTCGGACAATTACAATTTGAATCTATCGGAGATAAATCCTTTTCATATTTTTTATTATTGATATTTATTATACCGTCGTCGGTGAAAAGATGCCCGTGGCGTGCATTACGGCTTGGCATAACGCAATCAAACAAATCCACTCCCCTCTTAACGGCTTCAAGAATATTTCCGGGGGTACCCACGCCCATTAAATAGCGAGGTTTATCGGCAGGCATATACGGCTCAACCGCAGAAATTATTCTATACATATCCTCCTTAGGTTCTCCTACTGCCAGACCGCCGATAGCGTAACCGTCAAGGTTGAGTTCTGCAATGTCCTGCATATGCTTAATTCTTAAATCGTCAAAAGTGCATCCTTGGTTGATTCCGAACAAAAGTTGATTTTTATTGATGGTATCGTGTATGGAATTAAGCCTTTCCATTTCACTCTTGCATCTGTAAAGCCAGCGTGTTGTTCTTTCGCAGGACGCCTTGGAATACTCGTATTTCGCCGGATTTTCTACGCACTCGTCAAATGCCATTGCAATTGTTGAGCCGAGATTTGATTGAATTTGCATACTTTCCTCAGGACCCATAAATATCTTTCTTCCGTCAATATGAGAGGAAAAATATACACCTTCTTCTTTGATTTTACGAAGTGAAGAAAGTGAAAACACCTGAAATCCGCCGCTGTCTGTCAGAATCGGACCGTCCCAACCCGTAAATTTGTGAAGTCCGCCCAAATCTTTTATAAGCGTATCGGTGGGGCGCAAATGAAGATGATAAGTATTGCAAAGCTGAACCTGACAGTTAATATCTTTCAAATCGTACGCAGAAACACCACCTTTAATAGCACCTTGTGTTGCCACATTCATAAAAGCGGGTGTTTGCACCGTTCCGTGAACGGTTGTAAATTCACATCTTCTTGCGTTGCCGTTTTTCTTAATTATTTTTAACATAAATACTCCTCAATATATAAACATACAGTCGCCGAAACTGAAAAATCGGTATTTTTCTTTAACAGCGGTTTCGTATGCTTTTAATACCTCGTCACGGTCGTAAAAAGCAGATACAAGCATTATTAAAGTGCTTTCAGGCAAATGAAAATTTGTAAGTAATGCATCAATACACTTGAATTTATATCCCGGATAAATAAAAATGCTTGTCCAATCGTCAAATTCTTTCATTTCGCCCTGACTTGACATAACACTTTCCAATGTCCTGCAACAAGTTGTTCCAACGGCGATAACCCGTTTACCGTTCTTCTTCGTTTCGTTTATCATATCCGCAGTTTCTTTCGGTATATGGTAATGCTCGGAATGCATTTTATGGTCTTCAATATTTTCTGCTTTAACAGGTCTGAAAGTGCCTATTCCCACATGGAGGGTAACATACCCGATTTTTACACCTTTTTCTTTGATTTTAGCAAGGATTTCGTCAGTAAAATGAAGACCTGCCGTAGGTGCCGCCGCAGAGCCCAATTCTTTGGAATAAACGGTCTGGTAGCGCTCTTTGTCCTTTAATTCCTCAGTTATATAATGGGGCAAGGGCATTTCCCCGATTTTATCGAGAACTTCATATATATTCGCCCCGTCATATGAAAACTTTGCAATTCTGTTTCCGTTTTCAAGAACCTGCTCTATTTTACAGCTCATTATACCGTTTCCGAAAGTGAATTCCGTATTGAGCTTTGCTCTTTTTCCGGGACCGGTTATAGTTTCCCATCTGTCGTTTCCAAAATTATTGAGAAGCAAAAATTCAACAACGGCGCCCGTATCTTTTTTTACACCGTATATTCTTGCAGGAAGCACTCTCGTATTATTAAGTACCAAGCAATCTCCCGGTTCAAGGAAATCTATAAAATCGTAAAAATGCTTGTGCTCTATTGATTTATCTTTTCGTGACAAAACCATCATTTTTGAATGGTCACGAGGCTCAATTGGTGTTTGAGCAATCAATTCTTTTGGTAAATCGTAATAAAAATCTGATTTTTTCATATCAAAACTCCGATAAGTTGATAAAATTTTCAAAAATGTTTGACACAACGGCGCTATAATGGTATTATAATAAAGCGATTGAGGCGCAGTAAATATCAGTATCATTTTTTAGGCTCACGGTCAGCCGATGATAAAATGTGAAAGGCTTTACTGCCGAAGAAAACGGTTGTCCGTGCGGTCGGTTTCTGGGTGCATTATTAACAGTAATGCAACTGTCATCATTTTGATGGAGTGCTTTCGTATTTTGACACTGTCATAATACCCTGCTTTTATTCAGTAATGATGGCTTTAATCATTACTGATTTTTTATAACATATGATAGAATATCATTTTTTGGAGGTAATTTCAAGTGAAAAAGTATAATGTAGGCGTAATCGGCGCAACGGGTATGGTAGGTCAGCGGTTTATGACGCTTCTTGACAATCACCCTTGGTTTGATGTTAAGGTTCTTGCAGCAAGTCCCCGTTCCGCAGGAAAGAAATATTCCGACGCTGTTAGCGCAAAATGGTGCATGGATGTTGCCATTCCCGAAAAGATGAAAGATATAGTTGTAATGGACGCAACTGCCGATATTGAGAAAATCGCTTCACAGGTTGACTTTGTTTTCTGTGCAGTTGATATGAAAAAAGATGAAATCAAAGCGTTGGAAGAAGCTTATGCGAAAGCAGAGTGTCCTGTTATTTCCAACAACAGCGCTAACAGACACACTCCCGATGTTCCCATGATTGTACCCGAGCTTAACGCAGAGCACGCAAAAATCATTCCCGCACAGAGAAAAAGACTGGGTACAAAAAGAGGCTTTATTGCCGTTAAATCGAACTGCTCACTTCAAAGCTATGTACCTGCCCTTTTCCCTCTTTCAAAGTTTGGCATTAAAGATGTTCTTGTGTGCACCTATCAGGCAATTTCAGGTGCAGGAAAGACCTTCGATACATGGCCTGAGATGCTGGACAATGTAATCCCGTATATCGGCGGCGAAGAGGAAAAGAGCGAAAAAGAACCGCTTAAAATCTGGGGTAAGATTGAGGGCGATGAGATTGTTCCTGCAAAATCCCCCAATTTTACTGCACAATGCCTTCGTGTTCCCGTTTCCAACGGTCATATGGGAGCAGTATTTGTAAGATTTGAGAATAAACCTTCAAAGGAAGAAATATTAAATATATGGAAAGAATTTTCTGGCAGAGCACAGGAGCTTAACCTTCCCCACGCTCCCAAGCAGTTCCTCAACTATTTTGAAGAGGACAATATGCCCCAGACAAAACTTCAAAGAGACCTTGAAGGCGGTATGGCAATCTCTATCGGCAGACTCCGTGAGGACACACAGTATGACTACAAGTTTGTATGTCTTTCTCACAATACTTTGCGCGGTGCGGCAGGCGGCGGAGTTTTGCTTGCTGAATTGCTTTGCGCAGAAGGTTATATGGACTGACAGTTACTATTAAGGAGAGATTTTATGAGTAATCCTATTTTCACCGGTGCAGGTGTTGCGATTGTAACACCTTTTCACGAGGACGGAAGTGTAAATTATCCGGCACTTGAAAAGTTGTTGGAATTTCATATTGAAAACGGCACTGATTCAATAGTTATCTGCGGTACTACCGGCGAAAGTGCAACGCTGACGCCCAAAGAGCACGCTGATGTTATCAAATTCGCCGTTGACACCGTTAACCACAGAATCCCCGTTATTGCAGGAACAGGCAGTAACGAAACCGCATATGCCGTGGAGCTTTCAAACGATGCAGAAAAATCGGGTGCTGACGCACTTTTGATTGTTACTCCTTATTACAATAAGACTTCACAGCGAGGCTTAATACAGCATTATAATTTCATTGCTGACAGAGTTTCCACTCCTATTGTAATCTACAATGTTCCAAGCAGAACTGGAGTAAATGTACTCCCTGAAACATATGCGGCTCTCTGCGAGCATAAAAACATTGTTGCCGCTAAGGAAGCCAGCGGAAACATATCGCAGATTGCGCAGACAATTGCCCTTTGCGGCGACAAGCTCGATATTTATTCAGGCAACGACGACCAGATTGTTCCTATCATGTCTTTGGGCGGTAAGGGCGTTATTTCCGTGCTCTCAAACATCTGCCCGAAAATTGCCCATGATATTCCCGCACTTTATCTTGAAGGCAAATGTGAAGAAAGTGCAAAGCTTCAGCTTGAATATCTTGAACTTTGCAACGCAATGTTTATGGATGTAAATCCCATTCCCGTTAAGGTTGCCATGAGAATGATGGGCTTTGATGTAGGTCCTCTGCGTATGCCTCTTTGCGATATGGATGAAGCACACACCGCAAAGCTTGAAGCAATACTTAAAAAATACAGTCTTATATAATTAACATACAGGATGTGAAAAAATGACAAGGATAATATTAAGCGGTTGTTTCGGTAAAATGGGTCGTGTTATTGAAAATATTGTATCGTCAAGTGAAGACTGCGAAATCTCCGCAGGCGTTGATATTTCCGATTCGTCGGCAGAATACCCTGTTTTCAAATCATTTTCTGATTTGCCGCAGAACGCAGGCGATGTTATAATTGATTTTTCTCATCCCTCTGTTTTGGCTGATTTATTATTGTACGCAACCGAAAACAAGGTTCCCTGCGTTATCTGCACAACAGGACTGAACGATTCGCAAAAAACAGATATACAAAATGCCTCAAAATCGATTCCCGTGTTCTTTTCCGCAAATATGTCGATCGGCGTAAATCTTATCTCAGAGCTCGCAAAAAAAGCGGCAAAGGTTCTTCAAGGTGATTTTGACATTGAGATTGTGGAAATGCACCATAACCAAAAAATTGATGCTCCCAGCGGAACAGCTTTAATGCTTGCCGACTCAATTTCGGAGGTACTCAGTGATAAGCCTGTATATGAATTCGACCGCCACTCAAAGCGTATGAAGCGAACAAAGAATGAAATCGGAATTCATGCAGTAAGGGGCGGAACAATCGTTGGTGAACATGAAATTATATTTGCCGGCAACGACGAGGTAATTACAATTTCTCATTCAGCCCGTTCAAAACAGCTTTTTGCAACAGGCTCTGTTAACGCCGCAAAATATATTAAAAACAAAGTACCCGGAATGTACTCAATGACAGATATGATTAACGAAAAGTGAGGATGAAAATATGAATGCTGTTGATAAAATCTCGGTAACGGAAAATGTTACTTTAATCTCATTAAACGACTCCCCTGCCGATTTCAAGATTGTTGCGCAAATTTTTGATATGCTCTCAAAAGCAGGGATTGATGTTGATATGATTTCACAGAACCCACCCCAGGGCAAAACACAAAACCTTTCTTTTACGGTTAAAGATGAGGATTTGGTTAAAGTTTTTGAAACGGCTTCAAAGCTTCGTGAGCTTCATCCCGAGTTAAAGCTTGCAATAAGCAGCGGCAACACAAAAATTTCGGTTCTTGATGAAAAAATGAGGAACTGCCCCGGAGTTGCCGCAAAGGTATTCACCGCAATAGCGGAAACCGACGCTGAAATAAGAATGATTACCACTTCTGAGGTTGATATTTCTGTTCTTGTTTACAGTCATGACGGTGACTCGGTTTATACGGCACTTAAATCAGAGTTTTAATTAAATAACACTAAAAAACAAGGCTTACTGAAAAACAGTGAGCCTTGTTTCGTTATATTAGCAAATCACTTCAAAATCGCTTTATAAAACACTTTTTTGCCTTTTTTAATGATTACATATCCTTTTTCAAAATCGCTCTTATTAAGGGCTTTAAAAGGTTCTGTAACCTTTTCGTCGTCAACGGAAACACCGCCCTGTTCAATAAGACGACGGCACTCGCCTTTTGACTTTGCAATGCCGGCTTTAATCATAATGTCGGATACAAGAACTGCACCGTCATTAAAATCTGCATCGGTAATTTCAACGGTAGGCATATTTTCTGTATTTCCCTTGCCTGAGAACAGCGCTCTTGCACCCTCCTGAGCCTTTTGTGCTTCTTCTTCACCGTGAACAAGCTTTGTAAGCTCAAAAGCAAGAATTTCTTTTGCGGTATTAAGCTGACTGCCCTCCCATGAATCCATCTTTTCAATTTCTTCAAGGGGCAGGAAGGTAAGCATTCTTATGCATTTAAGGACATCGGCATCGTCAACATTTCTCCAATACTGATAAAAATCAAA
>CAMGDG010000061.1 GCA_946041635.1 uncultured Clostridia bacterium
TATCATTGAAAAAAGTCACCTTTGTCGGTAGACAAAAGTGACTTTTTTCATGGCGCGCCTGACTGGAGTCGAACCAGCGGCCTTCAGAGTCGGAGTCTGACGCTCTATCCAACTGAGCTACAAGCGCATATAAAACTGTTTAATATGTTATTAAACAGTTTATTTAATTATACATTAAAACGGAACAGCACAATATCGCCGTCGTTCATAACATATTCCTTGCCCTCACTGCGGACAAGGCCTTTTTCCTTTGCCGCCTGCATTGAGCCGCAAGCCATCAAATCGTCATATGCTATAACCTCGGCACGGATAAAGCCACGCTCAAAGTCGGAATGGATTTTTCCCGCCGCCTGAGGGGCTTTTGTACCCTTTTTGATTGTCCATGCTCTTACCTCGGGCTGACCTGCGGTAAGGTAGGATATAAGACCGAGAAGATTATATGAACGCTGAATGAGCAGGTCAAGACCACCCTTTTCAATGCCCAAATCGTTTAAGAACATTTCCTTTTCGTCCTTATCCAAAGATGAAATTTCCGCCTCTAATTCGGCGCAAATGGGAAGAACCTCTGCACCCTCCGCCTTTGCAATTTCGCAAACCGCATTGTATCTTGCGTTTTCACGGATATCGTTTGCAAAATCCTCCTCGCTCATATTGCAGGCATAAATCACAGGCTTTGAGGAAAGGAGAGCAACCGTATTCATAATTTCTCTTTCCTCGTCGTCCATTTCAACGGCTCTTGCGTTTACGCCGTTTTCAAGCTCACCGCGAAGTCTTTTGAGAAAATCCACCTCTTTGGCAAGAGATTTATCACCTTTCATCGCCTTTGCGCTGCGGTCAATTCTTCTGTCAAGAAGCTCAATATCGGACAAAATCAGTTCAAGATTTATGGTTTCAATATCTCTTTGGGGATTAACGCTGCCCTCAACATGAATAATATCGTCATTATCAAAGCAACGGACAACATGAATAATGGCGTCCACCTCACGGATATGGGACAAAAACTTGTTTCCCAAGCCCTCACCCTTTGATGCGCCCTTTACAAGACCTGCAATATCAACAAATTCGATTGTTGCGGGAGTTGTTTTAACGGGATTATACATTTCCGTCAGTTTATCAAGCCTGTAATCGGGGACGGCTACAACGCCCACATTGGGCTCAATGGTACAAAATGCATAGTTTGCGGACTGTGCACCGGCATTTGTAATTGCATTAAACAGCGTACTCTTACCCACATTGGGAAGTCCTACTATTCCTAACTTCATCAATATCATCCTTAAAAGCAATTTCTAACAGAATATTATACACTATTGCCGAAAGGATTTCAATATGTTAAAATAAAACTCAGGTGATAATTATGCTTGAGTTTTCAAGAACGGAAAGACTTATCGGCAAAGATGAGCTTTCAAATGTTCAAAATGCAAATATTATAATATTCGGCTTGGGCGGAGTCGGTTCTTATGTTGCCGAGGCTCTCGCCCGATGCGGAGTGGGAAAAATGACGGTGGTGGATAAGGACACCGTTGATATTACCAACATAAACCGCCAGCTTTATGCCCTGCACTCCACCGTTGGGAAAAACAAGGCAGAGGTGGCGGCAGAGCGTATTCGTGACATAAACCCCAAATGCGATGTAACCCCCATAGTAAAAATGTATATGCCTGAAAGCTCCCAAGAATTTGAACTTTGTAAATACGATTACATCATTGACGCCATAGATAATGTTACTGCAAAAATCGACCTTGCAGTAAAAGCGGAAGAGCTAAACATTCCCATTATTGCGTCTATGGGCACGGGGAACAAGCTGGACCCCACCGCATTTAAAATGAGCGACATTTACAAGACAAGCGTTTGCCCCCTGTGCAGAGTTATGCGCAGAGAACTGAAAAAGCGCGATGTGAAAGGCTTAAAGGTGCTCTATTCAGAGGAAGAGCCCAAAACGGACGGCGAACGCACCCCTGCAAGCATATCCTTTGTTCCCTCGGCGGCAGGGCTGATAATTGCCGGCGAGGTTGTTAAGGATTTAATTGAAAAATAATTGACTGAAAAAACGGTGAGCCATTGAAACAGCTCACCGTTTTTGTTTGCAAAAATTCAATTATTCACCGCAGAACTCGGCTATACCGTCCTTTTCACGGGCGCCTACAAAGCGGTCAACCTCCTCACCGTTTTTAAAGAGGATAACGGTGGGAATACTCATAACGCCGAAGGTCATTGCAAGGTCTGTTGCTTCGTCAACATCCAGCTTACAAACCTTAACCGTTTCGGTTTCTTCTGCAAAAGCCTCCATTTCGGGAGCCATCATATTGCAAGGTCCGCACCAATCGGCATAAAAATCCAAAAGCACCGGCTTATCGGACTTTAATACCTCCTGAGAGAAATTTTCAAGGTTAACTTTAATTACTGACATTTATCTCACGCTCCTATACAGTGATTGTGCCTTTTCTATATCTGTTTTGTCAACGCCGCATTTATCGGTGTTTCTTGCAAGCATTGCGCCCTTGAAATCAATATTGAGCACCGTTGCCGCCTGCAAAAGCTGATGCTTTATTACCTCAAAGCCAATCTCGCCGTCACCGCCTGCGGTGGCAATAAGCACCGCCTTGCGTTTTTTCTCAATGGGAGTTTTGATATTGCGGCGGAAACGCGCTTCGTAATACCGTTGAAAACGGTCAATCAACGCCTTAAACGGTGCGGGAACTCCCATAAAATATACGGGTGTGGCAAACACAATTACATCTGCCTCTTCAAACTTTTTGAAGAAATCCTCCAAATCCTTTTTTGAGCACCCGTTTACCGCCTTGCAGTATCCGCAGGCATTACATGGTATAGGGTTAAGCTCATAAAGGCTGACAATCTCAATATCCGTACCCTTTGGGAACTCACGCAAAAGCGTTCCTAAAAGCTTTGCCGTGTAACCGGTTTTTCGGGGTGACGCCATAAGCGCCAGCACTTTTTTACCGTTTGAAAAATTTTCATTACCATTGTTATTGCCTAAAATCATTGATTTTATTCCTCTGTTGCCTCTGTTTCGTCTTTTTCCTCTTCATTGTCTTCTGACTTTTTATCATCAAGGTTTGCATATCTTTTAATTTTCTGAGTTGTTGTTTTTATAAACTCATTTTCACGAATATCGAAGCTCATAATTTTTTTGTATTTGGGGAGCTTCTTATTAACCTCTTTAATCGCCTCGGCAACGGAAGCTCTGATTTCTTCCTGAGTAAGCTCCTGGCGTTTAAGGTTTTTCTTTATCTGCTCGTAATTAGGATAAATCTTTGCGCTGACAAGTGTTTCATCGTCAACATCGTCGCCGAAAACAAGACTTTCCTCAATAACGGGAGAATTGTTGAGATAAAGCTCAACCTCCTCGGGGAAGATGTTTTTGCCGTTTTTGGTAACGATAACATTCTTACAGCGTCCCGTAATTTTATAGCAGTTGTTGTAGTCAACAGTACCCAAATCGCCTGTTCTGAACCAGCCGTCGGGAGTTAAAACCTCATCGGTCGCCTTTTGGTTTTTATAGTAGCCCGACATTACCATGGGGCCTCTAATCCATATTTCGCCAACGCCCAAATCGTCGGGATTGTGAATACATGCCTCAACATTGGGAAGCGGAGTACCCACGGAATCGGGAAGCATAAGCTTATCGTGATTGCCGATTACAAGGGGCGCACATTCCGTAAGACCGTAGCCGATATAAATATCAATACCCATTTTTATAAAGTCCTCGGCAACTCTCGGGTCAAGCGCCGCAGCGCCTGTTATGAGAAGACGAAGTCTGCCGCCGAAGTTTTCAAGCACCTCGGCAAAAATTTTGCGCTCAATATCCTTCACACCCAAGGCTTTACCGAACATAGCGGCAGTTTTACCCACGCCGAAAATAAGCTTACCGCCTTTTTTCTCATCAAGCTTTTTCATTATTCTGCCATGGATTTTTTCAATCATAAGCGGAACGGTTATGAAAATTGTGGGCTTAACCTCCTGCATATTTTTGGTAATATATCTGAGCCCCTGACAGAACGCAATGCAAGCGCCCGAATAAATAATCATTAGGAAACCGAGAGTACATTCATATGTATGGTGTATGGGTAATACCGAAAGAAGCTGGTCTTCGGGATAAATCTTTACCACGCCTGCAAGACTTGTAATAACCGAGCATATATTATGCTGGCTCAGACAAACTCCCTTTGAAACGCCGGTTGTACCCGATGTAAACAAAAGAGAAGTCATGGCGTCCTTATCAAGAGTTACATCGTTCAAATATTTTTTGCCCTTTTTATACATCTGCCTGCCTGCTTCAAAATATTCATCATAAGAAAGCAGAGCCTTATTCTCTGTTTCATCAAAGGAATAAAGCTTGAAGCCCTCGGGCAGCTCGTCAATTCTCTCTGCAACGGCTGAAAGGTATTTTCCATCGCCGAAAAGCATAATTGAATCGGAGTCCCTTAAAATATCCAGCACATTGTCAGTCATAAGCTCCTTATCAATGGGAACTATTACATTGTTACTGCATGTTACGGCAAGATAAGTTACTGCCCATTTATATGAATTCGCACCGATAACGGCAATATGCTTGCGTGAATAATTATCGGCAATCAGACTGTTGCCGAGATAATATATATCGTGGCGGAATTTTTTATATGTCACATCATAATAAACTCCGTCCCTGTTTTTAAGCTTATATGCAGGACGGTCGGCATAGAGCTGTTCGCTCTGGTCGATAAGCTCTTTGAAATTTTCAATCATCCGAGTCTCGTAAAAAGGCTCATTTATGGGGAATAAACTTTCTGCTGTCATTTTTTTACCTCACATCAAATAATCGGTAGTTGCATTGTACCATATTATGTATTTTTTTTAAAGCATTTTCAATAAAGTTTACAGTTAAGACATATTTAGCCTGTGTATTCAGTTGCTTTTACCGCTTCCGTTTCCGCCTTGTATTCATCATATGTCATATATGAATTTATTATTTTAAGAAGTGCGGAGGAACTGATTTTTTCGGGGAGATTTAAACGGCGTGCAAGTTTTTTGCGCATTTCTCCGCTGTTTTCGCGGCCTGTGATGCCGTCCTCAAAAAAATCGGTATAAGTAATTTCTCTGCCGCCCGGCTTTTCATTTTCACTGCATAAAACGCCTGCCTTGCCGAGGGCTTCCAAAAGCACCCGGGTTTCCATTCCCTCAACGCCGATTTTCCCCTCGCTTGACATTTCGGTTTTACGCTTTTCTTTGCCGTAAACATCGGGAATATACACATTCTTAACATTTTCGGCGTTTGTTATGCCTTTTATAAATGAGCGAATTTTAAAGCCTGCGGAGTCGCTGTCCGTCATAATAACAATGCCCCGTTTTTCCGATAAAAATCTTATAAGCCTTTGCTTTTCTTTATCGTTAAACACGCCGAAGCCGTCGGTTTCTATGATTACCGTATCAAGAATTCCCGACAGCCTGATTTTATCGTATTTTCCCTCGACTATAACAGCCTCTTTTATTTTTATCATAATTCTACCTTGCCAATATCAGAGATAAACGGACTATAAGCCGCTCCAATATCAGTTCTCCGCTCTGGGCGGTGCTTTTTAATCTGCGGTCGCTGTCCGCAAAGCAGTCAAAACACTCTCTCAACTGCTCGGTGGATATTTTACCCGCATACCGTGCGCCGTTTGTAAGCCTGAATTCCTTATTTTTATAATCGTAAAACTTTGCGGGATATGTTGCGCTCTCCCCTGCCGAAACAGCGGTTTTCGCCCTGTAAATATCAACAAAGGACATTAAAATTACGCCGAAAATATCAATGGGCTCTGCCTTTTGAAGCATGAGCGTATGCAAAAGCTCCAGCGCTCCCTGTGGGTTTCTGTTCAATATGAGTTTTGAAAGGTCAAACACCTTTGCTTCAAGGGAACGCACGGCAGTATGCTCGATATGCTCCTTTGTTATTTCTGCTCCCTGCCCTGCAAAATTGCAGACCTTTTGAACCTCATTAAAGAGTATGTTAAGACTGTCGCCGGAAAGCTCGATAAGATATGACGCCGCACTGTCGCCCATTACGCATCCGCATTTTGAGGCATATGCACATATTATTTTCCGCAGTTCTCTTGCGTCGGGCTTTGAAAACTCTACCGCCGACGCATATTTTGTGAAATTATCAATAGCCCATTTCCATTTTGAGTTTCTGGGCTGAACCTCGATACTGTCCATCCAAAAAATCGTTATGGAAGTATCGGGGGTGTTTTCCAAAAATGACAAAAGCTGTTCTTTCTGGTCATTTGTAAGGCTGTCAAGGGGAAAATCGTGTGCCGTAACAACCGTGTATTCACTCATAAAGGGCATTGATAAAGCACCTTCAAGCACCTCGTCGAGAGTGTTATCCTTACCGTCATATTTACGCAGACTGAAAGTTTCACTGCCCTTTGTTACGAACGCAGAGCATATTTTTGCAGTGTAAAACTGCTTTAAATAGTCCTCACTGCCGTAAAAGAGATAGCAATTGGACATTTTTTTCTCTTTAATCTGCTTTTTCAAATCCAGTTCAGTAAGCTTTGCCATTACAAATTCTCCAAATCGAAATAAACGGACACTCTGCCGCTTTTATCGGCACGGTATATTTCAGAGTTGCCGTTTTTCAAAAATGACGAGGCGTATTCAAAAACCGCATCCTCATTTTCGCCGTACAAAATGATTATATCATACTTTTTCCCGTTTTCAAAGACCTTTTCGGCGCTTTCGCAATTCACTATCAGCATTTCGGTATTACGGCATAATATTTCTATGCAATCGGATGGATTTGACAGATAAACCTTTACACAATCGCCCACCTTGATTTTACTTATCTTGCCGTTGACGCGCAGCGGGGCTTCGTACCCCTTGTCACAGGAAACAGTCTCTTTGCTTCTGAGACTTTTTTCTGCATTTATAAGGAGTGACGGCGTATATTCCGTTTGCTCTGTCAGCACAATTTGGTCGGCTTTCTTTACATTGTGCCGTTCCATTACATCATAAACTTCTGATATGTGTTGCTTATCGGGACAGCCTATTACAACACATTCGCCGTTTGCCGTTATCACTGTTGACTGCCCTATGAAGTCGA
>CAMGDG010000062.1 GCA_946041635.1 uncultured Clostridia bacterium
GAACAGCGTGAGGCTACCGAAAAGGATTTGCAGGATATTCTCACTTATATTGACACCCTTAATGAACTGCCTACCGACGGCGTGGAGCCCCTTTCACACTCGTTCCCCGTTACAAATGTTATGCGTGAGGACGAGGTTAAAATGCACAACACCCGTGAGGATATTTTAATGAACGCTCCCGAGGAAAAAGACGGCTGTTTTGTAGTGCCGAAAACCGTTGAGTGAGGTATAAACTATGGAAATACTTAAAATGACTGCAACAGAACTCGGCGCATCAATAAAAAACGGTGATGTGACCGTCCGTGAGGCTCTGGACGCATACTTTGAAAAAATCGAAAAATATGATACAACATATCATTGCTACAACACCCTTTGCAAGGACGAGGCGTATGATCGTGCCGACGAGGTGCAAAAAGGCATTGATGAGGGTAAATATACATCTCCTTTGGCAGGTGTACCCATAGGAATTAAGGATAATATTTGCACAAAAGGTATTAAAACCACTTGTTCCTCAAAAATTCTCTGTAATTTTGTGCCGCCTTATAACGCAACCGTTATCGAGCGTTTGGAAGATGCGGGAATGGTAGTTATAGGTAAACTTAATATGGACGAGTTTGCAATGGGAAGTACCACCGAAACCTCCGCAACAGGCGTTACCCATAACCCGTGGGATATAAACAAAGTCCCCGGCGGTTCGTCGGGCGGTTCGGCGGCGGCTGTCAGCGCAGGACTTGCTCCTATCGCTCTGGGTTCCGATACAGGCGGTTCTATCCGTCAGCCTTGCTCCTTCTGCGGAATTGCAGGGCTCAAACCCACCTACGGCGCCGTTTCCCGTTACGGACTTGTGGCTTACGCCTCCTCTCTTGACCAGATAGGACCTATCGGTCAAACTGTTGAGGACTGTGTAAATATGTTTTCAATTATCAGCGGCAAGGATGAAAAAGACGGCACATCAATGGTGTATCCGAGATTCAGCACGGAAGACGCTTTAAAGGGCGATGTTAAGGGCAAGAAAATCGGTATTCCCAAAGACTATTTGGGAGAGGGCATTGCCGAGGATGTAAAAAATGCCGTTCTTGAAGCCGCCGAGGAGTTTAAGCGTTTGGGCGCAGAGGTCACAATGTTTGATATGCCCATCGTTAAATACGCAATCCCCGCATATTATATAATCGCCTGTGCCGAAGCGTGCTCAAACCTTTCACGCTATGACGGAATAAAATACGGCTACAAGAGCGATAAAGCCAACAATCTTCGTGACACATATATCATGAGCCGTTCCGAGGGCTTCGGTATGGAGGTTAAGCGCAGAATAATGCTTGGTAACTTCGTGCTTTCCTCCGGCTATTACGACGCATATTATCAAAAGGCGCTTAAAGCCAAAAAGCTTATTCAGGAGTCTTTCTTTGAAGCTTTCGATAAATTCGATATGATTTTAGGCCCCGTTGCTCCCACAACCGCATTAAAAATCGGCGAGAGCCTTTCGGACCCTCTTAAAATGTATCTCGGCGATATTTATACCGTTATGATAAATATTGCAGGCGTTCCGTCAATGTCCGTTCCCTGCGGCTTTGATAAGGACAATATGCCCATAGGTATGCAGATAATCGGCAAGCCTTTCTGCGAGGCGGAGATTATGAACGCCGCAAAGGCTTTTGAAAACGCAACCGATTACCACACAAAGAAACCCGAATTAAAGTAAGGAGGCGGCCGCTATGGAATGGGAAATTGTAATGGGACTTGAAGTCCACACAGAGCTTTCCACAAAGACAAAAATATTCTGTAATTGCTCAACGCAGTTCGGCGGTGAGCCTAATACTCATGTGTGTGAGATATGCTCGGGAATGCCGGGCACTCTGCCTCTGCTTAACAAAAAGGTGGTTGAGTATGCGGTAAGAACAGGATTGGCGACAAACTGCACAATCACACAGTATAATAAATTCGACCGTAAAAACTATTTTTATCCCGATTTGCCCAAGGCTTATCAGATTTCACAGCTTTATCTGCCCATTTGCCGCAACGGCTATATTGAGGTAGATACTGACGACGGCGAAAAGAAAAAAATCCGTATTCATGAAATTCACATGGAGGAGGACGCAGGCAAGCTTATCCACGATGAGTGGGAGGATTGCACTCTTGTTGATTATAACCGTTGCGGCGTGCCTCTTTTGGAAATAGTGTCCGAGCCCGATTTCCGCAGTGCCGAGGAGGTTTTGCAGTACCTTGAAAGACTGCGTGCGATTCTGCAATATATCGGTGCTTCCGATTGTAAGATGCAGGAGGGCTCATTGCGTGCCGATATTAACCTTTCCGTTCGTAAAAAGGGCGAGGAAAAGTTCGGCGTTCGCACAGAAATGAAAAATATGAACTCATTTAAGGCAATTCAAAGAGCCATTGAGTATGAGTCACAGCGTCAGATTGAGCTTCTTGAAGAGGGTGGTGTTGTAACGCAGGAAACCCGCCGTTGGGACGATAACAAAGGTATTTCCACCGCAATGCGCTCCAAAGAGGACGCACAGGATTATAAGTATTTCCCCGAACCCGACCTTCCGCCTATTGAAATAAGCGACGAGTATATTGAGAATATAAAAAACAATATGCCGGAACTGCCCCAAGAGAAAAAACAGCGTTATATGACAGAGCTGGGGCTTCCCGAGTACGATACAAATATTCTCACGGGAAGCGTGTATCTTGTCCGTCTGTTTGAAAGAACGGTTGAGGTAACAGGCAATCCCAAAGACAGTGCAAACTGGATTATGGGCGAGCTTATGAAGTTTTTAAACGACAGTCAGACCTTGCCTGAAAATATGAGCTTTGAATTTGATTCGCTGGGTAAAATAATCAACCTTGTAAACAGCGGAAAAATCAACCGAGGCACAGGCAAAAAGGTGCTTGAAAAGGTGTTCACCGATAATGTTGAGCCTGAAAAATACATTGAGGAGAACAATTTGGGTGCAATGACGGATACGGGTGCCATTAAGTCCGTAATTGAGCAGGTTATTGCCGAAAACGAAAAGAGCGTAAACGAGTATAAGGGAGGCAAAACTCAGGCTTTCCAATATCTTATCGGCCAGTCAATGCGTGCTTTAAGAGGCAAAGCTCCTGCCCAAGAGGTACAAAAAATTCTTAAAGAGTTGTTAGGATAAAATAATAAAATTCCTACGGGACGGTGTTCAGCATCGTCCCGATTATTTTTCTCTTGCAAAGATTATGGAAATTATGTACAATAAACAAAAGGGGAGTGAAGATAAAAATGAAAAAGACAATTGCCGTTATTATCTCGGTATGTATTTTATTGAGCTGTTTTTCATATATGTGCTTTGCCGCCGATGACTATACTTTCTACTTGATTTATTCCGATGTTCAAGCAAATAAAAAGTCCGAGGATCAGCGGTACGGCAACAACTGCAACTCTGTGAGTTCCCATCAGCTTTCTTATGTGAACGGAGCACGGACTGTCTATCTTGCAAAAAATGAATATGAGGGCTTTCAGGCATATTTTTATGAAAAAGGCAGCGGCAGAGATTTAAAAATATCCGTTGACGATTTTGCAAATTCAAGCGGCGAAAAACTTGCAGCGTCCGTTTATAAAGAGGAATATTTCACGGTAACCAATGTTGTAAGCGACCCTCTTGCCGATGCTCTTGTGCCTTACGACGGAAAGCCTGTCACCACCGTCACCAATGAAAACAACACTTTTTATATAGAACTTCATTCCTCAAAAAATCAAAGTGCAGGGACTTATACCTCAAAAATCACCTTGTATGACGGCGAGGATATTCTTTGCGAACAGCCTGTCAGCGCAATAGTGTGGAATTTTGCCTTGCCTGAGGCTCACTACGGCACTACCGTATGCGGAATGTATAACGCAACCTCGGGATACGGAGATACAAACGGATTTTTAAAGCTTAACGGCGTAAGGTTTGATTCCAACGGACAGGTTCTTGAAGAGGATAAGGCTCTTGCGGAACGGATATTGGAGGGCTGGCAGGATTTTCTTCTCGAACACGGTATAAGTACATATGAAATTCCCCGCTGGCTTTTGGAAACAGACGAAAAAAAGGCTTTGCTTACCATGGCGGACACAAGGCGCAAGTGCTTTTCCGTGCCTATTTTGGATTACAGTACATATAACGGCGAATTAAGCCCCAATGCGTCACAGCATATACTAAATTACAAGGAGCTTGTGTATAACAATAAGTTTTTAAAGGATAAGGCTTTTTTCTATACAAAGGATGAGCCCAACTGGACATCTTCTTCTGACACAACCTCATATGATGCTCTTACGGCGGCGTTGGAGAATATTTGGCCCGATTATCACTCCGTAGTGCCTTTTTGCGCCGCATCGGATTATGACTACCAGTTAAATAAACTCCGTGCTACAACGGATATTCTTTGTCCTAATCAGGATGTTGTAAAGGGAAACAGTCAGGCGTTAAGTGATTTTACCGACGGAACATGGTTCAAAACATGGCGTTATCAGGGCAATATTCAATACGGCGGCTTTTACGCATACCGATGGGGCAAAAGTACGGTGGGAATTTTCCGCCGAGTGCTCTATTGGCAGCAGGAAATGCTTAACAGCGACGGTATTCTCCATTGGAACTGCGCCTATACCTCATACAATTCCGAAGGCGAACCTTATAATGTGTGGGAGAATATGGCACTGCCCGGTAAAAGCGGTGCCGCAACAGGAAACGGCGACGGCATACTCGTTTATGCAGGTGCACCCTTAGGGCTTGACCCCGCTGTCCCAATAGCCTCTCTCCGCCTTAAACAGGCATCGTCGGGTATGGACGACTACGATTATCTTCAGCTTGCAAAAGAGTTTTTGGGTGAAGAAAGCGATGCATATATAAATGCCGTTAAAAAAGTTCTACCCAATTATTACACAAAGGGACTTGGCTATATTTTCAATTCCGAAAGCACCTTTGATTGGTATGCATGGGAGTGCACCACCGTAAATGACGCAAGAAGAATATTAGGTAATGCGTTAAGTGCCGCCGCAACGGAACATTCATACGGCGAATGGGAAACTGTTGTGGAAGAGGATAATGAGCACAACGGACTCATGATACGCTCCTGCGCAAATTGCGGTGCACAGGAAAGTCAAAGGACAACCGTTGCCGTTTCGGGCGATGTGAATATGGATGGCAACTGTAACGGAGCAGACGTGAATTTTATAAAGGAATACAGCGTGGGCAATGCCCCAATGAACGAGGTTCAGCTCTGTGCCGCCGATATTGACGGCGACGGCGGTGTAGATGCTTACGATGCAATTTATCTTGACCTTTATTTAAACGGTATGACTGAACTCCCGTAAAACAAGGGGCAGAAATCAGTTTTTATATTATTTGCAAAAGGTGTTTTTATGATTTACTATGTTTCGCGAAAGAATGATGCATCGGTAAACAGTGATTTTATGGATAATCCACGCAGTAAAAACCCGAAAATCGGACTTTTTGAAGTGATTGACAAAAAGCTTTTGCTTGTGTAGTGTGATATATTAACCAAAATCGGCAGGGGCAGGTATTGTTCCTGCCGATTGACCGTTTATTCGTTAATTTTTTCGTTTTTGTGTTGACAAAACAGAAAACATCATATAAAATATATTAAAACTTAATTATCGCCTATCAAAGACAGTGAAGAAAACAAGACATAATTTGCTCGCTTTCAGAGAGTTGCCGTTTCGGTGCAAGGCAACACAGCGGTTGTGTGTATAACTCGTTTCGGAGTCGCACGGGTGAAGTCATAGCCCGTGACGGTTGACCTCGTTATTCGGTCAGACCTTGTTGGAGGTCGTTTAAGGTCGGCTTTGCCGATGAATTAGGGTGGTACCACGATAGATTTTATCTTCGTCCCTATCAATCTGTGTTGATAGAGGCGATTTTTTTGTTTTGGCAGTATCTTATAAATCTTATGTGCATATCTTGTCGGCATATTTTCCGTCATAGCTTGCCGCCGCCTTTGGCAATACACAAAGTATTACCGCAGTTGTCGGCTTCCTCTGACAAAAAATCTGCTCGTCAATCTATACACAACGACTTATTCGACACTGCCCGCAGTATCTCATAAATCTTATGTGCATACTGCAAACTGAATTTTTTGGAGGTTATTATTATGAAACAAGGTTGCGAAAAGTATATCCCTTTCAAACCTATTGACATTCCTGACAGACAGTGGCCCTCAAAGACTATTGAGAAGCCCCCCGTTTGGTGCAGCGTTGATTTGCGTGACGGTAATCAGGCACTTATCGACCCTATGAACTTGGAGGAAAAGCTGGAGTATTTCAAAACGCTTATTGATATAGGCGTTAAGGAAATCGAAGTTGGCTTCCCCTCCGCTTCCGAAACGGAATATGAAATTCTGCGTACTCTTATTGAAAAAAATCTTATTCCCGACGATGTAACAATTCAGGTGCTTGTTCAAAGCCGTGAGCATCTTATCAAAAAGACCTTTGAGGCTATTGACGGCGCAAAAAATGTTATAATCCATTTTTACAATTCTACTTCAACCTTACAGCGCAAGGTTGTTTTCAAAAAGGATATGGACGGTGTAATTGACATTGCCGTAACAGGCGCACGCCTTATCAAAAAGCTCACCGATGAGTTAAAAGCGGAAAAAGATGTTAACATCCGTTATGAGTATTCACCCGAGAGCTTTTCCGGCACGGAGATGGACAACGCAGTTAAAATCTGCGAGCGTGTTATGGAGGAATTGGACATCACAGCCGATAACAAGATTATCCTTAATCTTCCGTCAACGGTTGAGGGAAGCACTCCTAACGGTTATGCCGACCAGATTGAATATTTCTGCCGCCATTTGAAAAACCGTGAAAACGCAATAATCAGCCTGCATCCCCATAACGACAGAGGAACGGCTGTTGCCGCCGCCGAGTTGGGACTTTTAGCAGGTGCGGACAGAATTGAGGGTACTCTTTTCGGTAACGGCGAAAGAACAGGCAATGTGGATATGGTTACACTTGCTCTCAATATGTACACGCAGGGCATTGACCCGGGACTTGATTTTTCGCATATCAACGAAAT
>CAMGDG010000063.1 GCA_946041635.1 uncultured Clostridia bacterium
TGTCCTTACACAGGTGTATACCATGTTACTCTTGACACGTGAATCGCCCCTACAAATACGCCGCACAATAACATTTTTACAAAGAACAATCCCCCGCCGAAAGGCGGGGGATTGTTCGCCGTTTACACGGCTGATTTAAAAAGGAGAATGAAAATGAAAGGGTTTTGATTCATCATCTTTCGATGTGAACCACTGTCATAAATATAACATGAAAATATTGAATAACAATAGATAAACATTTAACATTTTATGAACATTCATTGTTTTTTCAAAGCCCTTACAAGCTCATTGAATTTCGGGGGCTTTCCGTACATGAGAATACCTATTCTGTAAATCGCAACAGCAAGGTATCCTATAAGAACATCGGACAATACAAGCACAGCCACGGATATAATAATTTCAACAGTGCCCGCCGTGTTCATTGCAATTCTTGCAAACATTGCCATGGGCGAGGAAAAAGGCACAAAGGATAGAACTTTGAGCAGAACATTATCCACATTTCCCGAGCTTATACTGCCAATTGTTATCACAAAGGAAACAATCATCAGAAAGGTTACGGGCATCGTGAGTGTTCCCACCTCTTCCATTTTTGAAGCAAGTGAGCTTAACGCGCCGTAAAGAAAAGCATAAATCAAAAAGCCCAAAACAAAGAACAGTACCGTGTAGGCGATAAGAGCGGGAGTCATACCGAACAGGGAGCTGATTACCATATTTCCCGTCCAATATGACTTGTTGATTTTAAAGCATAAATATGACCAGACAAGCAGTACCGTTAACTGTGTGAGCCCTGCGCATCCTGCGCCGAGAATTTTCCCGAATATAAGGCTTTTAGGGCTTGCGCTGGTAATGAGCAGTTCCATTGCCCGTGAGCTTTTTTCCGTAACAACGCTCTGTGCTACAAACTGACCGTACATCAGCACAGCCATATACAAAAGGAACATAAGAAGATATGTATAGAAAAAGCTTTGTGTCTGGTCCTGCCCGACAATTACCGATTCCGAGTGAACGGCAGAGGCGGTAAGAGCTGTTATCTGCTCATTTGTCAGCCCTGCCTTTGCCATATAAAGCGTGCGGTATCTTGTGAGCAGAAGCTCGTCAAGCATGGCGGAGGTGCTGTCGTAAAGTCCCATATTTTTTACAACATATGTGTATTCAAGCGGGGAGGTTACAACGATTATAGCTTCATATTCTCCGTTTTCCGCAAGGGCTTTTGCACTTTCAATATCTCCCTCGGCTGATTTTATTTCATACCCCTGCATTGCGGCTGAAAGAAATTCTGCAATGCCCCCGTCTTCTGTGTTGTCGATTACTGCAAGCACGGGCGTTTCGCCTTCCCCTGCAAAAATGCTGCCGCCGTCTTCACCTTTAAATCTGGGGAAGAAAAGCACCGCAGTTACAAGGGCTAAAAGCACGGCGGTAAGTCCTATAAAAATTTTGTCTTTTGCATAGTTTCCGTATTCAAAGCGGAATACTCTGAAAAACTGCTTCATATTCTGCCCTCCGTATAGCTTACAAAAATTTCGTTCAGTGTGGGCTCCTTAACCTTAATTTCGTCAGCGTCAATCTGTGCCTGTGCAATCAGCTCAATAAGCTTTGATTTATCGTTTTCATCCGCAAGCGTTACGGTAACGGTATTCTTTTCGGCGTCAATATGCTTTATAAAGTCGCTTTTTGCGCCGTTCAGTCTTTCTTTTACCGCATCGGGATTTTCGCTTTTGATTTCAATTATATTTCTTGCGTAACTGCGCTTGATTTTCTGAATATTGCCGCTCAATACTATTTCTCCGCCGTTGAGAATTAAAATATCGTCGCAAAATTCCTCAATATAATTCATTTGATGGCTTGAAAAAAGAACAAGCTTGCCGTCGGCTATCAGTTCTTTTACAATATCTTTAAGAATGGCGGCGTTAACAGGGTCTAATCCCGAAAAAGGCTCGTCGAGAATCACAATATCGGGGTTCGTAATAAGCGTTGCTATAAGCTGGATTTTTTGCTGATTTCCTTTTGAGAGCGTTTCAAGCTTTGCGTTTTTATATTGCTCAACCTGAAGCTTTTTAAAAAGTCTGTCTGCATTTTCCAAAGCCGTTTTTTTATCCGTTCCCCGAAGCTCGGCAAAGTATATGAGCTGTTCCGTAATTCTCTTTTTTGGATAAAGCCCCCGTTCCTCGGGCAGATATCCTATTTTTACCTTTTGGGGGTTTAAGGGAGCATTATCGAGAGTAACCGTTCCCGAATCTGCACCGAAAACGCCCATAATTATGCGTATCATTGTGGTTTTTCCTGCGCCGTTTCTGCCTAAAATGCCCAGCGCCTTACCGCTTTCCGCAGTGAAAGACACACCTTTTAAAACCTGTTTTTCACCGAAGCTTTTTGTAATTGCGTTAACGGATAATATCATAATTTTCACCCTCTTGGCGGTTGTATAAGCTTAATAATACAATTATATCATACTGTGTTGCAATAACAAGTTTAATATTTTAAATACAGTGTAAGATTTTTGTAATAATTATTAAATTGTTGTAACAACTGTTGATTTATTACCGTTTTTAACTATAATTTATAATGATAAAGTGTAGAGGTACATATATGGAATTGATTTTTAAATCGGAAAAATCACTTGAAAATATAAAAAAAATCCGTTCATTTCTTTTAAGCGATAAATGGATGGCGTTCCTTTTTGCCTTCGCCGGGCTTTTTACAACGCTGAGCGCTTTGTTCCCCGGTAAACAGATTGAAATTAAGGGAACGCTTGTTTTTGTGCTTATTATCGGGGCTTGTCTTGTAATAAGCGACGATATTATGGCAGGCCTTGCGCCTTTTATGCTGACTTCCCTTATTGCAATTAAGTGTTACGATTCTTTTGATGTTTTTATGGGCTATAAATGGATATTTGTGCCGGTTGTTTTCTGCATACTGTTTCATTTCATTGCTTATAAAGGCAAATGGGCGTTAAAGGGCGAGCTTTTAGTGCCCATGGTTTTCGTTTCGGTATCAATACTGCTGGGTGGATTAGGCTTTATTACATTGAAAGAGTATTTCTCTCTGACTTCGATTTACCATATGCTGGGGCTTGGATTTGCCATGGTTTTTGTTTATCTTATGTTCCACGCCCACATCAAGGATAACACGGAGTATTCCCTGTCTGAACTGATAACGAGAATTATGGTGCTTACAGGTTGCTTTGCTTCGTTTATGGTGATTTCTTATTACCTTATCAATATAAACACGGTGTTGGAAACAAAAAGCACCCTTGTTATGCAATGGCGTAATAACTGCTCCACAATTCTTATGATTGTAATGCCTTTCGCCTTTTTTGCGGCGAATAGAAAGCCTTATGCAACGGTTTTGGGCTTTATATTCTATTTCGCAATTCTGCTAACAGGCTCCCGCGGCGGAATGGTTTTCGGTTCTATTGAAATTGTTATGTGTATAGTAATGTATATGCTTTATGATAAACGCAGACGGTTGGCGTATGTTATTATATGCGGTTGCTTTTTATTCGGATTTTTAATATTTTCACGGTACTTTATGTCCTTTTTGGGCAGTACGGTTGACAGGCTTTTTTCTGCTATCAGCGGATTCCTGATGGGCGAGAAAAACGAGGTTCGCACAATTCATTATGCAAGAGGAATAAACGATTTTCTCAATAACCCAATTTTCGGTACGGGGCTTGGGTATATGGGCAACCGAGATGTGCACGCATCAAAAGAATTTGCCCTTTGCTGGTATCACTGCGAGCCTATACAGATTGCGGCAAGCTTCGGTATTGTGGGAATAGCGGCTTATATGTATCAGTTTATACGCCGAAATGTGCTTCTGTGGCGCAGAACAACACTTTTTAATATAACGGTATTTTTGTCATACATAAGTCTTGAATTTATGTCTCTTGTAAATCCGGGAATTTTCTGCCCGCTGCCGTATCTTTTAATGGTCACCTTGTTCTTTGTTGTTGTGGAGAAAAACGAACAAGCATCAAAAGAAAATCGGAACGAAGACGCAAATCAAAACGATTTTTAAAAAAATCTTGACTTTGGTTTGATTTGTTGGTATAATCTACATTCGCTATGGATAAATTTTTAAATCCATAATCCTTTCTCCCGAGGAAAGTTCGGGGGACAGAGTCCACAAGGAGGTGTAAAGAATGTCAAAATACGAGACTGTTATGGTTTTCTCACTTACAAAGGGTGAGGAGGCTGCAAAAGAGCTTACCGAAAAATTCAAGGCTCTTATCGAGTCAAACGGCACTCTTGAAAGCGTTGATGAGTGGGGTAAGAGAAAGCTTGCTTACCTTATCAATGACGAGGCTGAGGGTTATTATGTTCTCTATAACTATGAGGCAGACCCCAAATTCCCCGCAGAGCTTGACCGTATTGCGAAGATTACAGACGGTGTTCTCCGCACATTGATTGTGAAGAACTGATCGGGAGGAAAGTTTATGTTAAACAGTGTAATTATTATGGGCAGACTTACTGCCGACCCCGAACTTCGCACAACCCCAAACGGTGTGTCCGTAACTTCTTTTACGGTTGCGGTTGACCGCCGTTTTCAAAAACAGGGCGAAGAGAAGCAGACTGACTTTATTAGCGTTGTCGCTTGGCGTCAAACCGCTGATTTTGTTACAAGATTTTTCAAAAAAGGTCAGATGATAGCCGTTCAGGGCTCTCTTCAAGTCCGCAATTATGAGGACAAAAACGGAAATAAGCGTACTGCATATGATGTTGTTGCCGACAATGTTTCCTTCTGCGGAAGCAAAAGTGAAAGCGGCAGCTTCGGTGCGGCAAGGCAGGAAACAGCTCCCGCTGTATCTTACCAGAGCGCAGACGCAGGCAGCTTTTCGGTTTTACCCGATGACAATTCTCAGGGATTCCCCTTCGCAGCAGATGACGATGAGGGGCTTCCGTTCTGATTTATTCTGAAACAGGAGGAATACTATAATGGCATACGATAAGAGTGCAAGACCTAACAGAAAAGGCCGCAAGAAAGTTTGCGCTTTCTGTGTAGAAAAGGTTGATAAGATTGATTATAAAGATACTGCAAAGCTTCGCCGTTACACATCGGAAAGAGCAAAGATTCTTCCCCGCCGCGTAACAGGCACCTGTGCATATCATCAGAGAGAGCTTACAACAGCTATTAAAAGAGCAAGACAGATAGCTCTTATGCCTTACACAAACGACTGATAACAGTTAATATAACCGCTGCTCGGGAAACGGGCGGCGGTTATTTTTTACGGCTATTTTTTCGCCTTTTTTCTATTGCAATAAACAGCCGTTTGTGGTATGATTATAAATGTATATTTATGACCTGTTTTATAGGCCGTTTATAACGCTTTTCTGGAGAAGATAATGATGTTATACAGTAGGTACATAAAAAGAATATTCGATTTTTTACTGGCTTTAATTGCGCTTATTACCCTTGCAATTCCTATGGCAATAGTGGCGGTAATAATAAAACTTGATTCTCCCGGCCCCGTGATTTTCAAGCAGAAGCGTATAGGAAAAAACGGCAAGGTATTTGAAATATATAAATTCCGTTCAATGTGCGTCGGTGCAGAAAAAACGGGAAGCGGTGTGTATTCGGGAAAAGGCGATGCCCGAGTGACAAGAATCGGCAGAATAATCAGGGCAACAAGTATTGACGAACTGCCTCAGCTTATAAATATTTTAAAAGGCGATATGAGCTTTATAGGCCCCCGCCCTCCCCTTACATATCATCCGTGGGACTATTCGGAATACACAGAAGAACAGCTAAGAATGTTTGAGGTTCGCCCCGGAATTACAGGCTGGGCGCAGGTAAACGGCAGAAAAGATGTTGAATGGAATCACCGTATCGAGCTTAATGTATGGTATGTTGACAATGTAACGCTGCTGCTTGATATAAAGATATTCTTTTTAACGATATTTAAGGTGTTTACAAACGCCGATAATGAGAACACGGGAGCAACAGTGCAAAAGGTACAGGCAGAAGAAAAAGAAACGGAAAGAGTGTAATTTTTTATGGCGTTAAAGCTGATGTATTTGACTAATGACCCTCAAATTGCCGAAATTGCCGAGGAAAACGGCGTTGACCGCATTTTTCTTGATTTGGAATTGCGCGGCAAAGAAGAACGCCAGGGGCATCTTGATACGGTCATTTCCCACAACAGCATAGATGATGTAAAAAAACTGAGAGAAACACTTCACTCGGCTGAGCTTCTGGTGCGGGTAAACCCGATTTTTGACGGCTCAAAAGAGGAAATCGACTGCGTTGTTAATGACGGCGCCGATATTGTAATGCTTCCGTATTTTAAAACGGTGGCAGAAGTAAATGAGTTTGTAGAGCTTGTAGGCGGCAGAGCAAAAGTATGTCTGCTTTGTGAAACTCCCGAAGCCGCTGAGAATATTGATGAGATTTTATCCGTGCCCGGGATAGACGAGGTTCATGTGGGTATTAACGACTTACACCTTGGCTATCATAGGCACTTTATGTTTGAAATGGTGGCTGACGGCACGGTGGACAGACTTTGCGAAGCCTTTCGCCGTCACGGGGTTTCCTATGGCTTCGGCGGTGTTGCCCGTGTTGGCGAGGGTATGCTGCCTGCCGAAAATGTGTTGGGTGAGCATTACCGATTGGGCTCGCAAATGGTTATTTTGTCACGGGCATTTTGCGATACTTCCAAAATTACCGATTTTGAAGAAATCAGCGCAGTATTCCAAAGCGGCGTTGATGCAATCCGCCGATGTGAGGAAACTCTTGCATTACAGGACGATACATATTTTTCTGAAAATCATCGCATTGTTCAGGAAAAGGTACAGGCGATTGTAGATAAAATTAAGGCTTCAAAGGGATTGAACTGATATGAAACTGCTTTTAACGGGTGCGTTTTCTTATACAAGTGAACAGTTAAAACAGTTTGAAGCC
>CAMGDG010000064.1 GCA_946041635.1 uncultured Clostridia bacterium
GCCGAAGACAAAGTGCATTTTTGTGTGCGCCTGTCGGCAGTTAAGCGTTACGCCTCTTGAACGGACATTGGAAAAAATTAGCGCATCCTTGTCAAACAAATGCTCAGTTATAGTCAGGGTATCGCTGTTTTCCAAAATCAAATCCCGTTCCTCTGTTAAAAGAGAGTCGTGGTCTATGCGCTCGCTCCAAAGCGTTTCACATTTATCAAAAACGAGTGTATCTCCAATCGCACAATTAAAAGCGGGATGGGCGCCTAAGGAAAAATACATCGTTTCCATATTGGGATTTTTTACGCTGTGTGTGACTTTCAGACGGTTTTCGTCTGTTTCAAATTGCATATACAATTCATAATCGAACGGATAGTTAATTTTTGTCTGCTCATCACTTTTTTGTAAAAATGTGAGTGAATTATCCGATGCATCAATGCAGGTAAAATCCCGATGCCGTGCAATTCCGTGGCGGATAATTTCATATTCCTTTCCGCCGATACGGCATTTATCATCAAGGAGCTTTCCGATAACGGGAAACAGCACGGGTGATTGCCCGTTCCACACAGCGGGGTTGCCCTGCCATAAAAACTCGTATCCTGTTTTTACGCTTTGCACTCCGCAAAGCACTGCGCCGAAATTATTTACCGAAACACGCAAATATTCGTTTTGTATGGAATTTATCATACGGCACCTCCGAAAATATTTATCATCTAAATTAAACATAAAAACGCTATCTGCCTCAGGTTTTCAAAAACAGAAAGAAAGCAACAAACAAACTGTATTTTAAAGCTTGCCTGCTGCTTTGTTTACTTACTGTTTTTTGCTCACGGTTTTGCCTGCCTTGCCGGTTTGTAACTGCAAGTTCCGCAAACGCGGTCGCCTGCGTCGCCTGCGGCTGTAACGATATAACCGTCCTTATTAAGTCCGCCGGGGATATATTTTGCTGCATAAATCTTTACATCGGGGTGCTTTTCATATAAAAGCTTTACGCCCACATCCGATGCAAAAATGCACATTACCTTTATATTTGTGCAGCCCTCTTTTTTGAGATATTCAATAGAAGCATCCACACTGCCTCCTGTTGCAAGAGCGGGGTCAACGATAATTACGGGGCCTTCGGTAATATCCACGGGCATTTTATAATAATATGTAACCGGTTTTAAGGTTTCCTGGTCGCGGTAAAGACCGATATGACCTACCTTTGCCGTAGGTGAAAGGCGGCGAAGACCATCTACCATACCGAGACCTGCACGGAGAATAGGTACGATTGTGAAATCCTCTGCAAGTACGGGAGAGTTAAAATCCGCAAGAGGAGCCTGAATGGGGACTTCCTTTGTTTTTAAGTCCTTTAACGCCTCATAGCCCATAAGCATTGTAAGCTCATCAACGATTTCGCAAAATTCCTTTGAGCCTGTGTTAATATCGCAAAGATGCGTAACCTTATGCGCCACTAACGGATGGTTATCAAAGCTTGTTACATTTTTTGTAAAGTCTTCCATATCGTTCCCTCATTTTTAAACTGTTTTTTCAATAATAGCATATTTTACCGTTATTGACAAGTGTGTTAACAACAAAAAATTACTCTGTGCTTCGGTTGACATAAAATTTTGCTCATGGTATAATTTGGGCTCGGAAGAGGTGTTTTTATGGAGAGCAATACTAACCGCCTTGAAACAAAGGTTCAGGTACTTGACGATGCGGCTGTGGGCAGAGCTTTAATGCGTATTTCTTATGAAATTGTTGAAAAATGCTCGGATTTATCAAATGTTATATTGGTGGGAATCCGCACAAGAGGAGTACCCATTGCAAAGATAATCGCCAAAAACATTGAGAAAAACAGCAAGGTATCCGTTCCCGTAGGCTCTCTTGACATTACATTTTACCGTGACGACCTTGAAAAGATTGACGAATCGCCGAAAGTAGGAGATACAAAAATCGACGGTGATATAAACGGCAAAGAGGTTGTGCTTGTGGACGATGTGCTCTACACGGGGCGCACGGCACGGGCGGCAATAGACGCACTGTTTTCCTTGGGCAGACCGGGTAAAATCCGTCTTGCGGTTTTAGTTGACCGAGGGCACAGAGAATTGCCGATTCGTCCCGATTATGTGGGAAAAAACATCCCAACCTCTCTTTCGGAGGTTATAAAAGTTAATATCGATGCAACAGACGGCAAAACAGGCGTTGATATTTGTAAGGTAATAAACAGTAAAAAAGGTGAATGATATGGCAAAAATTATTGTAAGTGCGTGCCTTATGGGCTGTGACTGCCGCTATAAGGGCGACAACTGCAAATGTGAAGAACTGCTTGCTCTCGCAAAGGAGCACACGCTTATTCCCGTTTGTCCCGAACAGCTCGGAGGGCTTGCAACACCGAGAAATCCTGCGGAAATCTGCGGCGACAAGGTAATTTCAAATGCGGGAAAAGATGTTACAACGGAATATACCAAAGGCGCACAAACTGCGCTGTATATTGCAAAAACCGCAGGCGCAGATGTTGCCGTACTGAAAGCCAACAGTCCCTCCTGCGGAAAGGGCATTATTTATGACGGCACTTTTACAGGCAGTAAAACTGCCGGTGACGGCGTAACCGCAAGGCTTTTTTCGGAATCGGGAATAAGGGTTTTTACGGAAAACGAAATCGACGCACTTCCCTCTTTCCTCGGTGAATAAAATATTTCTCGTCTTTTTAAGAATTTTATTGACAAAAAACGATTATTTATGATATACTACACGGGATAACGCGGCAATCTTTAAATTCGATACAGAGATATCGGCAAGATGAATGTGTGGCATATTTAAAACAGGACTATTCTATGTTGCATATTAGCCTTGCCAATATTGGCAAGGCTTTTTTATTGCATTGCGGCGAAAAATTTAGGAGGAGTATCAGAATGAAACTCATTTATGACATCGGCGACCGTCCCAAGTTCGGTAAAACAATCGTCTTTGCTTTCCAGCAGATGATTGCAATCATGGCAGCAACGCTGCTTGTTCCAATCTTGATGTCCACCTTTGCTATGAGCAACGGTCAGACTTTAAGCTTTGACCCTGCCGCGGCTCTTTTCGGCGCAGGTATCGGAACTCTCGTTTACATTGTTTGCACAAAGCGTAAAAGTCCTGTTTTCTTAGGTTCTTCTTTCACCTTCCTCGGTGCTTACGCTTCCGTTATCGGTATGAATTACGGATACTGGGGCGTGCTTATAGGAATTGCCTTTGCAGGTCTTGTTTATGTTCTTCTTGCTGTTATTATCAAGCTGGTTGGCTCAAAGTGGGTTAACAAGCTTATGCCCGCAGTAATCATAGGACCCATCGTTACCTTAATCGGACTTTCACTTTCAGGTACTGCTACCTCTTGGATGTCAGGCAACGGCGGAAGCGATTACAGCCTTCTGACAATCCTCATCGGTGCCGTAACCTTCCTTACAATCGTACTTGTTTCAGTTAAGGGTTCAAAAACACTTCGCCTTATCCCCTTCATTATCGGCGTAGGTGCAGGCTACATTCTTGCTCTTGTATTCACCTTAATCGGTATTGCTGCAGATGTTCCCTCACTTCAAGTTTTGAGCTTTGACGCTTTCAAAGAGGCTTTTGTTCCCTTTGGGCTCACTTCAATAGTTGATTATCCCAAATTCACATTCTTGAAGGCAATTACAGAGCATCCCGAGGGAGTTCTTCCCATTAACGCAGGTGCGCTGGGCAACATTGCAATGACATTCGTTCCGATTGCTGTTGTTGAGCTTGCACAGCACATTGCCGACCACAAGAATTTAAGCTCTATCATCAACAGAGACCTTATTACAGAGCCCGGTCTTGACAAAACCCTTATCGGTGACGGTCTCGGCTCAATCGTAGGCGGTATCTTCGGCGGTGCCGCAAACACAACATACGGCGAATCAATCGGCTGTGTTGCTATCACGGGAAACGCTTCAATCGTTTCAATTGTTACCGCTGCCTTCGGCTGTATGATTCTTTCTTTCATCACACCTTTCGTTGCTCTTATCAACTCCATTCCCAAATGTGTAATGGGCGGCGCTTGTGTTGCTCTTTACGGCTTCATCGCAGTATCCGGTTTGCAGATGCTCAGAAAGGTTGACCTCGGCAACAATAAGAACCTCTTTGTTGTAAGTGCAATACTTGTTACAGGTATCGGCGGTCTTGCTCTCAACTTCGGTACAAACTCCGCAACAGGCGGTCCGCTTCTCACAATCACTTCTCTTGCAACCGCTCTCATCTTCGGCATTATTACAAACCTTGTTGTAAACGGCGGTAAGATGGGCACAGGTGAAGAAGAGTCTGCCGACGCTCTTTCCGGTGCGGCTGAAAATATGGGTAAGGTTGAATTTGAAGATTCAAACAAAAATAAATAATTACCTAATTTAAAATTTTGAGAAGTCTTGATTATTCAAGGCTTCTCTTTTTTATTTGTCTTGTTATGGGCATTATTATGTGGTACAATATAAGAGTGGTGAAAGAAATGTTTAAAAACGATAAAACAAAAGGAATTGCATATATTATCCTTTCCGCATTTTTCTTTGCCTTGATGAATTTATTTGTTAAGCTTTCAGGCGATTTGCCCATAATGCAGAAAAGCTTTTTCAGAAATGCGGTTGCGGTTGTTTTTGCTGTGATACTGATTTCAAAAAATCATATGTGGGAAATGCCGAGAGGGAAAAACATACTGTATCTATTTATCCGTTCGGCAGCAGGCACCGTGGGGATACTTTGCAATTTTTATGCCATAAGCCATATGAATATTGCGGACGCTTCAATGCTTAACAAGCTCTCCCCTTTCTTTGCTGTTATTTTTTCAATATTCATTTTGAAAGAAAAAGCCTCTTTTCGTCAGGCGGCGGCAGTTACGGCGGCTTTCCTCGGCTCATTGCTTATTATGAAGCCCTCTTTCTCAATGGAGGCGCTTCCCGCATTGTTAGGATTTTTAGGCGGAATGGGTGCAGGTCTTGCATATACCTATGTGAGAAAGCTTTCCCAAAACGGCATAAAAGGGCCTGTTATAATATTTGTATTCTCTCTTTTCTCCTGTGTGGTCACTCTCCCCGGTCTAATCGTAGGCTACAAGCCGATGACAATAATCCAGCTTTTGTACCTGCTTTTTGCAGGGCTTTGCGCCTGCGGCGGTCAGTTTTTCATTACGGCGGCATATGCAAAAGCGCCTGCAAAGGAAATTTCCGTTTACGATTACTCTCAAATTATTTTTACAACGGCGATAAGCTTTATTGTTTTTCACGAAATGCCCGATTATTTTAGTATTATAGGATATTGCGTAATTGTGGGGGCGGCTGTTTTCAATGCGTGGAATTCATTAAAAAAGAGCAATTCAAATTGACTTTACCCCTAAGTTTTATTATAATTCAGGTGAGGTAAGATTTTATGGATAACAAAAACAAAAAAAGAGTCTCGCTTGAAGAGCTTTATCCCGCAATTCAAGAAAGTCTTGACGCAGGCGGTACTGTTGAACTGCCCATAACGGGCACAAGCATGCTGCCGCTTTTGGTTCAGGGCAGAGATACGGTGCTGATTAAAAAAGCTCATACCGTGAAAAAAGGCGATATTATTTTTTATCGCCGTGACGACGGTCATTTTGTACTGCACAGGATTGTAGGCAAAAACGAAAAGGGTTATATTCTTTGCGGCGACAATCAATGGAAAAAAGAATACGGAATTCTACAAAGGCACATTATCGCAGTTGTTAAAATCGTTAACCGCAAGGGTAAAGAAATAAAGACAGACGATTTCGGGTATATGCTTTACAGCAAGCTGTGGATGCTTGTTTTGCCTATTCGAAAATACATACTTTATATCTCACGCAAGGTGTTTAAATAATGCAGAAAGTTACAGAAACAAAAAAATATTTTCTCGATTTAGTCGGCTCCTCCATATGCGGCCGCCCTGTACCTTTATGCCCTGAAACCGTTGACACCGCTATGCTGTATAAATTAGCCGTTCGTAATGCGGTGCAGAGCATTTTGTATCTTGCCGTAAAAAGCGGCGCTGTCACTCTGCCTGATGAAATACTGAATAAGCTTGAAAAATCGTATATGGCAGGGCTTATGCGTGAGGCGTCACAGCAGGAAGAAACCGATTTTATCAAATGTGAATTTTCAAAAAACGGCGCAGATTTTATGCTTTTGAAAGGCTCTCACCTGAAATCCCTTTATCCTGTACCGGAAATGCGGTTTATGGTCGATATGGATATTCTTGTCCGAGAAAAAGATATGGATAAGTGCCGCGATATTGTTTTGTCCCACGGTTTTTATCAGAAATTGGACAACGGCAAGGATATTATTTTCATAAAAGAACCTTGTCTTACAATTGAGCTTCACAAATCACTCTTCCAAGAGGGATATTTTATGCACGAATATTTCTGCGATGTTTGGAACAAGGCGGAAAGTACCGCAAGCAATGAATACAAGATGACATACAATGATTTGTATGTTTACACGCTCTCTCACCTTGCCGAGCATTATTTGGAGGCAGGCTCCTGCTTCCGCCCTGTTATGGACTTATATTTAATGGAAAAAAAGCTTTATGAACAGCTTGATTTTGAATACATTACCGAGCAGTTTAAAGCGCTGGGTATTGACGGTTTTGCTTCTAAAATACAGCGTCTTTGCCTGTGTATGTTCGACGGCGAGGAATATGACGATGACCTCAACATTATGGAAAACTACATAGTTTTAGGCCCTCCCGTTAATAATGCTAACGAGGCGTCAAAAACCGCAGTTTCTCAAAAATCAAAGGCTTACCGAATTTTCAGCACTGTTTTCCCGAATATGCACCATATGAAGCTTCGGTTTCCCATACTTAAAAAATATCCGTTTTTACTGCCGTTTTATTGGGTGATACGATTGTTCAAATACGCATTTACAAAGGACA